>NZ_LHPA01000020.1:0-514038 GCF_001297215.1 Pseudomonas sp. RIT-PI-o | reverse complement strand
AAGAATCTAGAAATAAATAACTTTTTCGAATGAGCTTATGAGCGGAAAAATCTAAGCACAGCGGGCGGTTGGGACTTGTGGCGAGGGGGTTTCCCCCGGGGGGAGGCCGAAGAACTCCCAAATCCTTTAACGCTTTTCATCTGATGCGCCGCATTGGATAATTTGCGACTGCTGCGCAGCCGAGCGGGAGCAAGCTCCCTCGCCACAGAGAAATTTGATCAGTTACTGATCGCCAGGATACTCGCCTGATACGCGCCGACAAACACATCGAAATCGCCGACTTCGTTCTGCTCAAGCTCGGTCTGCTGTGCCAGCGACGCCCGGGCCAGTTCTTCAAACTTCGCTTGCTCGTCAGCCGCCAGCGGTTCGCGACGGAAGAACTCGGCATGGACCTGGCTCTGGCGCAGGGAGAACTGCGCGAAGCTTTCCTTGTGCTCGGCCATGGCGGCCAGCACCTGCGCCGATGGCGTCAGGGACGGATCGTTGACCTTGGCCAGTTGGGCATCCAGCGCCTTGCTGTGGGCATCGCCGCCGACGCTCTGATCGAGCATCGCCGCCAGCGGAGCAATCTGCTCGAGCAGCTCGGCCGCCCATTGCTTCATCTCGACCGGCTGACCGTCACGCTGCAATCGCAGGCCCGGACGGCGGCCTTCCTTGACCACGCTGAGGAAGTTCGAGGTGGCGTTGCCACACGAAGTGTTGGTCAGCAGCGGGCTGTCGTTCAGCGCGCAGTACAGCAGGAAAGCGTCGATGAAGCGCGATTCGGTGAGGTCGATGCCCATCGGCAGGAACGGGTTGATGTCCAGGCAGCGCACTTCGACGTATTGAATGCCGCGCGCCATCAGCGCCTGGATCGGCCGTTCGCCGGTGTAGGTCACGCGTTTCGGGCGGATGTTGGAGTAGTACTCGTTTTCGATCTGCAGGATGTTGGTGTTGAGCTGCACCCACTCCCCATCCTTGTGCGTGCCGACTTCAACGTACGGCGCGTAAGGCGTGGCCACCGCTTCGCGCAGGCTGTCGGTGTAACTGGCCAGATCGTTGTAGCAGGGCGTCAGGCCGGCCTGGGCGTTGCTCTGATAACCGAGATCGCTCATGCGCAGGCTGGTCGCATACGGCAGATACAGCGTGTCCGGATCAAGCTGTTCGAGTTGATGCGAACGCCCGCGCAGGAAACCGGCATCCAGTGCCGGCGAGGCGCCGAACAGGTACATCAGCAGCCAGCTGTAGCGGCGGAAGTTGCGGATCAGGGCGATATAGGACACCGACTGGAAATCGCGATCAGTGCCGACGAAGCCTTCGGCCTCGCGCAGCAATGGCCAGAGCTGTTCCGGCAGGGAAAAGTTGTAGTGAATCCCGGCGATGCACTGCATGGTCTTGCCGTAGCGCAGGGCCAGGCCCTTGCGATAGACGTACTTGAGCTGACCGATGTTGGAGGTGCCGTAATAGGCGATCGGGATGTCTTCCTCGGCCGGCAACGGGCACGGCATCGATGGACTCCACAGGTACTCGTTGCCGAGCTTGCTGTAGGCAAAGCGGTGAATCTTGTCCAGGCTCGCCAGCGTGTCAGCCGGATCCGGCAGGGCAGGCGTGATGAATTCCAGCAGCGACTCGGAGTAGTCGGTGGTGATCTGTTCGTTGGTCAGCGCGGAACCCAGGGCTTCGGGGTGCGGCGTTTGCGCCAGGCGACCTTCACTGGTCACACGCAGGCATTCACGTTCGATACCGTGCAGGCACTGCTTGAGCAGAGAGAGGTTGGCGCGCTCGCCGAGCAGAGCCAGGCGGCGGTTGAGAAGTTCGCTCAATTTGGATTCCTTCACGCGTCAGTCGCCCCAATATGGGGGTGGGCAGGACGGTCTACAAGGGTGAAGTTGAAACTGGCGTGATCGCCTGGTTTTCTAGCCTGTCAGCCGCACACATAACCCGTAGGAGCTGCCGAAGGCTGCGATCTTTTGATGTTGTTTTTCAACAGCAAGATCAAAAGATCGCAGCCTGCGGCAGCTCCCACAGGATTCGTTGCGCCGAAATTAACTCAAAATGATGAGCAACATCTACAGGACAGCGAAGGTGCCTTGCGCTTTTGCGACCAGCTTGTCGCCTTGCATCACCTCGGCTTCGACCACCAGCGTGCGCCGGCCCGGGTGGATCACCCGGGCCGTGCACAGCACCTCGCCGTCGGAAACGGCGCGGATGTAGTTGATCTTGCACTCGATGGTTGCGCTCTGCTGATCAAAGCCATGGCTGCTGGAACAAGCCAGGCCCATGGCAATGTCGACCAGACTGAACAGCGCGCCGCCGTGCAGCTTGCCGCCGCGATTGCGCAGCTCGGGCTCAAGCGCCAGGGCGACTTGTGCGACCCCGGTTTCGAGGCTGTGCAGGCGGCAGCCCAACAGCTTGAAAAACGCGCTCTCGACGAGCCCGGCCGGCATTTCCATCAGCGTTTCTTCAACTGCTTGGCGTTGGCGAACAGCGAGGCCATCGCGTTGTTCACCGGCGCGGCGGTCGCGGTTTCCTTGCGCGGCGCGTTGCCGGAGGACTGGCGCGGTGCCGAGCCCGGACGCGAGCCACGGGCGCCGTCGATTTTTTCGCCCGGGGTGTCGCTCATGCGCATCGACAGGCCGACGCGTTTGCGCGGGATATCGACTTCCATGACTTTCACTTTCACCACGTCACCGGCCTTGACCGCTTCGCGTGGGTCCTTGATGAACTTCTCCGACAGCGCCGAGATGTGCACCAAACCGTCCTGATGTACGCCGATGTCGACGAATGCACCGAACGCGGTAACGTTGGTTACCACGCCTTCGAGGATCATCCCCAGTTGCAGGTCCTTGAGGTCTTCGACGCCTTCCTGGAACTCGGCGGTCTTGAACTCCGGACGCGGATCGCGACCGGGTTTTTCCAGTTCTTGCAGGATGTCGGTAACGGTCGGCAGACCGAAGGTTTCGTCGGTGAATTTCTTCGGATCCAGGCGCTTGAGGAACGCGGCATCGCCGATCAGCGAGCGGATGTCGCGGTCGGTTTCAGCAGCAATGCGCTGCACCAGCGGATAGGCTTCCGGGTGCACCGCCGAGGAGTCCAGCGGATTGTCGCCGTTCATCACGCGCAAGAAACCGGCGGCCTGTTCGAAGGTTTTTTCGCCCAGTCGCGCCACTTTCTTCAGCGCCGCACGGGTCTTGAATGCGCCGTGTTCGTCACGGTGAGCAACGATGTTCTGCGCCAGCGTTGCATTGAGGCCGGAGATCCGCGCCAGCAGTGCCACGGAGGCGGTGTTCACATCCACGCCCACGGCGTTCACGCAGTCCTCGACCACCGCGTCAAGACCGCGCGCCAGTTTCAGCTGCGAGACATCGTGCTGGTACTGGCCGACACCGATGGATTTCGGGTCGATTTTCACCAGCTCGGCGAGCGGGTCCTGCAGACGACGGGCGATCGACACGGCACCACGGATCGACACGTCGAGGTCCGGGAATTCCTTGGCCGCCAGTTCCGATGCGGAGTACACCGAGGCGCCGGCTTCGGAAACCATGACCTTGGTCATCTTCATCGCTGGATATTTTTTGATCAGCTCGATCGCCAGCTTGTCGGTCTCACGGCTGGCGGTGCCGTTGCCGATGGCGATCAGGTCCACCGAGTGCTTGGCGCACAGAGCGGCAAGAATGGCGATGGTCTGATCCCATTTGTTGTGGGGCACGTGTGGGTAAACCGTGGCGTGATCGAGCAGCTTGCCGGTGGAGTCGACTACGGCAACCTTGCAGCCGGTGCGCAGACCCGGGTCGAGGCCCAGGGTGGCGCGCGGGCCGGCCGGAGCGGCCAGCAGCAGGTCGTGCAGGTTGTGCGCGAAAACGTTGATCGCTTCGGTTTCGGCGCCGTCGCGCAACTCACCGAGCAGGTCGGTTTCCAGGTGGGTGTACAGTTTGACCTTCCAGGTCCAGCGCACCACTTCGCTCAGCCATTTGTCCGCCGGGCGGTTCTGGTTCTGAATGCCGAACTGCTGGGCGATCATGCCTTCGCACGGGTGCATGGTGCCGGGCAGCTCATCGCCGACCTTCAGCGCGGAGCTGAGAATGCCTTCGTTGCGACCGCGGAAAATCGCCAGGGCGCGGTGCGACGGCATGCTTTTCAGCGGCTCGTCGTGTTCGAAGTAATCACGGAACTTGGCGCCTTCCTCTTCCTTGCCAGCGATGACGCGGGCACTGAGGATCGCTTCCTGCTTGAGGAAATTACGCAGTTTTTCCAGCAGGGCGGCGTCTTCGGCGAAACGCTCCATGAGGATGTACTTGGCGCCTTCCAGCGCAGCCTTGACGTCGGCCACGCCTTTTTCGGCGTCGACGAAGCGCGCGGCTTCGGTTTCCGGCGCCAGGTTCGGGTCGTTGAACAGACCGTCGGCCAGTTCGCCGAGGCCGGCTTCGAGGGCGATCTGGCCTTTGGTGCGGCGCTTCTGCTTGTACGGCAGGTACAGGTCTTCGAGGCGCGTCTTGGTGTCGGCGAGCTTGATGTCACGCTCAAGGGCCGGGGTGAGTTTGCCTTGCTCTTCGATGCTGGCGAGGATGCTGATGCGCCGTTCGTCGAGTTCTCGCAGGTAGCGCAGGCGCTCTTCCAGATGACGCAACT
Organism: Pseudomonas sp. RIT-PI-o; assembly: GCF_001297215.1. NCBI lineage: Bacteria > Pseudomonadati > Pseudomonadota > Gammaproteobacteria > Pseudomonadales > Pseudomonadaceae > Pseudomonas > Pseudomonas sp. RIT-PI-o. Next base: position 509,430 of record NZ_LHPA01000020.1, on the reverse strand, counting down.
GGGTGTCATCGAGGCTGCCGGTCACTTCTTTTCGGTAACGGGCGATGAAGGGAACGGTAGAACCTTCATCGAGTAGCGCGACGGCCGCTTCGACCTGTTGTGGGCGTACGCCGAGTTCCTCGGCGATGCGGCTGTTGATGCTGTCCATAAAACCACCTGACATAGTGTGAAAGCAGGCTCACAGGCACGCTGATAAAGGCCTGGAGGCTGATTGAGCGGCTGGAAAATGGCCGCTGCCTGGATCAAGAGGCTGTCCATTGACCCGTGAAATCGAACAGTTGCTGCACAGGGCCGGAAAAAATACCGGCCACTTACGGTAACGATTCAGACGTTGCCTGGCGCAAAACGCCGCGCATTATAACCAGCGTTCTGTCATTCGGGGGCGTTGCAGGCTGTAGGCATAAACCCCGGTTTTCTGGCAGTGAAGGAAAAATCTGCTAACAATGCACACGGTGCGTATAACGGCAGCTACGCCATAATGCGCGCCGAGCTAAAAGGAGCATCCAATGAGCAGCACTGCACAAACGGCTGAAGGCGAAAAAATTCTTATCGTTGATGACGATCCGGGGCTGAGCAGCCTGCTGGAGCGTTTCTTCGTCAGCAAGGGCTACCGTGCCCGTACCGTTCCGAACACCGAGCAGATGGATCGTCTGCTGGCGCGTGAAGTGTTCAATCTGGTCGTCCTCGACCTGATGCTACCGGGCGAAGACGGCCTGACCGCGTGCCGCCGCCTGCGTGGCGCGAACAACCAGATTCCGATCATCATGCTCACCGCCAAGGGCGATGAGCTGAGCCGTATCAAGGGCCTCGAACTGGGCGCCGACGATTACCTGGCCAAGCCGTTCAACCCGGACGAGCTGATGGCGCGGGTCAAAGCCGTATTGCGCCGTCAGGCCGCACCGGTACCGGGCGCGCCGGGCAGTGAAGACGAAAACGTCACCTTCGGTGATTACGTGTTGTCACTGGCCACCCGCGAACTCAAGCGGGGCGATGAAGTGCACATGCTCACCACCGGTGAGTTCGCTGTGCTCAAGGCGCTGGTGATGAACGCGCGTCAGCCGCTGACCCGCGACAAACTGATGAACCTCGCCCGTGGCCGGGAATGGGATGCACTGGAGCGTTCCATCGACGTGCAGATCTCGCGTCTGCGCCGGATGATCGAACCCGATGCGTCGAAACCGCGCTACATCCAGACCGTCTGGGGCGTGGGCTACGTGTTCGTACCGGATGGCACCGCCACCAAGTGATCGGTGATTTGTAGGAGCGGGTCTGCCGGTATTGGTCGCACGGCCATTGCCACAGACTCGCAATCCGCAATATGCGAGCATTGCTCGCTCCTGCAAGTGTGTAGCGGTTAAAGATGAAAACCCCCGTCTGGTTCCCCCAAAGCTTTTTCTCTCGCACCCTTTGGCTGGTGCTTATCGTCGTGCTGTTTTCCAAGGCGCTGACCCTGGTTTATCTGTTGATGAACGAGGACGTGCTGGTGGATCGCCAATACAGTCACGGTGTCGCTCTGACGCTGCGCGCCTATTGGGCCGCCGATGAAGAAAACCGCGCAAAAATTGCCGATGCCGCGACCCTGATTCGTGTGGTCGGTGCCGGTGTGCCGGAAGGCGAACAGCACTGGCCGTACAGCGAAATCTATCAGCGGCAGATGCAGGCGGAACTGGGTGCCGACACCGAAGTGCGTTTGCGCATGCATTCGCCGCCGGCGTTGTGGGTTCGCGCGCCGAGCCTGGGCGATGGCTGGCTGAAAGTACCGTTGTATCCACATCCGCTGCGCGGTCAGAAAATCTGGAACGTGCTCGGCTGGTTCCTTGCCATCGGCCTCTTGTCCACTGCATCGGCATGGATTTTCGTCAGCCAGCTCAACCAGCCGTTGAAGCGACTCGTCTATGCCGCGCGGCAACTTGGCCAGGGCCGCAGCGTACGCCTGCCGATCAGCGATACGCCCAGCGAAATGACCGAGGTCTACCGCGCGTTCAACCAGATGGCCGAAGACGTCGAACAGGCCGGGCGCGAACGTGAGCTGATGCTGGCGGGGGTTTCCCATGACTTGCGCACGCCGCTGACACGCTTGCGCCTGTCGCTGGAATTGATGGGCGACCACACCGACCTCACCGACGACATGGTCCGCGACATCGAGGACATGGACGCGATTCTCGACCAGTTCCTCGCGTTCATTCGCGACGGTCGCGACGAATCGGTGGAAGAAGTCGACCTCAGTGATCTGGTGCGTGAAGTCGCCGCGCCGTATAACCAGAACGAAGAAAAAGTGCGTTTGCGTCTGGAACCGATCCAGCCATTCCCGCTGCGTCGCGTGTCGATGAAACGCCTGCTCAACAACCTGATCGGCAACGCCTTGAACCATGCCGGCACCGGCGTGGAAGTGGCGGCCTATGTGTCGGGAGATACCAGCGCGCCGTACGTAGTCCTGAGTGTGATGGACCGTGGCGCGGGGATCGATCCGTCGGAGCTTGAGGCGATCTTCAACCCGTTCACCCGAGGCGATCGGGCGCGGGGGGGCAAGGGCACCGGATTGGGATTGGCGATCGTCAAGCGCATTGCGGCGATGCATGGCGGCAATGTCGAATTGCGCAACCGGTCCGGAGGTGGGCTTGAGGCGCGGGTGAGATTGCCGCTGGGATTGATGTTGCCCCGGGATGCTGTGTAGATCAAAAGCCCCTCACCCCCAGCCCTCTCCCAGAGGGAGAGGGGGCCGACCGAAGTGTCTGACGTCATGCATCGACCTGCAAAATTCGGTCGAGTATGGATTCAGTGTTGCTCGTTCAAGTCGGCGTAGTTCTCCGATATCCCCCAATCGGTCCCCTCTCCCTATGGGAGAGGGTTAGGGTGAGGGGCTCTTGCTCTTCGCTTTAGCCCTTGCCCTTGGTCCGGGTCATATTCGGCCCGCCATTCTTTTCCAGGTGTTCGATGATGATCCCGGCCACGTTCTTGCCGGTGGTAGTCTCGATCCCTTCCAGTCCCGGCGACGAATTCACTTCCATCACCAGCGGCCCGTGATTGGAACGCAGGATATCCACGCCCGCCACCGCCAGACCCATCACCTTGGCGGCGCGTAACGCGGTCATGCGTTCTTCCGGGGTGATCTTGATCAGGCTGGCGCTGCCGCCGCGATGCAGATTGGAACGGAACTCGCCCGGTTTGGCCTGGCGCTTCATCGCGGCGATCACCTTGTCGCCGACCACGAAGCAGCGGATATCCGCGCCGCCGGCTTCCTTGATGTATTCCTGGACCATGATGTTCTGCTTCAGGCCCATGAACGCTTCGATCACCGACTCTGCCGCTGTTGCGGTTTCGCACAGCACCACGCCGATGCCCTGAGTGCCTTCGAGCACCTTGATCACCAGCGGTGCGCCGTTGACCATGGCGATCAGGTCGGGAATATCGTCTGGCGAGTGGGCAAAACCGGTGACCGGCAAACCGATTCCGCGCCGCGACAGCAGCTGCAACGAACGCAATTTATCCCGGGAGCGAGCAATGGCCACCGACTCGTTGAGCGGGAACACGCCCATCATTTCGAACTGACGCAACACCGCGCAGCCGTAGAACGTCACCGACGCGCCGATCCGCGGGATCACCGCATCAAAACCTTCCAGCGGTTTGCCGCGGTAGTGGATCTGCGGCTTGTGGCTGGCAATGTTCATGTAGGCGCGCAAGGTGTCGATCACCACCATTTCATGCCCGCGCTCGATTCCGGCTTCGACCAGACGGCGGGTGGAATACAGACGCGGATTACGCGACAGCACAGCGATCTTCATGCAACACCTGTGGAAGAGGTAGATACCGGGAACACCGGCTTGTCTTGTACATATTTGATGCCCGGATTGACCACCAACTGGCCATCGATCAGGGCTTTGGAGCCGAGCAACAGGCGATAGCGCATGGACTTGCGGCAGGCCAGGGTGAATTCCACCGGCCAGACCCGATCACCCAGGGCCAGCGTGGTGCTGATCACGTAGCGCACCTGCGCATGGCCATTGGAGCTTTTGATGGTTTTGCGCGTGACCAGCGGGGCTTCGCAGCGCCGGTGACGCAATTGCACCACCGTGCCCAGGTGCGCGGTGAAGCGCACCCATTTCTCGCCGTCGCGCTCGAACGGTTCGATATCGGTGGCGTGCAGGCTGGAAGTGCTGGCGCCGGTGTCGATTTTCGCGCGCAGACCGGCGACTCCCAGGCCCGGGAGCGCCACCCACTCGCGCAGACCAACAACGGTCAAATGATCAAATGTCTTCAAAGAAAAAAACCAAGAGTTAACGCTTCCAGGCCTCGTCTGGCACCCGGGGCAACGCTTTGAACGCAGGTTTGGCGAACCAGTAGCCCTGCATCAGAAATATTCCACAGTCTGCGAGGAAATCCCGTTCCCCGATGCTCTCGATGCCCTCGGCGATGACTGTAACGTTCAACTCCGCACACATTGTGACAATCCCCCGCACGATCACCTGACGGACACGGTCTTGATCGACATCGCGGATCAGCGCCATGTCGAGTTTGATCAGGTCCGGTTGGAAATCAGCCAGCAGATTGAGCCCCGAATAGCCGGCACCGAAATCGTCGATGGCGGTCTTGAAGCCGAATTCGCGGTATTCACGCAGAATATTGGTCAAATGGCGATAATTATCTACGTGCTCGATTTCCAGGGTTTCGAAAATCAGCCGGTCGATCGGAAAGTTGTGTTTTCGTGCGGCCTCCAGCGTGCTGCGAATGCATAACTCTGGACGGTAGACGGCGTTGGGCAAAAAGTTGATCGACAAGTGTGTCTGCATATTAAGGTTAGCCGCGCCTTCGATGGCGCGGGTCCGGCAGAGCTGGTCGAAACGGTAGCGGTTGTCTTCTGTAACCTGATTTAACACGGACAGTGCGCCTTCTCCTGCCATGCCTCGCACCAGTGCTTCGTGGGCAAACACGGACTGATCGCGCAGGTCGACGATCGGCTGGAAGGCGAAGGCAAAATCGAAGTCCAGCGGCTCGCTTTGCTGGCAGCCCTGGCAACCGCCCTTGGGCGAGGTCAATGAAGTCGGGAATTTTGTCACTCGGTCACTCCAGGCCGGTCATGCGGCGAAGATCACAGTCTATCTGGTGGGCCGAGTTCTTGCGCCCGACAGAAACGGTAGTACAGTTCCGACTACTGGCTGAACGAGGAATTCATATGGCGCAGAAACAGGAGGAGGACGACAAGGTCCGCCTCGATAAATGGCTATGGGCGGCACGCTTCTATAAAACCCGTGCCCTGGCCAAAGCGGCCATTGAAAGTGGCAAGGTGCACTGTCGTGGCGAACGCTGCAAACCGGGCAAGGAACCACGCATAGGCGATGAGTTCGAAATTCGCACCGGCTTCGAAGTGCGCACCGTGAGGGTCGAGGCCTTGTCGATCGTGCGTCGGGGCGCACCCGAGGCGCAGACCTTGTACGCCGAGACCGAGGCGAGTATCGCCAAGCGTGAAGCGGCTGCGGCAATGCGCAGGGCAGGGTCGTTGGGCGTGAGCACCGATGGCAAGCCGAGCAAGAAGCAGCGGCGCGATCTGTTCAAGTTTCGCGGTAGCAGCAACGAATGACGTGAGTTGAACACTATTGTGGCGAGGGAGCTTGCTCCCGCTGGCGGCCGAAGGACGCCCTGTACCGTCGAGCAGTGCGCCTCAAGCGACAAATGCACCGACCGGTATGGCGACTGTTGCGCAACCGAGCGGGAGCAAGCTCCCTCGCCACAGGTTCATCAGCGTGCGGCAGACACCACACTCATCCGCGACACTAGCGGCAACATGCCCAGCAGTGCGAAAACCGGTGCGGTCAGCTTCAACCAGAAGTTCGACGCGTGCCAGGCAAAGGGCGTGTAGTAACCCCAGCCCAACGCCCAGACCGCCAGCAGCACGCCACCGATGTAATCGTCCTGGCCCCAGTGCGCGCCAGCCACCAGGCGCGGCAACATGAACAGCACTGCCAGACCCCAGATCGTGAAAAACTGGCCGACGGTGCGGCTGAACACGCCCATGAACAACGCCCAGATCAACAGCACCGAGGCATGATCACCCGGGAAACTCTGGCCCGAACGATCCTTCAGCTCCCAGGTTTTTTCCAGATGCGGAAAGTAATCGCTGATGTGCACGGCGCCCTCGATCACCATCGACGGGCTGCTGTGCTGCCAGCCCATGTGATCGGCGAATTTGGAAAACAGCGCGCGAATCACCACCATCAACAGCAGGATCGAGAAAAAACCGAAGAATGCGCGGCGCACGTCGATTGCCCTGAAGACCCAGTCGCCCTTGATCAGCAGCGTCAGCAGAATCAGGCCAACGACAATGTCGAACGGACGCAGACTTGCAATTGCCCAGATGTGGAGCCATATCGGGTTGCTGGCCAGCGGTGCATTCAGCGAGCGGAACAGCCACTCGTCGAAAATCACACACAGCATCTGACCGGTAGGCCATAACCAGAAAGCCAGTAGCGCCAACGGCACTACGTTACACAGAACCAGCCGGCCGAGGTTCCACCTTGATTGGAACAAACCCGGATTGTTCATAAAATGCCTCCCATGGCGAAAAGCGCCGGCACCAAAAAAAGTGCCAGCAAGCGCAAATTTTCACGTTTTGTAACCATTTTGTCATCACATTCAGATACCCAGACCTATGACCGACCTAGCGGATACCGATTTCACTCAACGCTTCATCTTCGATGACAGCGACACTCGCGGCGAACTGGTAGCGCTGGAGCGCAGCTACGCCGAAGTCCTCGCCAAGCACCCGTACCCGGAGCCAGTCGCGCAGTTGCTCGGCGAACTGATGGCGGCCGCGTCGTTGCTGGTCGGCACGCTGAAGTTCGATGGCTTGCTGATCTTGCAGGCGCGTTCGGAAGGGCCGATTCCGCTGCTGATGATCGAGTGCTCCAGCGAGCGCGAAATCCGTGGCCTGGCGCGCTATGACGCCTCGCAGATCGCGGCGGACGCCACCCTCAGCGACCTGATGCCGAACGGCGTTCTCGCCCTGACTGTCGATCCGACTGTGGGCCAGCGCTACCAGGGCATTGTCGATCTCGACGGCGAAACCCTCTCCGATTGCTTCACCAATTATTTCGTCATGTCGCAGCAAGTCGGCACGCGCTTCAAGCTGTTCGCCGACGGTCGTCGTGCCCGTGGCCTGCTGCTGCAGCAATTGCCCGCCGATCGCTTGAAAGACGAAGAAGAACGGGCCGCCAGCTGGCAGCACCTCACCGCACTGGCCAGCACTTTGAGCGCCGATGAGCTGCTCAGCCTGGACAACGAAACCGTGCTCCATCGCCTGTACCACGAAGAGCAGGTGCGCCTGTTCGATGTGCAGCATCTGCGCTTCAGTTGCAGCTGCTCGCGGGAACGCTCTGGCAATGCGCTGGTCAGTCTTGGGCTGGAAGATGCGCTGGCGCTGGCAGCCGAGCAGGGCGGCAAAGTCGAGATCGATTGCCAGTTCTGCAATCAGCAGTACCTGTTCGACGCGGCCGATATCGCTCAATTGTTCGCTGGCGCGGGCGTCGATACGCCGTCAGATACCCGTCACTAAAACGGTTCAGCGCAGGTAAATTCACTGCGTAATGACGGAATATCGCCGTTACGACGGGAGGACCCTACTCTTTTTGGGCTTTTCTGGCATAATCCGGCCCACTTTTTTCGCGGTAGTAGTGCACGACTTTCTACTACAAAACGTTTGGAGCACACTCGGCCACTGGCCGACGGGGAACCTCATGACGCAAGCCAATAACGCCGTGTACACCGATCTGAGTGTTGATGATCTGGTAAAAGAAGCCCTGAATCGCGGTGAAGGCGAGCTTGCCGATACCGGCGCTCTGGTTGTTCGCACCGGTCACCGCACCGGCCGTTCGCCAGTCGACCGTTTCATCGTTGAAGAGCCTTCCACCCAGGCCGCTATCGCCTGGGGCCCGATCAACCGCAAGTTCCCGGCCGACAAGTTCGATGCCCTGTGGGCTCGCGTCGAGGCCTTCAACAATGCGCAAGAGCACTTCGTTTCCCACGTGCATGTAGGCGCGGCGGAAGATCACTACCTGGCCGTGAAAATGACCACGCAGACTGCCTGGCAGAACCTGTTCGGTCGTTGCCTGTTCATCAACCCGGCCCAGTACAACCCGGCTGGCCGCGAAGAATGGCAAGTGCTCAACGTCGCCAACTTCGAGTGCGTGCCTGAGCGTGACGGCACCAACTCCGACGGCTGCGTGATCATCAACTTCGCGCAGAAAAAAGTGCTGATCGCCGGCATGCGTTACGCCGGTGAGATGAAGAAAGCCATGTTCTCGGTGCAGAACTTCCTGCTGCCGGCCGCTGACGTGCTGCCAATGCACTGCGCTGCCAACATCGGCGAAGACGGCGACGTGACCCTGTTCTTCGGTCTGTCGGGCACTGGTAAAACCACCCTGTCGGCCGACGAAAGCCGTTACCTGATCGGTGACGACGAACACGGGTGGGGCGAAGGCGTGGTGTTCAACATCGAAGGCGGTTGCTATGCCAAGTGCATCGACCTCTCCGAGAAGAACGAGCCGGTCATCTGGAAAGCCATCAAGCACGGCGCGGTGCTGGAAAACGTCGTCATTGACGATGCCAAGCACGCCGACTACGCCGATGTCAGCCTGACCCAGAACAGCCGAGCGGCGTATCCGCTGGAGCACGTTGCCAAGCGTTCCGAGAAGAACCTGGGTGGCGAGCCAAACGCGGTGATCTTCCTGACCTGCGACCTGACCGGCGTACTGCCGCCAGTGTCGATCCTCAACGAAGAACAAGCGGCCTACCACTTCCTGTCCGGCTACACCGCACTGGTGGGCTCGACTGAAATGGGTTCGGGCAGCGGCATCAAGTCGACCTTCTCGACCTGCTTCGGCGCACCGTTCTTCCCGCGTCCGGCTGGTGAATACGCCGAGCTGCTGATCAAGCGCATCCGCGGCTTCGGCTCCAAGGTCTACCTGGTCAACACCGGCTGGACCGGCGGTGGCTACGGCGTCGGCCAACGCTTCAACATCCCGACCACCCGCGCAGTGATCGCCGCTATCCAGAGCGGCGCTCTGATCGGTGCAGCCACCGAGCACCTCGACACCATCAACCTCGACGTGCCACTGGCCGTTCCGGGCGTCGACACCAACCTGCTCAACCCACGCAACACCTGGGCTGACAAGGCTGCGTACGACGAGGCAGCGAAAGCACTGGCCGGTCTGTTCATCGAGAACTTCAAGAAGTTCGAAGTGAGCGACGCGATCAAGGCTGCTGGGCCGAAGTTGTAAGTAGTGGTTTGCAGTGAATAAAAAACCGCCCTTTGGGGCGGTTTTTTATTTTCGATTTAAAATGCAGCCTGGTTGGCCTCAAAAACTGGACTTTGGCTTTGGCTTGGCTACTTCTTCAGAACCTGTCAATCAGCAAGTGCACTGAGCACATGGACAGGATCGTTATGAATGGCCTTGAGCAGTGCTTTAGCCGGGCCAGTCGGCTGACGACGACCTTGCTCCCAATTGCGTAACGTCCCGAGCTGGACATCAATCAAGGCTGCGAACTTTGCCTGCGTCATTCCCGTCGCTTTGCGAATCTGTTTAACCTGTAATGCATCCACATGAAATTCGCGGGAAGGTTTTTTTTCACCCCGAAGAATCTCATCCATTTCCTGCACGCTTTCCATCAGCTCATCAAAAAATTTGCTCATGGTTACCTCCAGTTTCCAATCATGGCCTTCAGTGCTTTCCGTTCGTCATGAGTAAGATCCTGCTGCTCATTTTTTGAGTAAATCATCAACAACGCGATCTGTGATGCTGAAACGAAGTGGTAGTAGATGACCCCTGCTCCTCCTCGTTTACCGTGGCCTTTGGAGGCGACTCGTGCTTTACGCACCCCCCCGGTCCCTTCGATTACATCGCCAATGGACGGGTCTGCGACCAGCTGCTTTTGAAAGGTGGCGTAGGCATCGTCGTCCAGTAACTCTCTTACTCGGCGGGTAAAGACTGAAGTCTCAATAAAAATCATGGTCAATGTACGCCAGTGACTTACTTTCAGGCAATGCTGAAGTGTTGATGAGGATGATTGGTGGTTGATCGCCGACAGGGATCGGCGGTGATAAGGCTGCTCGGCTTAGGCCGGCGCTTTCCAGTTGAGCATTTGTGTCTGTGCGACTTGCAGCAGGTCGCAGCCGTCCTGGGTCAGCAGGTACAGGGCGTGGGTGATGTGGGGGATGTCTTCGACGTCGGCTTGTTTGAAGCTCAGGCAGTACAGGGTTTGCAGAAGGTCGCTGGAGGCGCGCAGGCGCTGGACGGCGCACTCGAGGATGTCCTGCGGATTGGCTTGTGTGTCGATGATCAGCGGTTTGCTGTCGGTGAGGTTTGATTCGAGTGGGCGGTAGCGATCGGTGGTGTATTGACTGCGTGCTTTCATTTTTCGACCCTCGGATGCTGCAAATGAAGCCGCCACATCGTGACCAAGCGACAGGAGGCGACTGTGTTCGGGTTGGTCAACCGGTGAGGATCGTGCACATACCCGGCACACCCGAGGGTGTCCCAAACACAGTCACCATAAACTGCAGGCAAATGAGTGCCCGCAGCATACAGTGCATGCGTATACACGAACCAATCGGGTGACCAAGCCCGAGTCGCTGAACACACAGCGACACCCACGACTATAGGTTCGCACCACCAACTCGCGATAGCCGACAAGGCATCACGTGAAGTAGGAACGGGACGAACTCTTTGCCGGACGTTGCTATCGATTCTTCAACGTTTTTCAACGCAGATGCTGGTAACCGGAAATATCCAGCAGGCTCGTGGTCAGTCCGGTTGCCGGCCGGTAGATCGTGCCTTTGACTGCCGAGAACGGCACGCCTTTGCTGCCCAGCGAGACATAGCGCTCGCCTTTGTCCAGCTCGGTGAAATAGGTGTAGGACTGGCTGTGCATCTTCTTGTAGCGAGCTTCGTCGCTGACGATGGCGCCGGTGAATCGGAGCAGGTCGGCATTGCTCAGGTTGAGGGTCTTGCTCAGTGGGACGCCCCAGCGTTTGAGGCAGGTTTCGGCGAAATGGCGAACGATGCGGCCGGGCTCGATCAGGGCGTTGAGGTCGCTGCCGCTGGTGGGGTCGCCCCCAAGGGCTGTAGCGTTGCCAGCGAGGGTGGCGTGGCGACCGGCCATTGGGTAGATCGAGGTCCTGGTACCCGTGGCTGTTTGTGGAATCACGCAACTGAAGCCTTTCGAGCGCTCGTCGCGGGCATAGAAAGCGATGTATTCCTTGACGTTGGACTGAAGTTTCACCCGGTTTTCCTGAAAGTTGCCGATACCCGGAACTGGATCAATCGCAAATATATTCACCGGAATATGTTTGAGGGCAGCGTCCTTGAACATGGCATTGGCCAACATGTGGCAACTGATCCCCCCACGGCTCCAGCCGACCATATTGACTCGGGTGGGAATGATGCTGTCCTTGCGGAAAGTCTTGATGATCTGTTCCTGTAATTTCTGCTGCGTGATACTCCGCTCGCCATAGTTGTATTGGCGCCACAACCAGGAGCCTTCCACTTTCACATCTTCAATAGGAATGCCTGCGGCTTTCAGACGGTTATATTCTGCCTCGGTAAGTTGTTTACGCTGCCAGTCGCATTTGCCTTTGATGACATTTATGGCGTGTTGCACGTTTTCGTCCCAGCCTTTACCGAACAGGGTTCCAGACAGGCCGTATTCGGAGGTCTTGGTGAACAGGTCATCGGCTTGCAGATTGCCGCTGCCAGGGCCGTCGACCACGATCCAATCGGCAAATTCGCGTCCGCCGTGGTGTGCAGCAAGCGTAGAAACGATTTCGCCATCCCAGAAGCTTTTATGTTTGTCATCAAACTTGTTTGAACCGGTACCGCAGAAAAAAATGGTTAACGTTGTCATGTTGTTGCTCTCGTTTGTTTTAAGAGCAAGTAAATTAGTTTGAGTGGGTTCGCTTGATAAAGTGCCTGGTTGTTTCGATTCTTGTAGATTCGAATAAATCTGTTTTTTGTTTTTTCTGTAATGAAAGTTTATTGAGCGGAATCGTTAGTTGTCCGGATACTTCATCTACCTGACGATCCCTCGTGTACGCTTGATACCCTGTATCATTCCGTATCGATTTGCCCCCAACCTTTTCTCGACTCGCTGCGATCGCCCGCTAGGCTTTGGGCATGGCAGCAGTCAAAGGAGTGACAGCGAATGCACAACACCCTGGAACAGGTTTTTGGTTATCCACAGTTTCGACCCGGTCAGGAGGCCGCCATCAGCGCGGTGCTGGCGGGGCGCTCGGCGGCGGCGATCTTTCCCACGGGCTCCGGCAAGTCGCTTTGCTACCAACTGCCGGCCCTGCTGCTACCGCATCTGACCTTGGTGGTCTCGCCGCTGCTGGCGTTGATGCAGGATCAACTGGCGTTTCTCAAGCGCCACGGCATCTCGGCAGGCAGTATCGATTCGGCGCAGAGCCGCGAGGATGCCAACGACGTCATGGCCCGTGCGCGTTCGGGCGAGCTGAAAATTCTGATGATTTCCGTCGAGCGCCTGAAAAACGAGCGCTTCCGCAATTTTCTGCAACAGGTGCCGATCTCGTTGCTGGTGGTCGATGAAGCACACTGCATTTCCGAGTGGGGCCACAACTTTCGTCCCGACTACCTGAAACTGCTGGACTACCAGCGCCAGTTCAACATCCCCCAGGCCCTGCTGCTTACCGCTACGGCCACACCGAAAGTCATCGCCGACATGCAGACCAAGTTCGCCATTGCCCCGGCAGATGTGGTGACCACTGGTTTTTACCGACCCAACCTCAACCTGCTCGTTGAGCCTGTGCGCGGCCACGACAAGCGCCGGCGGCTGGTGGAATGGATGGCCGAGCGCCCCGGGCAACCGAGCATTGTATACGTCACGTTGCAGAAGACCGCCGAGCACATTGCCGAGCATCTCGAGCGCAACGGTATCCAGGCCGAGGCTTACCACGCAGGTTTGCCCCACGATCAGCGTGAGGACATTCAACGCCGCTTCATGGCCGGGCAGTCCAATTGCATCGTCGCCACCATTGCCTTCGGCATGGGCATCGACAAGAGCGACATTCGCAACGTTGTGCATTTCGATCTGCCCAAATCCATCGAAAACTACAGCCAGGAAATCGGTCGTGCCGGCCGTGACGGTCAGCCCTCTGACTGCCTGGTGCTGGCCAATCGCGACAGCCTCAATGTGCTGGAGAACTTCGTTTACGGCGACACACCCGAGCGCGATGGCATTCGTTATGTACTCGATGAACTGAAAGCTTCGGTGCCTGAGGGGCAGTGGGAGTTTCTGCTCGGGCCATTGGCGGATCAGAGCAATATTCGCTCGTTGCCATTGAAGACGCTGCTGGTGCAGCTGGAACTGCGCGGTCTGATCGCTCCGCGTTACGCCTATTACGCCGAGTATCGCTTCAAATATTTGCTCGAGCCGGAGGCACTGCTCGAGCGTTTTGAAGGCGAGCGCAGGGATTTCGTTGCGGCGATCATCAGAACGTCCGCGCGAGCACGCACTTGGGCCACGGTAGATTTCGAGGCGATGTACTCGCAGTATTCCGCGGAGCGCAATCGCGTGGTGACAGCGCTGGATTACTTCCAGGAAAGAGGCTGGGTCGAGCTTGAGAGCAAGCAGATGACCGAGGTTTACAGCCTGCTGCACAGTGATTTTGCCAGCGATGCCCTGAGCGCTGAGCTGCACGAGTATTTCACCCGCCACGAACAGACTGAGGTGGCGCGGATTCACGCCATGCTCGAGGTGTTCGCCACCGAACGCTGCCTGGGTTATCGCCTGGCCGAATATTTCGGTGATCACAATGCCCCCGAGCGTTGTGGCCATTGTTCGGTGTGTCACGGCCATGTCGCCCGGTTGCCCGAGCCGCCAGCGTTGCCGCCGCTTGTGGATAAAAACTTCGCAGAATTGTGTGATGAATTTATCCACAGGCATGAGCAGCACACTGGGCGCATTCCGTCGGCCGAACGCCTGACGCGATTCCTCTGCGGTATCAGCGTGCCTTTGTTCACCAGGCTCAAGGCGCGCGCGATTCCAGGATTCGCAGCGCTGGAGGAGTATCCCTACGCTGAAGTCCGGGAATGGGCAGACAATCACTTGCTCGATTAGGCAGAGGATCTGTGGGCGCTGCATCCATCCGCTGAATGTCGATCATCACGCTAATAGACTTCAAAAAGCGTCGTGGCCTGACTAAGGTTGGAATCTGTCTTCGGGCCACTCACAAGAGAACAACATGAGCCAGACATCCTTCGAAATCCAGCAGGCTGCGGTGATCGGCGCAGGCACCATGGGCCGTGGCATTGTCATGTGCCTGGCCAATGCCGGCGTGAGCGTGCAGTGGGTGGATAACAATCCACAGATGCTCGAGCAGGCGCTGATGGCGGTCGCCGAAACTTATGCACACAACGTGCGTCAGGGCCGCATCGATCAGGCCGAAGCGGATACCCGTATCGCTCGCGTCTCTGCGGCGGCGGATTACGCGACGATCCGCAATGTCGACCTGGTGATCGAAGCGGTGTACGAAAACCTCGAGCTCAAGCAGAAGATCTTTCGTGAGCTGGATGGCCTGCTCAAGCCTGAAGCTCTGCTGGCGAGCAACACCTCGGCGCTGGACATCGACGCCATTGCCGCTGCGACCCGGCGCCCGGCACAGGTGCTGGGCCTGCACTTCTTCAGCCCGGCGCACATCATGAAACTGCTGGAAATCGTACGCGGCGCGCAAACGTCGCCGGCGGCACTCGAAGCCGCCTTGGCCCTCGGCAAGCGTATGGGCAAGGTCAGCGTGGTGTCGGGCAACTGCCACGGTTTTATCGGCAATCGCATGCTGCATCCGTATGTAATCGAAGCGCGCAAGATGCTTCTCGAAGGCGCTTATCCACAGCAGGTGGACTCCGCGCTGCAAGGTTTCGGCTTCGCCATGGGGCCGTTTCGCATGTACGACGTGGTCGGTATCGATCTGGAGTGGCGTGCTCGGGAGCTCGCTGGCAAGGGCCAGGATGCGCCGGAGGTGCAGATCGATAACCGCCTGTGCGAAATGGGCCGGTTCGGGCAGAAGTCCGGTAATGGTTATTACCACTACGAGCCGGGCAGTAGGCAGGCCGAGCATGATCCCGAGGTCGATGCACTGGTGCTGCGGGTCAGTGAGGAATTGGGTTTCCAGCGTCGCGACATCGGTCCTGAAGAAATCCTTGAGCGCTGTTTGCTGGCGCTGGTCAATGAAGGCGCGAAGATCCTGCAGGAGGGCATTGCCGGCTCGGCCCATGACATCGATCTGGTGTACTTGAATGGCTATGGGTTTCCAGCGGAGAAGGGTGGGCCGATGGCCTGGGCGGATCAACAGGGGCTGGCGGATATCCATCAGCGCCTGCTGGCGCTGGAGACGCGCCAGGGCGATCAGTGGAAGCCGGCGCGGCTGATTGGCGAGCTGGCGGCGCAGGGGAGGGGGTTTGCTGATCGCTGAACAATGCTGCGATTGATACATCGCCTTCGCGAGCAGGCTCGCTCCCACAGGTTCGCGCCTTTCAATATTGGAGCGAGCCTGCTCGCGAAGGTGCTGCCACGGTTTGAATTAGACTCGCCGAAAAATCCGAAGGAATCCTTGGTCAATGTCCAGCCCGACACCACAACGCTCCGACTACCCTCACTTCCAGCCCATCACCACACGCTGGCACGACAACGATGCCTACGGTCACGTCAACAATGTCACCTACTACAGCTTCTTCGACACGGCGGTGAACACTTATCTGATTCAGGTCGGCGGCCTGGATATTCATGACGGCGAAGTAGTGGGATTCGTGGTCAGTTCGGCGTGCGATTACTTTGCCTCGATCGCTTTCCCCGATCTGATCGAGATCGGACTGCGGGTCGGCAAGCTGGGCAACAGTTCGGTGCAGTACGAGCTGGCGGTGTTCAAGGTCGGCGAAAGCGAGGCGTGTGCGGCGGGGCGGTTCGTGCATGTGTTTGTCGATCGGGCGAGCAATCAGCCGGTGCCGATTCCTGCAGGTCTGCGCGGGGCGCTGGAACGGTTGGTCATCTGATCGCGCAAAAAAATCGCAGCCCAAGGGGCTGCGATTTTCGTTCAAGCTTTCGCCTCAATGGTGGCGATAGTACTTGTGATGCTTGCGGTGGCCGTAAGCGTGGCCGCGACCCGGGTGACCACGGTCGCGGTAGTAGCGACGGTCATCATGGCGACGGTCGTAACGACGATCATCGTCGTCGCTCTTGTTGCCCATGTAGTTACCCAGCGCGCCGCCCGCGCCGCCACCTGCTGCGGAGCCGATCAGGCTGCCGGTGGTGCCGCCAAGACTGCGGCCAACCACGTTACCGCCGGCTGCACCCAGTGCACCGCCGATGGCCGCTTCGCCACGGCTGCGCTTGTCTGCGCCGACCGCACTACCACCCGCGCCGCCCAGGGCTGCGCCGATGGTGGAACCTGTATTGCCGCCTAACGATTGACCGACGACCGAGCCAAGAACCCCGCCCAATGCGCCGCCCACACCTGCTTCGGTGGTGCCTCCGGCAGAAGCGAAGCCACTGACCAGGCCAAGGGACAACAAGAGAATCGAGGAGAACTTCATAGAGGATGAGCCTCAAAGGGATGACGGCGCCGATCCTGAGGCTCTGCATTGGGCGTGACAATCAAAATCCGACGAATAACACGACATGTATACAATATTGCAAGTTACTGTTTTTTCACCGGAACTTAACCGATTTTCGCCGGTCTTTAGCTACTTCGGACAGGCCGTTTTTATACAAAAACGGCCTTTTTTGTGGGCGGTCGAAAAATGTTGAGTGAGACATTCGGTGAATCGGCTACCGCTATCGCGAGCAGGCTCACTCCTACAGTGACCGCGTTTCTACAGACAGGACACGGTCAATTGTAGGAGTGAGCCTGCTCGCGATAGCAATCGTCCAGTCACCGCATCAAGCAGACTTGGCCATGATCAACCCAGTCTCACTCGCCGCTTCCAGCCGGATCGCAATGAACTTCGAGGTCGGCGTATGGCTGCCATCGCCAGTGCTTTCAAGCGGCACCAGCGGATTGACTTCCGGATAGTACGCCGCCGCCTGCCCGGCAGGAATGTCGAACGCCAACAATGTAAACCCTTTCACCCGGCGCTCGCGACCGTCGTCCCAGATCGACACGATGTCAGCCTTCTGCCCCGGACGGAAGCCCAGACGAATGATGTCGGCCTCGTTGGCGAACAGCACGTCACGTTGGCCCTTCACGCCGCGATAACGGTCATCAAGTCCATAAATCGTCGTGTTGTACTGATCGTGAGAACGCATCGATTGCAGGATCAGATCCGGCACCTGGCCGGTGGCACGAGTGCGCTCGTGGACCAGATCTTTCGGCAACTGGTTGGCGCGGAAGTTGGCCCGGCCTGACGGCGTGTTCCACTTGCGTGCACCAGCGGAATTGCCCAGATAGAAGCCGCCCGGGTTTTTGATCTTCTCGTTGAAGTCTTTGAAGTTCGGGATGGTGTCGGCGATCAGTTCGCGAATGCGTCCGTAATCAGCCACCAGCCAGTTCCAGTCGACCGGTTGGCTGCCCAGAGTGGCGGCGGCGATGCCGGCGATGATCGACGGCTCCGAGCGCATCTGGTTCGACAGCGGCTGCAATTGGCCGTTGGAAGCGTGGACCATGCTGAACGAGTCTTCCACGGTCACCGCTTGCGCGCCTTCGGTCTGGATGTCGATATCGGTACGCCCCAGGCACGGCAGGATCAGCGCATCCTTGCCGTGAGCGAGGTGGCTGCGGTTGAGTTTGGTGCTGATCTGCACGGTCAGGTCGCAGTTGCGCAGTGCTTCAAAGGTACGCGAGCTGTCCGGGGTGGCCTGGGCAAAGTTGCCGCCCAACCCAATGAACACCTTGGCGCGACCTTCGGCCATCGCATGAATTGCCTCGACCACGTTGTGGCCGTTATGACGCGGCACCTTGAACTGGAAGCGACGTTCCAGCGAATCGAGGAACGCCACCGGCGGACGCTCGTTGATGCCCATGGTGCGGTCGCCCTGCACGTTGCTGTGACCGCGTACCGGGCACAGACCGGCGCCCGGCTTGCCGATGTTGCCGCGCAACAACATCAGGTTGGCGATCTCCTGAATGGTCGGCACCGAATGGCGGTGCTGGGTGATGCCCATGGCCCAGCACATGATCACGTTCTTGCCTTTGGCGTACATGCGCGCGGCTTGCTCGATCTCGACCAGCGTCAGGCCGGACTGCTCGACGATCTGCTCCCACGAGGTGTCGTCGACAGTGGCGAGATACTCCAGCACGTTGGCGCTGTGGGCATTGAGGAAATCATGGTCGAACACCGCCGGCTCGCCAGCTTTCTGCGCATCGCGCTCCCATTGCAGAAGGAACTTGGCCATGCCGCGCAGCACGGCCATGTCGCCGCCGAGTGCCGGGCGGAAGTAGGCGGTGTTGGTCGGCTTGTCGCCGTTGGTGAGCATTTCGATCGGGTGCTGTGGATGCTGGAAACGCTCCAGGCCCCGCTCCTTCAGCGGGTTGATGCACACCACCTGGGCACCGCGTTTCACCGCTTCACGCAACGGTTCGAGCATGCGCGGATGGTTGGTGCCGGGGTTCTGGCCCCAGACGAAAATCGCGTCGGCGTGTTCGAAGTCATCGAAGGTCACCGTGCCTTTGCCGACACCGACGCTCTGCGCCAGCGCCACGCCGCTGGCCTCGTGGCACATGTTCGAGCAGTCAGGGAAATTGTTGGTGCCGTAAGCCCGTACGAACAACTGATACAGATACGCCGCTTCGTTGCTGGCGCGGCCCGAGGTGTAGAACTCGGCCTGATCCGGGCTCGGCAGATTGCGCAGGTGCTTGCCGATCAGGGCGAAGGCATCCTCCCAACTGATCGGCTTGTAGCGATCGGACTCGGCGTCGTAAACCATCGGCTCGGTCAGACGGCCCTGATATTCCAGCCAGTAGTCGCTCTGCTCCAGCAGCGACGTGACGCTGTGCTTGGCGAAGAATTTCGCATCGACGCGGCGCTTGGTCGCTTCCCAGTTCACCGCTTTGGCGCCGTTCTCGCAGAACTTGACCATGCCGCTTTCCGGCGAATCACCCCAGGCACAACCCGGGCAGTCAAAGCCGCCGTTCTGGTTGGTCTTGAGCATCATGCGCAGGTTTTTCAAGGCGTTGTCGCTGGTCAACCACGCCTGGGCCACACTGATCAGGGCGCCCCAGCCGCCGGCGGCGCCTTTGTAAGGCTTGTAGCGCGGAACAGGTTTCTGGTCGGCTTGATGATGTTGGCTCACGCTTGATTCTCCATCGCGGGGCTGTACACCCGCGGCGCACTTTTCTGCGGCAGGTGGATGAGATTGAGGTTGTGGCGCCGGGCCCATTGCACGGCCAGGCCGGTGGGTGCCGACAGGCTGACCAGGGTCTGGATGCCGGCACGCAGGACTTTCTGGATCAGTTCGAGGCTGCAACGGCTGGTGACAATCGCCAGCCCACCCTCGGTGGAAATTTTCTGGCGAATCAAACCGCCGATCAGCTTGTCCAGCGCGTTGTGCCGGCCGATGTCTTCGCGGCCGAGCAGCAATTCACCGCTGGCATTCATGAACACCGCCGCATGCACCGCGCCGCAGTGCTGGCCCAGCGGCTGGAACGCGCCGATGCGCTGGCGCAAGCCGTCGAGCCATTCGATCGGTGGCAAGGCTGCGCCCGGCAACACTTTAAGATCGGGCAACGCCTGTTCCACAGCTTCGACGCCGCACAATCCGCAACCGCTGGTGCCGGCCAACTGCCGACGCTGCTGCTTGAGATTCCAGAGCGCCCGGTTGGCGATGGTCCCCTGCGCGTATTGCGCCGAGCCTGCACCCGTCAGTTGCAGATCATAGATATCGCTGGCGTCTTCGATGATGCCGCTGCCGAGGCTGAAACCGACGATGAAATCTTCGAGGTCAGTCGGGGTGACCAGCATCACTGCCTGGCTGATGCCGTTGTAGGCGATCGCCAACGCGACTTCCTCGGCCAGCGCGGTGCTGGCCGATGCCTCGAAGGATAAATCGCTGTAGCTGTAGGTCTGGCTGGCGGCAGGCGCGGGCGTTTCGATTGCTGGCGCCGCGCAGGCTGGACGCTTGGCGTTCATGGCATCACCGACGGTTTGATCTAGGTCAAGACTAGGCGCGGCAAGTTGTCGCGTCTAATCGCTATTACCGATCTACCGATAGATGCCGTCGATCAAGCGTCTTTTGGCGATTTTTGATACAGCGCGAAACATGCCTCAGCCAGCGCTGAACGCGGCGCACCACGACGCATGATCAGGCCCAGCGGGGCGAGGGTGTGGGCATTCTCGATGGGTTGCAGACGCAGATGATCGGCGAGGGTTTCCGCGCCGCCGTCGAGCGGCATGATCGCGCAGCAAAAACCGCCGTGCACCGCTTGCAGCAATTGATGCACGGCGTCGGTTTGCAGCAGCGGCTGCGGCGTCAGGCCCCGACTGTGGAAGTTGTGGTCGATGGACTGGCGAAAATGCATGCCGCTGGTGAGCATGCACAGCGGCAGCTCGATCAGTGATTCCCAGCTCAGGGGCGCTTCGCCGAAGCTGAACGAGCGCTCGTCGTAGAGCAGGCCCATGCGGGTCTCGTTGAAGGCCAGCGAATCGAAGCGCTCACTGTCCAGACGCTCCAGATAGGAAACGCCGATGTCGATGCGGTTGTTCGCCAAGTGTTCGAGCACCTGCTCGGAGCTTAGCGAGGACAGCTCGAAGCGCAGCTCCGGGTGCGCTGCGTGCAGACGTTGCATCAGCGGTAACGGATCGAAACTCGACAGCGGCACCACACCCAGGCGCAGCGTACCGATCAGGTTGCCGCGACAGGCCGCCGCTTCCGCCTGCAAGCCGTCGTAGGCCGCCAGTACCGTACGCGCCCAGGCCAGCACACGCTCGCCCGGCGCGGTGAAGCCTTCGAAGCGCTGGCCGCGGTTGACCAGTGGCAGATCAAGTTCTTCTTCAAGGCTGCGCAAACGCATCGACAGGGTCGGCTGGGTGATGTGGCAGCGCGCGGCGGCCTGACCGAAATGGCGGGTTTCGTCGAGGGCGATGAGGAATTTCAGCTGCTTGATGTCCATCTTCGCTCCGGGCGGTTGGCGGGGTGTGGCGATTCTACCGCCTGCGGCGCGGCAGCGTCATTGGTCGGACTGGAACCGGGTTTGGCCGGGGTGGTCTAGGCTTGGACGACTGGAACCCAAATCAAGGAGTGTGTGCTATGAGTCTGTTGAGCTTTGTGAAAGAGGCCGGTGAGAAGCTGATTGATCTGTTGACCCCAGGCAATGCCAATGCGAGTGAGCAGTTGAAGGAACATATCAGCAAGGTCGGGTTGGGCAATCCCAACGTGCAGGCGACCGTGGATGGCGACAAGGTGACGGTGACCGGTGAAGTGGCGAGCCAGGAAGAAAAGGAAAAGGTTCTGCTTGCGCTAGGCAACATTGCGGGCGTAGGCAGCGTCGATGATCAGATCACCGTGACCGGCCCGGTTGTGGCGGCCGCCGAGCTTGTCGAGGTCAAGGCAGGTGACACGCTTAGTGCGATCTCACTGCGCGTCTATGGCAATGCCAACCAGTACCAGAAAATATTCGATGCCAATAAACCGATGCTCAAGGATGTGAACAAGATCTATCCGGGACAAAAACTGCGCATTCCAAAATAACGCAGTCATGTAGGAGCTGCCGAAGGCTGCGATCTTTTGACTTTGATTTTTAAAACCAGGATCAAAAGATCGCAGCCTTTGGCAGCTCCTACAGGGATCAGAGTCCGGTAATGAGCTCGCGATAATCCCCGACTGCGGCGAACTCCGCCGTGTCCTTCGGCCCTTTGCGGCTGTCGGGTTCTTTCACTGCGAGCAAATGCGCCACGCCAAAATCCCGTGCACTGCGCAGGATCGGCAAGGTGTCGTCGATAAACAGGCTGCGCGCCGGATCAAAACCGATGTCCGCCTGCAAGGCGTCCCAGAACTGTGGGTTCTCTTTGGGAAAACCATAGTCATGCGAGCTGATCAGCCGCTCGAAGTAGGGCGCCAGTTCGATCCGTTCCAGTTTCAACGACAGCGAATCGCGGTGCGCATTGGTGATCATGATCACCCGTTTGCCGGCACGCTTGATCGCGGCGAGAAAGGTGTCGGCATCCGCGCGCAGGGCAATCAAGTGCGCGGTTTCCTGTTTCAGTTCCCGCACCGACAGTTTCAGCTCCGCGCTCCAGAAATCCAGGCAGTACCACTGCAACTGGCCGGCGTGGCGTTCGAACAACGGCTGCAATTCCAGCTCTGCCATCGCCCGGCTGATGCCGTGCAGTTCGGCGTAGCGCTGGGGCAGGTGCTCGAGCCAGAAATGGTTGTCGAAGTGCAGATCCAGCAGCGTGCCGTCCATGTCGAGCAGAACGGTATCGATGTCGGACCACGGTAAAGAGGGCATGGCAACGTCTCGAACGGTGAAAGGATATCCGACGCAAACAATCGGGAAAGCCGCGTTATAGTAGCGCGTTCACGCCAAGGAGCTTTGCATGCGCCAGAAACCCACCGTACTTGCCCGCGAGATCGTCGCCACCAGTCGCCTGTTTCGCGTCGAAGAACTCAAGCTGCGATTTTCCAATGGCGTGGAGCGCACCTACGAGCGTCTGGTCGGCAAAGGCGCGGGGTATGGCGCGGTA
This sequence comes from Pseudomonas sp. RIT-PI-o, assembly GCF_001297215.1. Taxonomy (NCBI): domain Bacteria; kingdom Pseudomonadati; phylum Pseudomonadota; class Gammaproteobacteria; order Pseudomonadales; family Pseudomonadaceae; genus Pseudomonas; species Pseudomonas sp. RIT-PI-o. The sequence goes on along the minus strand of NZ_LHPA01000020.1, from coordinate 486,754 downwards.
ATGATCGTCGCGATGCTCGACGCCGAACATGCGGTGCTGATCGAAGAGTATTGCGGCGGGACCGAGGAGTACGAACTGTCTCTGCCCAAAGGCCTGATCGAGCCGGGCGAAGATGTGCTGGCGGCGGCCGAGCGGGAGCTCAAGGAAGAGGCCGGTTATGGCGCGCGCCAACTGGAGCATCTGACCGAGCTGTCGCTGTCGCCCGGTTACATGAGTCAAAAGATTCAAGTCGTCCTCGCCACTGATCTTTACGAGGAACGGCTGGAAGGCGATGAGCCTGAGCCGATGCGCGTCGATAAGGTCAATCTGCGCGAACTGTCGGCGCTGGCGCTGAATCCGCAATTTACCGAAGGCCGCGCGTTGGCGGCGCTGTATTTGACCCGTGACCTGCTGACCCAGCGCGGGGTGTTCAGCTATGAGTGAGACGTTGATGAATTTTCCCCATCCGTTGATGGCACCGGTGGTCGAGCTGGCGTTACAGGCCGGCGAGGCGATTCTGCCGTTCTGGCGTGCCGGTGTTGAAGTCACGGCCAAGTCCGATGATTCGCCGGTGACGGCTGCTGACATGGCAGCACACCACCTGATCGTTGCCGGGCTGACGGCGCTTGATCCGAGCATTCCAGTGCTGTCCGAAGAGGACGCCGATATCCCGCAGAATGTGCGCGCCGGCTGGCAGCGCTGGTGGCTGGTGGATCCGCTGGACGGCACCAAGGAGTTCATCAGCGGCAGCGAGGAGTTCACCGTCAACATCGCACTGATCGAAAACGGCCGGGTGGTGTTTGGCGTGGTGACGATGCCGACCAACGGTCGTTTTTACGTCGGCGGCGCCGAACTGGGTGCCTGGCGTGGCGACAAGGGCGCAACGCCGGTGCCGATTCAGGTGCGCGACGTGCCTGCGCCGGGCGAGGCGTTTACTGTGGTCGCCAGCCGCCGTCATTCAAGTCCTGAGCAAGAGCGTCTGCTGGCCGGGTTGAGCGCGAGTCTCGGTGAGCTGCAACTGACCAGTATTGGCAGTTCGTTGAAATTTTGTCTGTTGGCCGAAGGTGCTGCCGATTGCTATCCACGCCTGGCGCCCACTTCGCAGTGGGACACGGCGGCAGCTCAGGGGGTGCTGGAAGGGGCGGGTGGCGAGGTGCTGGATCTGAGCGGCGAGGCGTTCAGTTATCCGCCGCGGGAATCGCTGTTGAACGAGTTCTTTCTGGCGCTGCCGGCGAAGGCTGCGTGGCGCGAGAGATTGTTGGAGTTGGCTCGAGGTTAACTGCTGATCCGGAATTCCCCCTCACCCCAGCCCTCTCCCCCAGGAGAGGGCTGGGGTGAGGGGTCTGGCGCTATGCATGGACCTGGAGAATCGAGTCGATTGTGGATTCGGCGAAGCAGTTTCAGGTCGACTTGAATCTGCAGCATCCCCGTATCGGTTCCCTCTCCCTCGGGAGAGGGCTAGGGTGAGGGGGCTTTTGATCTTCAGCGGTGCAACACGTACTGCCCGGTAAATCTCACCGCCTCGGCCTGACTTCCCGCATTCAGGATCCGCGTATCCAGCGTCAACCGCGCCCGCCCATAACGCCGATACATCGCCAAAAACCGCTTCCACACCGCTGCATCCGGCGGCGGACATATGGCCACGGCGTCCCCGGTCACGGGCAGCGGATAACTGATCTGCCCTTCCTGGATGACGATGTGTCCGTCGGTAATCCCTTCTTCTTTCAGACGTAAATGCAACCAGCCCCAACCGGCCAGCACCGCGCCGCAGTAGAGGCTGCCGCCAAACAGGGTGCTCTTGTGATTGACGTTGGGCGCGAGGGGCAGGTGCAGGCTCAATTGCTGCTCTCGCCACTCAAGCACCTTGAGCCCCATTTCGACGGTCAGCGGAATGTCGTGATGCAGCACCGTTTCCAGGTATTCGCTTGCGCTGCTCATTCGCTCTCTTCCCCGTGGCTGCTGTCGCCGAAATTCAGGCCGTGTTTGCGCAACTTGTCGTGCAGAGTCTTGCGCGGAATACCCAAGGCTTCGGCGAGGCTGCGTACCGAACTGTGCGAGCGCGCCAGTTCGGCGGCGATCAACGACTTCTCGAAGTTTTCCACTTGCTCGCTGAGGCCGCCGTTGACCACTTCCACAGGCGCGGCGCCGCTGCCGTCAGCGCTGCTATCCAATGCCAGCTCCAGGCCCAGCGCAAAACGCTCGGCGGCATTTTGCAATTCGCGTACGTTGCCCGGCCAGGTGTGGCGCAGCAGCAATGCGCGTTGCGCCGGTTGCAGTTCGTGGGGCGGCAAACCGTGGCGAGCGCTGGCTTCGTCGGCGTAATGCTGGAACAGCACCAATGCGTCTTCACCACGTTCGCGCAGGGGCGGGATACGCAGCGGTGCGACGTTGAGGCGGTAATACAAGTCGGCGCGGAAGCGGCCCTGGTCCGCCGCCTGGCGCAGGTCTTCCTTGGTCGCGGCGATCACCCGGATGTCCAGCGGGATCAACTGATTGCCGCCCAGGCGTTCGACGACCCGCTCTTGCAGCATGCGCAGCAATTTCACTTGCACGTCCATGCTCATGCTCTCGATTTCGTCGAGGAACAGCGTGCCGCCGTTGGCGAATTCGAATTTGCCGATGCGGCGCTTCTGCGCGCCGGTGAAGGCGCCGGGCTCGTGGCCGAACAACTCGCTTTCCACCACCGATTCGGCGAGTGCGCCGGCGTTGATCGCCACGAACGGACCGTTGCGGCGGCTCGACAAGTCATGCAGCGCACGGGCAACGACCTCTTTGCCGGCGCCGGTTTCGCCGAGGATCAGCACGTCGGCCTTGGTCGCGGCCAGCGCGCCGATCTGCTCACGCAGGCGCAGCATCGGCGTCGAGTGACCAACCAGTCGCGCGCTCAGTTCGTTGCGGTCGCTCAAGGCCAGACGCAGGCTGCGGTTGTCCAGCACCAAGCGGCGCAAGGACAGCGCACGACGCACGCTGTCGAGCAGGGCATCGCTGGCAAAGGGTTTTTCCAGAAAGTCGTAAGCGCCGGCGCGCATCGCCTGCACCGCCAGCGGTACGTCGCCATGGCCGGTGATCAGCAGCACCGGCAACTCGGGATCCTGTGCATGCAATTCATTGAGCAGTTCGAGGCCGTCCATACCCGGCATGCGAATGTCGCTGACCACCACACCCGGCCAGTCACGCTCAAGCTGTGCGGCCAGGCCTTTGGCTTCGGACAGTGGCAGGATTTTCAGACCGGCCAGGTCCAGGGTCTGGCCGAGGGCCTGGCGCAGGTGCGGATCGTCGTCGATCAACACTACCTGGATGCGATTGTCGATGGTCATGCACTTCGATCCTCGGACGGTTGCAGGCTGACTCCGGGCGCACCGGCGCGCAGGCGCAGGGTGATCAGGGCGCCGCCTTGCTTGTGGTTGGCGAACGACAGCTCACCACCGAAGGCGCGCATCAGCGTTTCGCAAATGGCCAGCCCCAGACCCAGGCCTTGCGTGCGGGTCTTGGTGGTGTAGAAGGGCTCGCTGGCGCGGCCAAGGGCTTCCATGCAGAACCCGGGGCCGTTGTCGCGAATGTACAGATTGACGCCTTCGGCGGTGGCTTCGGCGCTCAGCCACAATTTGCGCGGCGGGCCTTTTTCGGTCAGCGCATCAAGCGCGTTGGCCAGCAGATTGCCGAGCACTTGGCGCAATCGGGTTTCGCCGGCCTCGACCCACAGCGTGGCGGCAGGCAGGTCGCGGATCAGCTCGACTTCCATACTGCGCCGACGTTTGGCCAGCAATGCCAGCGCATCGTCCAGCGCCGGTTGCAGCGCGACACTTTCCGGTGCGTGGCGATCGCGGCGGGCGAAGGCGCGCAGGTGGGCGATGATCGAGGCCATACGCCCGGTCAGTTCGCTGATCAGTTTGAGGTTGCCGCGGGCGTCGTCGGTGCGCTGATGGTCGAGCAGCACCTCGGCGTTCTCTGCATAACTGCGAATCGCCGCCAGTGGCTGATTGAGTTCGTGGCTGATGCTCGCCGACATGGTGCCCAGCGCCGACAGCTTGCCGGCCTGAACCAGATCGTCCTGGGCGCGCACCAGCTCCTGCTGCGCGTGCTCACGCTCGAGCACTTCCTGCTTCAGGCGTCGGTTGAGGCCTTCCAGATCGCTGGTCCGTTCGGCGACCCGGCCTTCCAGCTCGCGGCGGGCCTTGGCTTCGAAGGCGATGCGCTCCAGATAATGCCGACGCCGCTGCATCATCAAACCCACCAGCAGCATGACCACCAGCAGCGTGGCGCCGCCAATCGCGACTACGGTGCGCACCGGGCGATCGATCAATGTGCGCGGAGCGAGAATGCTCACGCTCCAGCCGGTTTCGGCAATGTCGTGGGTCTGCGTCAGCCACGCGTCAGGGCTGAGGTTCAGCGATCTGGGTTCGCGGGTCGGGTAGGGCTGGATCGCGGTGATCGCGGCGCGCTCGGAATCACTCAGTTCCCGGGTTGATCGGAAACGCCACTCCGGACGCGAGGTAAGAATGACCACGCCGTTGTGGTCGGTCACCAGCAATTGCTCAGGGGTTTTGCCCCACAGGCTTTCGGTGTGGTCGAGGTCGACCTTGATCACCAGCACGCCGATGATTTTCTCGCCGTTGCGCACGGCAGCGGCGAAGAAATAACCGCGTTTGGCCGAGGTGGTGCCGAGGCCGAAGAAGCGTCCGAGGCGTCCGGCCATGGCTTCGCTGAAATACGGGCGAAAGGCGAAGTTGCGGCCGACGAAGCTGTCACGCTTGTCCCAGTTCGACGCCGCCAGTGTCTGGCCGGACGTGTCCATCAGGTACATGACTTCGGCGCCGGTCTGCGCGGCGATGTTTTTCAGCAAACGATTGGCGTTGCCTTGGGTCACGCCGTCGTCCGGCGCACCGAGCACCGCACGCAGGGCGGGCAGGTCGCCGAGGATCTGCGGCAGCACTTCATAGCGATGCAGGGTGCCGAGCAGGTTGGCGACGTAGAGGTCGAGGGTCTGGCGATTCTGCCCGGCGAGTTCGCTGCGGTAATAGCGTTCGGCAAGGTGTTCCAGCGGCCACAGCAGCGGCGCCAGGCACAGGGCCAACAGCGCGAGGCTGCGCCAGCGGGGTCTGCGGGGGAGTGTTGGTTTCATGAGCCGGATACGCCTGTAGGGACAGGCGCATTATGCCTCTGCTCTGTACGAAAACTGCCTGCGCGTCGATCATGCTGCGTTAAAAACAGGCTCGGAATGCTCATTTAGGGGGCCTGGACTCCGCTCCTCGCCTGTTTTTGCCTTGCCTGATCACCGCTCGGCGAGTTTTTGTCCAGACCTTGCCTCAGGCGAAGACGTCAGCGTCCTTGAAAAGTGCGGCCGCCTGATCCTTGGTCGACAGTTTAGGCGCTGCGTCCAGTTGCCAGTCGATGCCCAGGTCCGGGTCATCCCAGCGGATCGCGCGTTCGGCTGAGGGTGAGTAGTAATCAGTGGTCTTGTAAAGAAATTCGGCGTAATCGCTCAGCACCACAAAGCCATGGGCAAAACCCTCCGGTATCCACATCTGCCGGTGGTTGTCGGCAGACAGACGCACGGCCACCCATTTGCCGAAATCGGGCGAGCTGCGGCGGATGTCCACGGCAACATCGAGCACTTCACCGGCGGTCACCCGAACCAGTTTGCCCTGGGTTTGCTGCAGTTGGTAATGCAGGCCACGCAGTACGCCTTTTTGTGACCGCGAATGGTTGTCCTGCACAAATTGAACATCGAGGCCGGTTGCTTCCAGAAACGCCTTGGCGTTGAAACTCTCGTAGAAAAAACCGCGCTCGTCACCAAACACCTTCGGTTCGATGATCAGAACACCGGGCAGGTCGGTGGTGATTACATTCATGAGTATTTCCATAGATTCAAGGCGAACGGGCGACATTCTTGCGCAAAGCGCTGCGAGGCGCGAGTGCCGACTGCGTGGAGGTGTCAATCCACCTCGCCAAAATACCAGCGTTCCTCGTGGTAATACTGGCCATCCCAGCCTTCAACCTCGTAGCGCAAGCCTCGCTCTCCCATGCCCTGTGGCAAAACCAGCCCCCATTCCAGAGACAGGCTTCTGCCGGTTTCCACATATTCGCTGTCGGAGGCAGGTATATGACCGCGGTGATATTCCAGATCCGCATAGATACAGATTTCGCTGGAAAACATACCGGGAACACAAATGGCTGCGACCACCCTGCAGTCAAGCGCATGCTCCGGTCGGGCCAGGCGTAGATGCTGCGCCGCGTCGATCAGGTGCTGGGCGCATTGCCTTTTCAGGTCGGGTGTCGCCTGTTTTCCTTCGACCATCGACATGTGGATTGGAATTTTCCAGTTGCAGTACTTGTCCTCGAGCGTGAGATCCGCTGGAAAGTATCCCTCGAAATCAGCGGCCCAGGCCGCCAGAGCTCGTAAGCGGCGCGGAATGTTGCGGACTTTTTTATTCGAAAGGGCGAGGCGACGATGGGACATGACTTGGTCTTGCATCCGTGCTGTGAAATTCAGGGCGCAGGTTGCACAGAGCTGCGCGGAAACACAATCTGAAAGTCATGTAGGAAAATTTGACTGGACGGCTTTCGCGACGGCGGGGCGGCCTTCTTCTGGTCGGTCTTCGTTATAAAGGGTTGCGTATCGCCGGGAGCAATGGCGATATAAGCGCCTAATAAAATGTCAGGGGTCGTTTCATGCCGCTCGCCACGTTGATTCATCGCGCCAGTTTGCCCGGTCCGCAGGTTTCAGAAGCGCAGGCGCTGCAATGGCTGGCCGAATATTACGGGCTTGGCGGCACCTTGCAGGCGCTGGGCAGCCAGCAGGATCTGAATTATCGCGTCGACAGTGCGCGTGGGCGCTTCGTGTTGAAAGTCTGTCGGGGTGACTACGCGCTTTCGGAGCTGCAGGCCCAGCACGCCGGGCTCAAGTATCTGGCCGAGCACTCGGCGATCAAGGTACCACGCGTGATCGCTGCCAATAACGGCGAAGACCTGTTGTCGCTGCACGCCAATGGCGAAGCGGTACATGTGCGGTTGCTGGAGTACATCGACGGGCAGCCGTTGACCGATTTCGATCATCTTGGTCAGGACGTGGTCGCCGGTTTTGGCCGACTCTGTGGCGAGATGGATCTGGCGCTGGCAGGCTTCGATCACCCCGGCCTCGAGCGCACCTTGCAGTGGGACGCGCGCCATGCCAACGCGTTGATCAATCACCTGTTGCCGGTGATCAGCGACGAGCAGCAGCGCGCGGCGATAGGCGCTGCCGCCGAGCGGGCCGAGCGCCATTTGCGGCCGCTGCTGGGCAAGTTGCCGGTGCAGGCGATTCACATGGATATCACCGATGACAATGTCGTCTGGCAGCGCGATGTTCAGCGCCATTGGCAGTTGCAAGGGGTGATCGATTTCGGTGATCTGGTGCGTACGTGGCGTATCACCGATCTCTCGGTGACCTGTGCGGCTTTGCTGCATCACGCCGATGGCGATCCGTTTGTCATCCTGCCGGCGGTCAAGGCGTATCACGCGGTCAATCCGCTGCACTACGAAGAGCTGCAAGCGCTGTGGCCGTTGATCGTCGCGCGAGCGGCGGTGCTGGTGCTCAGTGGCGAGCAGCAGGTGAGCGTCGATCCGGGCAATACCTACAGCCGCGACAACCTCAGTCATGAGTGGGAGATCTTCCGCGTCGCGACCTCGGTGCCACTGGCGCTGATGGAGGCGGCGATTCTGACGGCCGTGGGCCAGTCCCTGCCCGGTGTCGAAAACATTCAATTTGCGCCACTGCTGCCCGGCCTGGTCGGGCGCGAATTTGCCCTGATCGACTTGGGTGTGCTGAGCCCGCACTTCGAGGCCGGCAATTGGGAGCAGCAGGGCATTGATCAGCGTTTGCTGACAGAGGCCGCAACGGTGCACGGGCTGGCGGCCACGCGTTATGGCCAGTACCGCTTGTCACGCACGCGGCCGGACAGCGCGACTGAACCGGATACGTTCCCGCTGCATGTCGAATTGCATGTGCTGCCTGGAACCGACGTGCAAGCACCGTTCGCGGGTGTTCTGAGTCATACGGCGGACGGTGCGCTGCGGCTTGACGGGCCGCAGTTCAGTGTTCGGCTATGGGGCGTGACGCCATTCCCTGACCCTGGCGCAGCGCTGGACCATGGCCAGCGAATCGGTGAGGTCAGCGGGCCTTTGCTCGTGCAATTGTGCCGAGCAGCAGAGCTCGACGCGCCGCTGTTCTGCACGCCGTCCCGGGCACTGGCCTGGCAGGCGTTGTGCCCGTCACCGGCGACGTTGCTTGGCCTCGCCTGCGACGCCGAGCCAGAGCTGGACGCGCAAACCCTGCTCGCGCGTCGCGATGCCAGTTTCGCCCGTACGCAAAAACACTATTACGTCGACCCGCCACGCATCGAGCGCGGCTGGCGCAATCATCTGATCGACATGCACGGCCGATCGTATCTGGACATGCTCAACAACGTTGCAGTCCTGGGCCACGGCCACCCGCGCATGGCGGCGGTCGCGGCGCGGCAATGGTCGTTGCTCAATACCAACTCGCGGTTCAACTATGCGGCAGTCGCCGAGTTTTCCGAACGCTTGCTCAAGCTCGCCCCGAAGGGCATGGACCGGGTGTTCCTGGTCAACAGCGGCAGCGAGGCCAATGACCTGGCGATTCGCCTGGCCTGGGCCTACAGCGGCGGGCGCGACATGATCAGTGTCCTCGAGGCCTATCACGGCTGGACGGTCGGCGCCGATGCGGTTTCAACGTCGATTGCCGACAACCCGAAAGCTCTGGAAAGCCGCCCGGACTGGGTGCACCCAGTGACGGCGCCGAACACCTATCGCGGCGAATTCCGTGGCCCCGAATCGGCGCCTGAATACGTGCGCAGCGTCGAACATCATCTGCGAAAACTTGCCGAGCAGAAGCGGCAACTGGCCGGTTTCATTTGCGAGCCGGTGTACGGCAATGCCGGCGGTATTTCGTTGCCGGCGGGTTATCTGCAAAAGGTCTATGCGCTGGTGCGTGCACAGGGCGGGGTGTGCATCGCTGACGAGGTGCAGGTCGGTTATGGGCGCATGGGCAAATTCTTTTGGGGCTTCGAAGATCAGGGCGTGGTGCCGGACATCATCACCATGGCCAAAGGCATGGGCAATGGTCAGCCTCTTGGCGCGGTGATCACTCGTCGAGAGATAGCCGAGGCGCTGGAGGCCGAGGGCTACTTCTTCTCCTCGGCGGGCGGCAGTCCGGTCAGTTGTCAGATCGGCATGGCAGTGCTGGACGTTATGGAAGAAGAAAAGCTCTGGGAAAACGCCCAAGTCGTCGGCGGCCACTTCAAGGCGCGACTGGAAGCGTTGATCGATAAACATCCGCTGGTTGGCGCGGTACACGGCTCAGGGTTCTATCTGGGACTCGAGCTGATCCGCAATCGGCAGACGCTGGAGCCGGCGACTGCAGAGACTGCGTTGCTGTGTGATCGCCTGCGTGAGCTGGGGATTTTCATGCAGCCGACCGGCGATGACTTGAACATCCTCAAGATCAAACCACCGATGGTGACGTCGCGCCAGAGCGTGGATTTCTTTGTCGATATGCTGGATCGGGTGCTTACCGAAGGCTTGTAAGCAAGGCACATCCCATGTGGGAGCGAGCCTGCTCGCGAAAGCTGTGTATCAGTCGCCAGATGCGGTGACAGACACACCGCATTCGCGAGCAGGCTCGCTCCCACATTTGTATTCGGTCTAAAGTTCGATTTGTATCGATTTACTAAGCGTTTAAATAGCGTATTTTCTGATTTATAGGTTTTAAAGCCGATATTTATCGGTTATAAAGTCGCCATTGCCCCGGCCTTGGCGATCTCTTGTCCGGTGCGCGCGTTTCTTTTCGGTCGAATTCGTCGACCGTCAAAGCACTAGCCCGGAGATGATTCATGAGCCGTATCGTTACCGTCGCCGCCACGCAGATGGCCTGTTCGTGGGATCTTGAAGCCAACCTCGAAACTGCTGAAAGGCTGGTGCGTGAAGCCGCCGCCAAAGGTGCGCAGATCATCCTGATTCAAGAGCTGTTCGAGGCACCGTACTTTTGCCAGAAGCCGAATCCGGATTACCTGCAACTGGCAACGACCGTTGAAGAAAACGTCGCCATCAGGCATTTCCAGAAAATCGCCCAAGAACTTCGAGTGGTGTTGCCGATCAGCTTCTACGAGCTGGCCGGGCGGGCGCGCTTCAACAGCATCGCGATCATCGACGCCGATGGCAGCAATCTCGGGATTTATCGTAAAAGCCACATCCCGGACGGCCCGGGCTATCACGAGAAGTATTACTTCAACCCGGGCGACACCGGTTTCAAAGTGTGGAACACCCGTTACGCGAAAATCGGCGTAGGCATCTGCTGGGATCAGTGGTTTCCGGAAGCGGCCCGCAGCATGGCCCTGCAAGGCGCGGAAATCCTGTTCTATCCGACCGCCATTGGCAGCGAGCCACACGACAACAGCATTTCTTCGCGCGATCACTGGCAACGTGTGCAGCAGGGCCATGCCGGCGCCAACCTGATGCCGCTGATCGCCAGCAACCGCATCGGCAACGAAGAACAGGACGGTTATGACATCACCTTCTATGGCTCATCGTTCATCGCCAACCAGTTCGGTGAAAAAGTGCAGGAGCTGAATAAAACCGAAGAAGGTATTCTTGTGCACACGTTCAACCTTGACGAGCTCGAGCATATTCGCAGCGCGTGGGGTTCATTCCGCGACCGCCGGCCGAATCTGTACGGCGCGTTGAAAACCCTCGACGGTTCCCTGGAGTCCTGATGACCACATTGAAAAGTACCCCACGCGCCGACGGCTTCTACATGCCGGCCGAGTGGGCGCCACAAACCCAGACCTGGATGATCTGGCCCGAGCGCCCGGACAACTGGCGTCTGGGTGGCAAACCGGCGCAGGCCGCGCACGCCACAGTGGCCAAAGCCATCGCCCGCTTCGAGCCGGTGACCGTTGCCGTCTCCGCCGGCCAATACGAAAACGCCCGCGCGCGCCTCGATGTGCCGAATATCCGCGTGGTGGAAATGTCCAGCGACGACGCCTGGGTTCGCGACAGCGGCCCGACCTTCGTCATCAACAATCGTGGCGAAGTGCGCGGTGTGAACTGGGATTTCAACGCCTGGGGTGGTTTCGATGGCGGTCTGTATGCGCCGTGGAATCGTGACTCGCAGGTCGGCGGCAAAATCCTCGAGATCGAGCGCAGCCCGCGCTACCGCACTGAAGGTTTCGTGCTCGAAGGCGGTTCGATTCATGTCGACGGCGAAGGCACTTTGATCACCACCGAAGAATGCCTGCTCAACCGCAATCGCAACCCGCACCTGAGCCGCGAAGAAATCGAAGCGGTGCTCAGTGACAACCTGTCCGTGGACAAGATCATCTGGCTGCCGGATGGTCTGTTCAACGACGAAACCGACGGCCATGTGGATAACTTCTGCTGTTACGTGCGCCCGGGAGAAGTATTGCTGGCGTGGACCGATGATCCGCAGGATCCGAACTATCCACGCTGCCAGGCCGCAATGCGCGTGCTGCAAGACAGCACCGACGCCAAGGGCCGCCCGTTCACGGTGCACAAAATGCCGATTCCGGGGCCGTTGTATGCGACCGAGGAAGAGTGCGCCGGGGTCGATCCGGTGGACGGCTCGCAGGAGCGTAATCCGTCCGTGCGCCTGGCCGGTTCCTACGTGAATTTCCTGATCGTCAACGGCGGCATCATCGCGCCGAGCTTCGATGACCCGATGGACGCGCCAGCCAAGGAAATCCTGCAGAAGCTGTTCCCGCAGCACGAAGTGGTGATGGTGCCGGGCCGCGAACTGTTACTGGGTGGCGGCAATATTCACTGCCTTACCCAGCAACAGTCGGCGCCGCACAAAGAGTGAGTTGAGTCGTAACAGCTTGAGTTGGTTAACAAATCAGCCTGGCAATGATTAGCTCGCTACGCATGAAAGCAAGCCCGCAGCCCGTCAGGACCGCGGGCTTGTTTGTATCCGCCGGTCGCTGTTCGGCGCGCTTTGGCATAGCTCTTGTATTGCTTCTGTTGCACTAGGGAGGGCGGGGAACTTCAACAGTTCTGTCACAAACCTTGGATAACTTAGCCGCTCATGAACGGGGGAGAGCGCTGAAATGAACGCCGAAGTGAACGTAGTCAGCGAGCGGACTGTGCATCCCATGGCCGTCAATGGCGAATCGCTCCAGCTTGTCGCGCACTGGTTGAAGTCCAATGGAACGCGTCAGATCAGAGAACCTGATCCGCGCCGGATGATGATCGAGCGCTACCCCGCTGGGCTGTTCAGCGAGGCCGAACTGGAAGCGTTGTGGGATGTGATGGAAGGACAGGAGTAACAGGGATTGATCAAAGCGCTGCCGGGATTGGCGGCGCTTTTTTTTGCCTGAATTTTATCTACAGGTATTCAAAGGTGGGAGCGAGCCTGCTCGCGAAGGCGTCCGCCCTGCCAATGACTCGTTGACTGATTCATCGCTTTTCGCGAGCAGGCTCGCTCCCACAAATCAAAACTCCCTGCTTAATCTGGTTTTCCTGCAATTGCCCAGCTAAGAATTTACGTTTCTTAGACGTTTTTCGCCTATTTAAAGACGATTCTTGAAATTGACACACTGTTAAGGGCGCGGCTACGATTCCGCCCAACGCCTGTGGCTAACCGCCATGACTCAAAATAAGGAGCAGGCCCGCCATGACGTATCCGTCGACGGGTCTTTTTGTTTCGGGGTGAATACAAGAGTGCAAAAGCGCCGTTTCAGCCGTTCGACACAGCGCGTTTCAACCCGTAATAAGGAAAACAAAATGTTGAACAAGCGAATCAGTCTGATCGCACTGGGGATGTTGAGTGCTACACAGGCCATGGCTAACGACCAGGCCGAATCCAAGGGTTTCGTTGAAGACAGCAGCCTCAAAGTGCTGCTGCGCAACGCCTACATCAATCGTGATTACAAAGACGGTCGCCCGGACAAAGCCGAGTGGGGCCAGGCGGCGATCGGGACGTTCTCGTCCGGCTTCACCCAAGGCACCGTGGGTGTCGGTGTTGACGCCTTTGGTCTGTACGCATTGCGTCTGGACGGTGGCAAGGGACGCACCGGCGCCCAAGGCATCGACTTCTTCAAGCAGGAAAATGACGGTCGCGCCAACCACGACATCGCCAAGGGCGGCGCAGCGGTCAAATTCCGCTTCTCCAACACCGTGCTGACCTACGGCGACCAGATGCCGGCCCTGCCGGTGCTGAGTTACGACAACGTGCGTCTGTTGCCGGAAAGCTACACCGGTACTTTGATCACTTCCCGTGAGATCAAAGGTCTGGAGTTGAATGCCGGTCGTTTTACCGCTGAATCGCGCAAGAGCGATGAAGGCCGTGACAGCGGCGGTCTGAAGTCGATCAATGTATTGGGCGGCAGCTATCAGTTCACCGAACGCTTCAAAGGCGCGCTCTATGCGTCGGACGTTGAAGACGTCTTGAAGAAACAGTACGTGAACGCCAACTACGTGATTCCGTTCAACAAGGACCAGTCGCTGACCCTGGACTTCAACGGCTATCGCACCAAACTGGACAACTCCTATGTCCGCGAAAACGGTGTAACCGGCGACGACAACAAGATCTGGAGCCTGGCGGCGACCTTCGCCACCGGCCCGCACTCGTTCACCGTGGCGCACCAGCGTTCCACCGGCGACAGCAACCTGGGTTACGCCTACGGCGGTTATCAGAAAGGTCAGGGGCGTGTCGGTGACGGTGGCAATACCATCTACCTGGCCAACTCCTACTGGTCGGACTTCAACGCCGAAGATGAACGCAGCTGGCAGCTGGGCTACGGCCTGGACTTCGGTGCATTCGGCGTTCCGGGCCTGAGCTACAACTTCGCTTACGTGCGTGGCGACAACATCACCACCTCCACCAGCGAAGGCGGCACCGAGCGCGAGATCTTCAACCAGTTCAAGTACGTCGTGCAAAGTGGTCCGGCCAAAGACCTGAGCGTGAAACTGCGCAGCTCGATTCTGCGTGTCTCGCAGAAATCCAGCGAGTACAACGTCAGCGGTAACGAAGTGCGAGTATTCGTGGACTATCCGATCAATATCTTCTGATGATCGAAATGCTGTAAGAAAAATGAGAAAACCCCGATTCGTTCGGGGTTTTTTTTCGACGGTTTTTCAGTCGAAACGGGAAATAACCAGTGTTTTTGTCATGTAAAAGTTGTTTTCGATGCGTTGCAGGTTTCGTTTCAAACAACACTTCAAATGCCTGAAATTCTTTCTCATGGACGCAAATTCTCCACCTAATAGATTAAGGCGTTCAACGCAACGGAGAATCTGGTAATGATCGTTTTGAACAGAGAAGTGGGCGAATCGCTACGGCGCGACAAGTTTGTCAACGTCCAGGGTGGTGACTTCAATCTCTACGGTCATTTTGCCGACTTCGTCAGACTGACCAAGAGTTGGGAAAACATGGAGCCTGACAGCTATTACGGTCAGGCCGAAGCCGGCATGCGCTACCGTCGTTACAGCGACTTTGAATACAACCCGAAAACCCGCGAACTCAAACAACTCGAGCATCGCGCCTATGTGCAATCGAAAGCGAACAACGCCTATGTCGGCGGCGTGGTACGGCACTTTCAGGACTTTTCCGAAGAAGTGATCTCTTCACCGGTGATGCGCAGCCTGATCGACACCGATTTCGAAGTGTACAAGAGCGTTCTGCCGGAAGAGTTGCACGATGAAATCTGGCAATGCCAGATCCATCAGATTCGCATCGAGATCAAACCCGGCAAACAGCTGGAGATCACTCCCGAAGGCATTCACTGCGATGGCTATCCGTTCAGCGGCGTGCACTTCTGGGGACGCAATAACGTCGAGGGTGCGGAGAGTCGTCTGTACGACATCCACAAGCATCAATTGGCGGCGACCACCTACGAGGAAATTCTCGACACCACCTACTTCCTCGATCGCGACATGCGTCACTACGTGACCCCGGCGCGCAACACTCACACGCATGCCATGGCATACCGGCAGATTCTGGCAATTTCCTTCTCGCGGCCCGGGACCGCTTTCGACATTGTTCGCTAATCAGATCACCCCAATCGACGGCGTCGAATGCTCGACGCCAGTGGTCCTGCGCCGGGCTACGGCCAAGGATGCGCAACGCATGGAGCGCTTCTTCCGCCAGTTCGACGAAGTGTCGTTCTGCGAATGGCAGGACGCCAAATGCCTGCGCGGCGTGTTGATCCAGAAAACCACCACGGCGTACCTGGCGTTCGATGTCGACGGCGAGATCGTCGGCGCGGTGCTGGGCGGCATGCTCGGCAGCCGCGGCACGATCAATCATCTGGCCGTCAGCCCGCGCTACCGCAGCCAGGGCGTGGGTCAGCGCCTGGTCGAAGCCGCGTCATCCGACATGAAGCGGGTCGGGGTTCTGCGGATGTTTCTGTTCGTCGACGATGCTAACCTCGCGGGCAAGCGATTCTGGACCGCCCAGGGTTTTTGCGAACCTCACGGCGAACGGACATTTGAGAGGGATCTATGAATGAAAGGTCCGGCAGCGCACCGTTGATGGCGACTCATCAGCCGTCGCGCACGTTTGCCGAAGCCAGCCCGGTGGTCGCCGGGTATTTCACCGTGTCGTTTGTCTTCGGGCTGATGGCGGTCAACGCTGGTTTGCCGATGTGGCTGCCGGTGGCGATGTGCTTGTTCGTGTATGCCGGCGCATCGCAATTCGCCGCGCTGGCGCTGATCTCCAGCGGCGCATCGCTGACCACCATCGTACTGACCACGTTCCTGATCAATGCGCGGCACATGCTGATGTCGGTGTACATGGCCAAGGCCCTGCGCGCCCTTGGCTTGAGCCGCATGGAACGTTGGGCTTACGCCGGTGGCCTGACCGACGAATCCTTCGCCTTCCACAGCGTCAAGCTCGGCACTGGCGCGCCGGTCAATGTGCGTTATCTGATCGGTTTCAACCTGTTCTGCCACACGTCGTGGGTGCTCGGCGGTTTGCTCGGTGCGGTCTGCGCGCAGTACGCGGCGCACTTGATCAAATATCAGCTCGATTACGCACTGACGGCGATGATGCTCTACGTGCTGGTTTCGCTGTGCAACACGCGCAGAAAACTGATCGCCGCCGCTGCCGCCGTGGTCTGCATGGGAGCACTGAGCCTGATCGGCAGTTCGCCCTTCAACGTATTTATCGCCACGTTTGTGGGCTGCGGAGTGGGTGTATGCCTGACCAAACGTTCCTGATTCTGGTGGTGGCATTGATGATGGCCGTGACCTTTCTGCCACGTGCCTTGCCGCTGCAGATCAACACCGAACACTGGCCGCCGTTCGTGGCGCGGGCGCTGGAATATTTGCCGGTGGCGATCGTCGCTGCGATCAGCCTCACGCCCCTGTTGATCAAGGACCGGCAGATACAGCTAGATCGCCCGGAATTCTATGCCGCGATTCCGACGTTGCTATGTGCGTATTTCAGCAAAAACCTCTTTCTCAGTGTGGCGGTGGGGACGGCTGCGTACATTGCGCTCGGCTCGTTCATGTAGCGGCATATCGACGACATCGTTCAACGCCTGGTGCGACAACTCCGGATTGTTCACCGCCAGGCGCACTTCGAGAAAATCCTCGAAACCGGGGAAGATCGTCAGGCCGTTCTTCTGCGCCGCTTCACGCGAGACCATACCGACCGCATCCATCTGTGTGATGAGCGACAGCGTCAAGGTTTCGCTGCATGAATAGACCATGCGCTGACCGTTCTCGTGATTACCCAGGCCGGCGTCGAGAAAACGCAAAAAGCTGTGGGAATACGGACAGTCTTCTGCAGGACGCACCTGGAACTTGTTGCCCAGCAAGGTCAAAGGATCGTTTTCCTGACCGCAATGCGCACCGACCACCTGCACCTGCACATCCGGCAGCACGATGCTCGGCAAGCCGGGACGCTGCGGGCCGATCAGCACGGCGAGGTCGAAATCTTCGTTCTTCAGCTTGCTGAGATTTTCCATCGACTCGGCGTAGCTGAATTCCATCTGGTAATCGGGAAACACCTCGATCAGACGTCCGATCATGCGCCGGTTGAAGTCAGGCGACAGCGTGTTGTTCAACGCCACCTTCAACGTCCGCTGCCCCGGCACCTTCAGGGCCTCGACCTTTTCCTCCATCTGCCGCGTGGCGATCAACACTTTGTCGATGTAGGGCGTCAGCTCCGTGCCTTGCGGCGTCAGCGTCAGCCCCTTGTTTGAACGGCGAAACAAGCGGAAACCGAACTGCTCTTCGACCTTGTTCAACTGCGCGGCCAACGCCTGCACAGTCAGGCACGAATGCTCGGCTGCAGCCGACAACGAGCCGGTCTGCACGATGCGCATGAGGTTGCGTAAGGTTCTGCTATCCATGGGTAATGCCCTCTGAAGTGGGCTGGGTATTGTTGTTTACGAAACGACCGAACCGGCGCCATATGCCGGCTATATTCCTGCACCTGAGCATAGTTGTCGCGGATTTAGTAGCGAATTGATTCCCCCGCCGATGGCTGGAGGCTGACAGAGGATCGGGGTTTTTGGTGGCGTGGGGGTGATGGAAGTCATAAAAAGTGCTGGGTTTTGGTGCGTGGGGGCGGTTTTTCCGATGAGAAACGGCTTACATCCTCCGAGGTTTTTGCCAGCGTCACGCGCAGAACGATCTCAGGCAGAGTAGCGATTTAGCTGATAGCGCTTACCTGTCAAAGGAGTTGAAATGGATGCCTGGCATTCGATCCATGGCGGTTAACAACCACCTATCAACTTCGCGTTGACCGACGAAGATCCCTCCGACCACAATGTAGAGGTAGCGCTGATGTAGCTACAAAATCACAACGAGGTAATCGTAATGGCTGCACTACTGAAAACTACCGATGTGCGTTGCCGCATTGATGAGGATTTGAAAACGCGTGCCACTGAAGTCTTAAACGCTTGCGGGCTGAGCATCAGCGACGCCATGCGACTTTTTCTGCGACAGGTTGTTGCCACTCAGGGGCTTCCCTTCGAGGTGCGAGTTCCATCAGAGAAAACGGCGCGCGCAATGATGGAAGCACGAGAAATCCGTGAGCGTTTCGACTCCATAGACGACATGCTGAGGACTGTTGATGGCGAAACCGGAGAAAACGCAAAAACGCGCTGATCGGCCTGAACAGTGTGCACAGACTTGTGAATTCAAGAAGTCTTGGGATCGTTATAGCCGTGCCGGAAGGCGAGACATGAACGACGTCCGGAATGTGATGGCGATGTTGTTCTTGGGGCAGCAATTACCCGCAGAATATCTGGATCATTGGCTGACTGGAGATTGGTCTGGATTCCGCGAGTGTCATATCGGTGGCGATTTTCTGTTGGTTTACGAGAACACACGCCCAGACCTGATCACGTTTGTGGATTTGGGGAGCCATTCGGAATTGTTTAAATAGCGCAGAAATACATAAGCCGGCTTAACTCCGGCTTCTGTGCGGCTGTTTGTTGCGATTGTTCGTTTGTGTATCAAAACTCTAAAAAATTACAGTTTTGTACTAGTCTTGAGCTAAGACAAAATCAGGAGGCGTCTATGCCTACCTCATCTCCAGCCCTCATCCCACGCGAACAACTCGACGCCCCCGAAGCCGGTCGCGTCGCGCTGAAGTTCTTCTTCAACCTTATGGAGCGTTGGGGCTGCAGCGCCGAGCAGCAACGCACATTGCTGGGCGGTGTCGGCAACACCACGTTCTATAAATACAAACACCTGCCAAACATACGCCTGCCCCACGACACCCTCGAGCGTATCTCTTACCTGATGGGCATTCACAAGGCGTTGAGCATCATCTTCAGCAACAGCCGCGAGCGCGCTTACGCTTGGGTCAGCAGCCCGAACACCGCGGCACCGTTCAACGGCAAAACTGCACTGGATTACATGCTGGCGGGCAGGGTAGTCGACATCGCCGATGTGCGCCGCTACCTCGATGGAGTGCGCGGTTGAAAACGCCGGCGCTGGTCGAGGTGCCATGGCCGCGCGCGTATCGCATCGTCAACAGCAGCTTCCCGCCGATTGCGCTGTTCGAAGATGTGCTCGATCCAGAAGACCTCGAAGTCGCCTACGCCATCGAAGCGCTAACCAATGATCGTCTGATCGAGCAGGCCGGCGTGCTCGCCCGCGTGCGCCCCGAAGATCGCCTGTCCGGCCCCGGTTCCAGTCCAGTAATGGCCGCGTTTACCCATGTCGGCAAACGCAGCCGGTTCAGCGACGGCACCTTCGGCGTCTATTACGCTGCCAGCAGCCAGGCCGCAGCCATCGCCGAAACCTGTTACCACCAGGAACGCTTCCTCGCCGCGACCCAGGAAGCCGATCTCGAATTGACCATGCGCACTTACGTCAATCAGGTGATCAAACCGCTGCATGACGTTCGTCATGGCTTTGATCATTTGCATCAGCCTGATCCGGACGCCTACGGGCCGTCGCAGGTATTTGCGCGGCAATTGCGCGATGCTGAATCTTGGGGCTTGCTCTATAACAGCGTGCGATTGGCGGGGCATGAATGCGTTGCGGCGTTTCGGCCCCCGGCGGTTTCGATTCCGAAGCAGGGCAAACATTTGCGCTATGTGTGGAGTGCGGGTCAGCAGAAGATTTCGTTTGTGTTCGAGATCAGTCAGGTCTGAAACGCAAAAAGCCCTCGCATCAGCGAGGGCCCTACACCGGCGTTTACATCAACGGCTTATCCGACGGCGCATCCATCACTTTGACTACATCATCGATCAGCGCCGTGCTTAATTCCTGTAAGTACTGAGAGGCAAAAGCGTGAAGGTCAGGGTCGTGAGGGACTGTGGAGTCAGCGGTCAGTAGCTTGTGAAAAAGGAGTCTGTTCCCAATGCTGCTAGAGGGGGCTGTAAGCCTTGTGTGACGTGGCTTTGAGCAATTACCAAAGAAGGTAATTTGGGGGGTAATCGAAAAGATAATTTTTTCGTAAGTTCATGATTTAAAAGGCTTTTACAAGGTTAGGATTTGACTAGGGTAAAAGTTAATCTGATTACTAGAAAATTACTATGTTATTACCTTTGAGACATCGTATTAACCCATTGATCTTAAAGATATTGTTTTCTAATGAAGAACGGATTATCTAAATTACCTTTTTCCCGCGGGTCAACAAAAGACGAGGATTGTGGTTCGCCGGGATGGTGCAGTGAAGCGTTTCACTTAAGGTGACTGCCGTCTAAAAGCTCCCATGCGCGCCGCCGTCGCATATAGGTACTGTAGAAAGTCATCCAATGGCTCACACCGGCTCAGTTCCGCTTTACGTCCGTGATCCACTCGGGCCGGATCACCGCGATCGGATTTTCTTGAGCGACAATTTCAAAAATGAACTGCTGGGTTTGCTCGTGACCGTCATCTACCGACTTAGAGTGAAGCTGAAATCTCACCTCGATCCGATTGTGTCTGTACCTGCCCTCACGGACACTATCAATCCCGAATTGATTGATATGGCCGATGGGGAACGTATATGCGGCACCACCAGGCCCGATCAATGACCACCTTTGGTTACTAGGTGTGTCATAAGTCTCATCGCCGATCTGCAACTGAAGAGAGGTAAGCATCACAAAGCAGGGGTGCGGCCCTATGTTCAACGGACGTACGCTAGTGACGTATACCGTTTCCTCGGGCACTGGACTGATACGCTCTACATTCACGACTGGCACTACGTACGGACGATATTTCGCCCTGTACTCTCGCCTTAAGTAGAAAAGGGTAATGCTGGTGATCATGAGCGCTAGGATTGCTACAGCGGCTGTAACGGCATTTGCATAATCAGCGGAGAAAGTCTTAAGCCATTCCATTATGCAGCCACCCTCAGTGAACAACGTGCTTGTTACGTCCCTTGATACGTCTAGCGCAAAAACAAAAGGCCCGCATTGCTGCGAGCCTTTGTTTTGTATGGTGCCGGCACCAGGAGTCGAACCCGGGACCTACTGATTACAAGTCAGTTGCTCTACCAACTGAGCTATACCGGCGTGTGGGCGACGATTATAGCGATTGGGAAGATCCTGTAAACCCCTGAATTCAGACTATTTTTGCATCCGCTCTAATCAAGCCTTACGTAGCACATTGCGCAGGGTTTGCACGGCCTTCACGGTGCGGCTGTTCTGCAGGGCCGATAGTCGCGCTTCGGCCTGCTCCGCGCGTTGCAGGGCGTTGGCCAGCTGTTGGGCGGTGTCGAGTTCGCTGGGGCTGAGCGGGTGAGCGAAGGCGTGGCCTTTGCACAACTGGAAGTTGTCGAGATTACACGGTGGGATATCGAAAGCAGGTTTGAGGTTCAGGTGTTCGTCGGCGAGGAACCAGGTGTTGAGACCGTCGAACAGGATCGCCTGATAGCCGGCGTCGGTGACCAGCGGTTCCCACGTGTGGTCGCGCTCCCAGGGGGTCTCGATGACTATGATCCAGGGACGGAAGCGAGTGAAGTCCATGCCGCGCAGGACGCTTTCTTCGTGGCCTTCGACGTCGATTTTCAGGAAATGGATCGGTCGATCAGCGGCATATTGTTCGCAGATCGACGTCAGTGTGCGCGACTCTACTGTGAGGCTGCGCACCTCCATGCCTTGATCTTTGTGCTGTTTGGCGATCGCCGGGTCGGCCGTGGACAGGCCGGTATCGGGGATAGCGTAGAAAGTCATTTCGCCGGGCCGATCGCTGGCGATGCATTGCACAGTAGTGTCGTGCGGACGTTGCTGACAGAGGGCGTCGTAGTAGTTCTGTATCGGTTCGACGTTCACGCCGTTCCAGCCGTGGTCATAGAAGGCTTTGGTAACCGAATCGTGATTCGGGTCATTGGCTCCTACATCGATATAGAAGCCGTCTTCGACTTGCTTGAGGGCACGCCACAAGCGGACGTCTTCAAAATTCTGCGCATAAGAAATAAACGTCACGGTCGCATCCTGTCGGGTTTGTTTTGTTCTTGTTGGGACGCGTGCGGGTGGCACGTTGTGGCCTTGTATAGCAAGGCGGGCGAGATGCCGCAATTATTCGCTGCGAGCGGGTGCAATCAGGCGGTTATGTCGTTTTGATTGGCGGCTTATGCACATTCGGCTGGGATTGACTCAGGTCAGGCGGGATTTTCTGGAAGCGTTCTCATTTTGTTCGCAAATTCCTGTTTTAACGGTTTTTTATCCATGTGAACAAAAAATGAACAGGGATGTTAATGGCGTGAAACAGGCGTAAATATTGGATCCACTATGGATTCATCAACAGAGTTATCCACAGGGTGGTCACGTTTTATTTGCGTTCGGCCAACACCAGCAAATTCCGTGGCGTAAGGGGGGCTGCGCAAAAAGTGCCAAGGCGTACGGTGTAGCCCTGTTCGACGAGGAACAGTGCCCGATCCAGATTCAACCAAAGCTCCAGTGGCCGTCGGAACAACCCGCGGAGCAATTCCAGGTTGCGTACTTCGGCCAGTCGCTGCCAACCGGTAGCTTCCAGTTTTTCCCAATCCGTCGGTCCAACTGTGGATAACTCTTTCAGCGCGGCCAGATCGCGACAGTAGTCAGGGAAGGATTTATCCAGCCAGGCGCTCGGCAGAGATGGGGTTGGCAAATACTCGTCAGTACCGCGCAACTGCCGTTGCAGACAATCGAAAGCCAAGCGTCGGGCCATCGAGGTATCGCGCTGGCGTTTGACCCTCGCACCGGCGGTGACGGTTTCGCTCATCGGCAGAGCCAGATCTTCGAGTGATAGCCGTAGGGCTGATCGCAAACCCTCAGAAGACAGTGGCTGATACTCGCTGCGATTGATCCGGTTGTAGCAACATGGCGCGATCGCCATCTGCTGACATCCGGCGGCACTCGCCAATCGCATGAGGCGTACGTGCAGATCGCCGCAGGCGTGCAGGGCGATGGGTGTGTGACTGGCGCTCACCACGGCAGCGGCGTCCGCCGCGAGTACGTCCTGCTCCACATGCAGCGCATGCAAGTCATGACGCTGACTCAGCGCCTGCCCGCTCGCAACCAACAAAGGATCATATTCGACACAAGTCAGTTGCTGCCCTTCATTTAACAATCGTCGACCCAGATGCCCTTTGCCGGAACACCAGTCCAGCCAATGCGTCGGCTGCGAGGCGAAAGACAGACAACTGGCAAACGCCTCGATCTGCTGCCACTTGCGCCCAGGTACATCGACATTCAAGCGATGCCCGGCAACCTCAAGCGCGTGCCTTGGCAATTCGCCGACTGCACTCAGTTGGGCCGACAATTTCGCCAGTGAGGCAAATGGCTCGGGCGCATCGGTCAGATCAGCAAGATGGTTATGCGCGCGTTCTGCATCTTCCAGCGATCGCCCGCGAAGCCAGGAAGACAATTCCGGGTGACTGGTTTCCCACGCAAGGGAAAGATGCGTAAACGGTCGAGGTTTCCACAGCGCCTGATGCTCAATCAGAAAAGCATCCAGCGCGATGAAGCGGGCGAGCAAGTCATCGCCCGTCAGCACGCAGGAAGTTTCAGCGGCCCTGGCAGGCATCGACGCGCAGCCAGCGCTCCAGCAGCTTGAAGCCGCGTACCAGCACGTAAGCCATGACCAGATAGAACACGCCGGCGGCGAAGAAAATCTCCACTGGCAAATAGGTGCGGGCGATGATCGTGCGGGCCATGCCGGTCAATTCCAGCAGGGTCACGGTGCTGGCCAAAGCGCTGGCCTTGAGCATCAGAATCACTTCGTTGCTGTACGCCGGCAGACCGATCCGCGCAGCACGCGGGAGGATGATGTAGAACATCGCTTTCGGCCTGGACATGCCCAACGCTCGCGCCGCTTCGATCTCGCCCGGTGGAATCGCCTGAATCGCACCGCGCAGAATCTCGGCGATGTACGCCGCTGTGTGCAAGGTCATGGTCACCGTGGCACACCAGAATGGATCGCGCAGGTACGGCCACAGCGAGCTTTCACGCACGGCGTCGAACTGCGCCAGGCCGTAATAGACCAGGAACAGCTGCACCAGCAACGGCGTGCCCCGGAAAAAGAAGATGTAGGCGTAAGGCAGCGAGCGCACGTACCACAGCTTCGAAGATCGGGCGATGCCCAGCGGAATCGCCAGCAGCAGGCCGGCAATCACTGCGATGGCAACCAGTTCGAGCGTCAGGGTCGCGCCCTGCGCCAGTTTCGGCAGCCACTTGATAATGACTTCCCAGTTCATTGCGCGCTCCTCGCAAAGCCGCGGGCGGCGCGTTTTTCCAGGAAATGCATGCCGGTCATCGCCAGTACCGTCAGGGCGAGGTACATGACCGCCGCGACCATATAGAAGGTGAACGGCTGTTTCGACACGGTCACGCCGATCTGCGCGTGACGCATGATTTCTTCCAGACCGATGACCGATACCAGCGCGGTGTCTTTCATCAGGATCATGAACAGATTGCCCAGGCCGGGCAGGGCGATGCGCCACATCTGCGGCATGATCAACCGGGTGAAGATCCGCCACTTCGACAGGCCCAGAGCCTGGCCGGCCTCACGGTGACCCTTGGGAATGGCAAGCAGGGCGCCACGGAACACTTCCGTGGCGTAGGCGCCGAAGCACAGGCCCAGTGCGATCACACCGGCGGCGAAAGCGTTGAGTTGCAAATCGGGGTTGCCGAAGTACTCACCGAGGGTGCGCATCAGGTTGACCGTACCGAAGTAGATCAACAGCACCCAGAGCAATTCCGGGACGCCGCGCACCAGCGTCGAATAGCTGCCGCCAAGCCATTGCAACGGCTTGTACGGGGAAGTCTTGGCCAGAGCGCCGAGCAGGCCGAGCACCAGGCCCAGGCACAGGGCGGTGAGCGCCAGTTGGACGGTCATCAGCGCGCCAGCGGCGAGCGCCGGGCCGAATCCGTAGAGGTCGATAATCATGGGTTTCTGTTCAAATTGCGGCAGGCAAAGTCGGGAGCTGGCGCCGCTTGTTAACGGCGCCAATCCCACAGGTCAGATCAATAGATGCTGAACGGGAAGTACTTGTCGTTGATTTTCTTGTAGGTACCGTCAGCGACGATTTCCTTCAGTGCAGCGTTCAGCTTGTTGCGCAGTTCATTGTCACCCTTGCGCACGGCGATGCCGATCTTGTCGCTTTCCACCACCGGGTCGCCCTTGAACTCATAGTTCTTGCCAGCGTCGGTTTTCAGCCAGTCGTAGTTGGCGTATTTGTCGGCGAGGATCGCGTCGACACGACCGGAGGTCAGGTCGAGGTAGGCGTTTTCCTGGGTATCGTAGAGGCTGACTTTGATGTCATCACCGTAGGTGTCTTCCAGCCAGGTGCCGGCCAGCGTCGCGCGCTGGGTGCCGATGGTCTTGCCCTTGAGCGAGTCCTTGTCGGTTTTGAAATCGACATTTTTCGGCGCGATGAACTGCAGTTTGTTCGAGTAGTACGGGTCAGTGAAATCCACCGCGGCTTTGCGCTCTTCGGTGATCGACAGCGAGGAGATCAGGAAGTCGAACTTCTTCGCGTTCAGGGCCGGAATGATGCCGTCCCAGTCAGAGGTGACGACGGAGCATTCGGCTTTCATCTTCGCGCACAGGGCGTCGCCGATTTCCTTGTCGAAGCCGACAACCTGTCCGCTGGCATCTTTGTTGTTGAACGGCGGGTAGGCCGCTTCGATGCCCATTTTCAGGGTTTCAGCCATGGCACCGGCGCTGAACGCGAGGGTGACTGCGGCGGCCAGGAAGACCTTCTTGAAATTCTGCATGCATGTTGCTCCGTTAGCGGTTGCTGGACATGAATTGTTTGCAGCGCGCCGAAAGCGGGTTGTCGAACACCTGCTGTGGCGATCCTTGCTCTTCTATAAGGCCCTGATGAAGGAACACCACTTCGCTGGAGACCTGACGGGCGAAGCCCATTTCGTGGGTCACGAGCAGCATGGTGCGGCCTTCTTCGGCCAATGCGCGGATGACACTAAGTACTTCCTGAACCATTTCCGGGTCAAGGGCGGAGGTGGGCTCGTCGAACAGAATGACTTTCGGCTGCATCGCCAGTGTGCGGGCGATCGCTGCGCGTTGTTGCTGGCCGCCGGACAGTTGCGCCGGGTAGGCGTGGCGCTTGTCGGCGATACCGACCTTGGCCAGCAGGGCTTCGGCGACTTCGATGGCCTCGGCCTTGCTCTGGCCGAGCACCCGGCGCGGGGCTTCGATGATGTTGTCGAGCACGCTCATGTGCGGCCACAGATTAAAGTTTTGAAATACAAAACCGATCTCCGAGCGCAGGCGATTGATCTGCTTGCCGTCGGCGGCAACCAGTTCGCCATTCTTGGCGGCTTTGAGCTTGAGTTCTTCACCGGCCACCAAGATCTGGCCCTGATGCGGGTTTTCCAACAGGTTGATGCAACGCAGGAACGTGGACTTGCCGGAACCGGAAGAGCCGAGGATCGAGATCACGTCGCCGTCGCGGGCGGTCAGCGAGATGCCTTTGAGCACCTCAAGCTGTCCGTAGCGTTTGTGCAAGTTGCGGATTTCCAGCGCGGGCGTGGCCTCAGCCATGTGCGTTCCTCATATATGTTGCGCTCCTGCTGTTGGCGGGCCTTCCAGGCGAGGCGGCCAAGCTAGCATAGCGTTTCAATGGCAGCCAACAGCGCTACGAGCGGTAATCGGGTGGCCTGTGGCGGGTTGTCGCATCGGCGCAGCAGACTGTCGCCCCATCAACAACCGAACGGGTGTTTGATCATGCAGACCCGTAGGTGTCGCGTAAAAAAAGGCGCGATGTTGCCAGCTTTGGCGGGGTGTTGGAAGCGCTATCCGGCCGAACGTTCCTTATTCGCCCTTTTTCTGTGCGTCGCACACTCTTTCTGTGTGTTTCTGGTGCGCGAATTCGTCTTCAAAGTGAGTCGCAGGGTAACGATCTGGCGAATAGCCAGTAAACTCAATGACTTGCATCGGATGCCAGAGCCCGCGGCCTTCAAGGACTTGAAACATTTTGGCGCAAATATTGCGTGCAGAATAAGGAACAGGTCGTTGGATTCTTTTTACGAGAAAGAATTTTCAGACGTGCCGGATGCACTCGCTTTCCTTGCAAAGGTAGTCTCTATGAGCAGTACCCCAAGCTCCACTGGCCTCGAACAGGGGCTCAAACCGCGTCATGTGACCATGTTGTCGATCGCCGGTGTGATCGGTGCCGGTCTGTTTGTCGGCTCCGGCCACGCCATTGCTGCCGCCGGCCCGGCCGTGCTGCTGGCCTACGCCGCTGCCGGTACCCTGGTGGTGCTGGTGATGCGCATGCTCGGCGAGATGGCCGTGGCTTCGCCGGACACCGGCTCGTTTTCCACGTATGCCGACCGCGCGATCGGTCACTGGGCCGGATTCACCATCGGCTGGTTGTACTGGTGGTTCTGGGTGCTGGTGATTCCGCTGGAAGCCAACGCCGCCGCGACCATCCTGCATGCCTGGTTCCCCGGTGTGGATATCTGGGCCTTCGCGCTGGTCATCACCATGCTGCTGACGGTAACCAACCTGTTCAGCGTGAAGAACTACGGCGAGTTCGAGTTCTGGTTCGCCCTGATCAAGGTGCTGGCGATCATCGGCTTCATCGGCCTGGGCCTTGCGGCGATTTTCGGCTTCCTGCCGACCAGTCGGGTCAGCGGTGTCTCGCACTTGTTCGACAGCGGTGGCTTCCTGCCCAACGGCATGGGCGCCGTGCTGGGCGCAATCCTGACTACCATGTTTTCGTTCATGGGTACCGAAATCGTCACCATCGCGGCGGCGGAATCGAAAGACCCGGGCAAGCAGATTTCCAAGGCCACCAACTCGGTGATCTGGCGGATCGGCCTGTTTTATCTGGTGTCGATCTTCATCGTCGTGGCGCTGGTGCCGTGGAACGATCCTACCCTGGCCAACCTCGGTTCCTACCAGACCGTGCTGGAGCGCATGGGCATTCCCAATGCCAAGATGATCGTCGATATTGTCGTGCTGGTCGCGGTGACCAGTTGCCTGAACTCGGCGCTGTACACTTCGTCGCGCATGCTGTTCTCCCTCGGCAAACGCGGCGATGCCCCGGCCATGTCGACCCGCACCAACAAAAGCGGCACGCCTTACTGGGCGGTGATGTTGTCGACCGGCGCAGCCTTCCTCTGCACCTTCGCCAACTACGTGGCTCCGGCCGCGGTGTTCGAATTCCTCCTGGCCAGCTCCGGCGCCATCGCGCTGTTGGTCTATCTGGTTATTGCCTTCTCGCAATTGCGCATGCGTAAACAAAGCGTGGCGCGTGGCGAGAAAATCGAATTCAGCATGTGGCTGTTCCCGGGCCTGACCTACGCGGTGATCATCTTCATCGTCGCCGCGCTGACCATCATGCTGTTCCAGGAAGCCCACCGCGTGGAAATCCTCGCCACCGGCCTGCTGAGCCTGATGGTGGTGGCTGCTGGGTTGCTGGTATCGCGCCGGCGCAAGCTGGAGAAGCGTGGTGCGGTGGTGTTGAACTGAGTCGTAACGTGTAATGCAAAACGGCCGCTGTCAGGGATGACTAGCGGCCGTTTTTTGTTTCTGAGAAGGGCTTATTCGCTCTTGTCTTCCTGGGTCTCTACCGACTTCCCATAAGCATCCAGCGCCACCCCGAAATCCGTAATGAACTGCGGCTCGCTCAGCCAGGCCTGGGCTTGTTCGATGGTCATTCCGTCGGCCCACATGCGGTAGTCGATGAGCATGTCGGCGGCCAGGTGAGTAGCGGCCATGCCTTCGTTGTCGGCGTTTTCCATATCGAGCAGTTCAGGATGGTCGACGATGATGAAGGCCAGCTCGCGCAGCAGGGTCAGCAGCATTTCGTTGCGGCTGACGGCTTCGGCGTCGCGCATTTTGCTGAACATCGCCAGGGTGTATTCCGGGATCGGCTCGGCGAGGTGGCCGAGGTCTTCATCCTGATCCAGCGGTTTGCGCCCGACCATGCGGATCTGCTTGGCTTTGGCCTTGGCGCGTTTGGCGCGTTTCTGTTGCTTGTTCAGGGATGCCATGGGAGCTCAGTTCTTCTGTTGGGTTTGTGCGGCGATCGCGTCGGATGCCGCTACATAGTCAGCCTGGAAGGCCGGGGATTCGATCCACGCCAGCGCGCCAGCCTCGTCGGTTTCCTGCGACCACTGGCGATACTCGATCAGCGCGGCGAGGATGAAATCCATCGCGCCTTCTTCACCTTCCTGCTCATAGACCAGTTCCAGCAGCGGGTCTTCAAGGAACGCCGTGCACATGGCCTGTTGGCTGATCTTTTCGGCGTCGATCATTTTCTTGAACAGTTCGGTCAGGTCCACCGATTCGAAATCGATGCGGTCGTCGTTCGGGTCCAGCTCGACCGGCGCTTCGGCGCGTTTGGTGCGGTTCTGCTTGGCCTTGGTCTTGGCCCGGGCGGCGCGTTTTTGCTGCTTGTTGGCGGAGGCCATGGTGTGTTCCGTCGTGCGTGGAAAAGGGCTTAACTGCGCGGGACTGGCCGTCCGGGTGTGTCGAGGGCCAGTGCGCCGGTCTGCAGCCAGGTCAGAGCGATGGGCCATAGTGTGGCTTGGTATGCGCTACGAAAAAAGCCGAAATGTCCGACTTGTTGTTCGCCGATGTCCTGCGGCTCGATGCGCAGGTGAGTTTTTGTCGCGTTGCTGAAGTAGGCGAGCAGGCGTTCGATCGCCGGGATCGTGCCGTAAGGGTCGTCGCCGAGGCTGATGGCCAGGGTCTGCGCGCGGACATTGGCGAAGGGCAGGGCGCCCGACTTTTTCATCAGCGCGCGACCGCTTGGGCGTTGCTCGTAACGTGCGGTAGGCGTGCTCCAGTCGCGGACTACGCCGGTGGGCGTGTCCTCCAGCCAGCCGAGCCGCTTGCCTGGAAAATAGCCCCAGAGCAGCGCCATCAAAGGCATGACCACATGCCACTTGCCGAGCATCCGCCAGCGCTGTTCAGGGGCGTAATCACGCCAGTAGGCGAACTGCGCGCCGACGGTGACCAGCCGTCGGATGACCGTTCCTGACTTGGCCAGGCCCGCCGCGCAGCCGCCGAAACTGTGGCCAACCACATCGATCGGCTGGCCGGGAAATTCTCGTTGCGCGCGGTTGAGAATCGCTTGGAAATCCAGCGCGCCCCAATCGGTCCACGAGGCACGCAGCCCCTTGATCGACTCGCCGCGCGATTCGCCGATGCCCCGATAGTCGTAGGTCATCACGTCGACGCCGTGGCTGAACAGATAGGCTGCGAACCTTGAGTAATGGCGACAGCGCACGGAGGTGGCGGCGTTGATGATGACCACCGGGCGCTGTGGATCGTGCGAACTATGGCGCCAGGTGAAGCCGCCGAGTGCGTAGCTGTCGGCTGCGTCCTCTATGAACGGTTCGCCAATGGTTACCGGGTCGGTCGAAAGGCATTTGTTCATGAGGGTTCGGCCTTTGCGAGGCTGGGTCGAGAATGAGCCTGAAATTAGCGACGAGCAACGATTCGAGGCGCAGTGCGTCTCGAATTGGGAGTGAACGATACTTTGATGATTCGTGACGCACTGCGTCACGAATCACGTACCCCCTTCCCTGCCAGTGGATGCCGCCGTGGATACAATCTTGTTGCCCGTCGATTACGTCAACACCCTGTGAAGTTGGCATGCACTATCGACCTGTGCGCTTGCCCTTCGGCCTCTGCTCACGACCCCGCCCTTTGCGATAAACCCACAGCCCGAACACGCCGATGGCCAACATGAACGAGGTCCAGAAGCTCTGCCACACGAACTCGAACCAATATCGCCGAGGTTGCAGTGCCAAGGTGTAGGTGCTGCGCGGCCCGCGATTGCTGGTGGTAATGGAACCGCTGATCCAGCTTTCGATGAGCATGTAGATCGAAAGACACACGGCAAAGGCGATCAGCACGCCAGCGAGCACCGTCAGCCAGAATGTCCAGCGGCTCGGCCTGTACGGCAGGGGATGCGGCAAGCGAATACGGGTTCTTTTCTGATTCATGAAGCGGGGCTCGCGCAAGCCGGTCAGGAAACTGCCGGCTCTTGAAGTTGTTCAGTCGGCATCGGCTGCAGGCTGGTTGGGCATGCGGCAAGGTGGGCGCATTCGGCAATCACCTTGAGAATACCGATCACCGCCGGGGTCAGGGTGGTGCCAAGGCAGATGCGCACGCCTGTGGAAGCCTGGCCGTCGGCGAAAAAGATGCCGCTGCCAGCCACGTGGCAACCGCGCTCCGTGGCCAGTTGTTGCAATGCCCGCATGTCGGTGTTCGCAGGCATTTCGATCCAGTGAATGAAGCCGCCGCGAGGTGGCACATAGAGGGTCCCGGCCGGGAAATCCGTGCGCACCAGCGCATCGACAAAACTCGCCAGCGAGGACAGTTGCGATCTCAATCTGGCGCAGTGTTCGTCCATGTAGCCGCGGCCGATGAATTCATTGAGGACATTTTGCGCAAGGCTGGACACGGCCAGGTTGCGCGAAAACATCTGCGCGAGGATGGCATTGCGGTATTTTCCGGCCAGACACCAGCCGACGCGATAACCCGGCGCAATGGTTTTGGAAAACGACGAACAGTAGATCGTCTGGCCGCTGGTGTCGTAGCTCTTGATGGCGCGCGGCCGATCAGCCTCGGGCACCAGGTCGAAGAAGATGTCGTCTTCGATGATCGGCACATCCGCTTCCCGGGCGATCCTTGAAAGGCGCGCGCGCGCTTCGTCGGGCATGATGAAGCCACGCGGATTCTGCAACGTCGGGTTGAGAAAAATCACCGCGACTTTTTTCTGTTTCAGTGCTTCTTCCAGATGATCGACATCCAGGCCCGTACGGCCGTCGGTGCGGATCGGCAGGGCGCGCATGCCCAGGCGTTCGATGGTCTGCAGGATGCCGTAATAGGTCGGGGTTTCGATGGCGACTGTAGCGCCTTTCGACGCGACGGCTTCGAGGGCCAGTTCGAGAGCGATGGTGTCGCCCGATGTCACCAGAATGTCGTCCGGCCCGCAGACAACACCGCGAGTCAGCATCAGGCCGGCAATACGCCTTCGCAGGGCGGGAAGGCCGGGTGGCGCGACCAGGCCGCTCAGCGCGTTGTCAGTCTTGGCAGCCAGCACCGAGAGGCATTTGTTGAGCAGCACGTTGGGCGTGAGATCGCTGTGCAGAACCGCCGAATTCAGCGATGCGGTGGTGCGCGAGGCCGCTTCGGAGAGCATCGCGACCACCGCATGATTGACGTTGACGGTGACACTGGAAAAGTCGAAAGCGCCGGACGGTTTTGCCCGCCCTGATTCCGAGACGAAGTAGCCGACGCGCGGCACCGTCGAGACGTAGGCGTCGGCCTCGAGATCGGCCAGCGCCCGTTGCACCGTGGTGATGCTGGTCTCGAACATCCGCGCCAGAACGCGGATCGACGGCAGTTTCGCTTCGGCCGCCAGGTCACCGCTGTCGATCTGGCGAATAATCCAGTCCTTGACTATCCGCCAGCGCTTGTCTGGCAAATCAAACCTGTCCATAAGTTCTCTGTGATGTTTCGAAACAATTCACAGAAAGTAGAGCAAAACGATCCCCGTTGCAGCAACTATGACGATGTTCAGCGCCACCAGACCGAAGGCGAAGCGGATCAGGCTGTTTTCTTCCTGGCGGTTGGCACCGGCAAGTCCGGTGATCAACGACAGGATCGACAGCGAGCCAAGTGCGCCATGGCCGGCGGCGCTGTTGACCATTGCCGCCAGCCACGGCCCGTGTTCGCTGCTCAGCGCGGCAATGGACGGCATCACCAGCGTGTTGCCGCCGACGTTGGAGCCGGTGACATAACCGGCAATCCCCGCCAGCAGAGCGATCGTCGGCGCCAGCGAAATACCCGACATGGATTGCAACGCGCTTTGCGCCTCGGCGAGAAATCCGGCGTTGACCATCACTTGGGAGAGCAGCAGGAACAGGAAGATTGTCGTGACCGGAAACTTCGCCCGGTTGAACAGCGCTTGCCACGGGAAGCCGGCGCCCGCGGTTTGCCTGAACGCCATCAGCACGGTCACGATCAGCAGCGCCAGCCCTGGAGACGCCAGCGGCTTCCATGAAACGTGTTCGCCCCTGACGACCCACAGGCCATCCCAGCCCGACAGCACGAACAGTCCGCGCGACGCCACAATCACTCCCAGCAAGGCCAGATAAGGCCATGCCGCATTCGGCCAGCGCACCAGTTTTTTCCGTTGCGCCCAGGAGATGCCCAGGCCGACGCAAGCCACGGCCAGCCCGGCCAGCACGCCGGAAACTTCCGGGCCGACCCACAGGTTGACGCAATACAGCACGGCAACGAACAGGGCAGTCACGACAAGCAGCCCCAGCCACGGTGTGATCCTGCGGATGCCGGCCTGCCACAAGGCCAGCGACGCCAGGCAGAGGAACACCGGCGCGCTGATCAGCGCCGAATGGCTACCGAGGGATTGCGCCGGCAAATGCGCCAGCAAGGCACCGATCACCGTCGCCAGACCCAGCGTGCCCCACGGCATGATCACCATTCCGGCGAGAGCGATTTTCATCCCCGATTGGCGAGTGAAAAGCCCCATCAGCAGCGGCACCGTGGCGATCAGCGAAACGCCGAAGCCGGTCATCGCTTCCAGCAGCGGTGCCAGCCCCAGCACGATGAAAATCACCTGCGCCGGGGGTGTCCAGCCGAGTTCCTTGACCCACGCGCCGATGGCCTGTGGCGCGCCGCCGCGCTCGACCAGAATGACGAAGGCCAGCCCCGGGACGATTACACACGCCGTGCTGAGAAACAGGATCGTGGTGTCTTGAAAAATCGCCGAGGAGATCGCCGCCGACACCGGTCCGGCAGCGCCCAGTGCCCACAGCACCAGCACCAGCACCACACCGGCCAGCGCCGCCTGTACCGGCGGACGCCGGACGATCAGAATCAGCGCGATCACCAGCGCGATCGGTGACATTTGCAGCAAGAGAGAGCTCATAGCGGTTTCCTTGGCTTAATCGTGCGTCTGTCCGCTGTACTCGGTCGCCCGCATGGAAGCGCGCTGGCAGAACGTCTGATACCACTCGCTCAGGCGTCCTTGCGCCGAGAAATCCGAGAGTTGACGGAAAGCGATCCAGTCCAGTGCCGTCGCCAAGGCGATGTGGCCGACGGTGATCGGGCCATTGAGGTCGACGTGTTCTTCGATGAAGCGGTACGCCTCCTTGAGTTTGTATGCCTGGCCGTCCGCGTACGCCGGGTAGCGCAAAGCCTCGGGGCGGCGCTCGACTTCCCAGCGCAGCTTGATGCCGACGTCGCACATGCCCTGCGCCAATGCCTGCAGGCGCAACGCCTTGTAGCGCTCGGGGCCGCTTGCCGGGATGAATTTGCGGCCGTCGCTCAGGTCATCGAGGTATTCGCAAATCACGATGGAATCGAACAGTGCGGTGTCGTCGGGCAGCATCAGCACCGGCACTTTACCCAAGGGGTTGGCTTGGTAAATGGTCGCGTTGGGTGAAGTCGGGCTGGTCTCGTGATGTATCACCTCAAGGCTCGATGCGATGCCAAGTTCGTGAGCCAGCACCAGTACCTTGCGGGCGTACGGCGAATGCGTCTGATAGTAAAGTTTCATGCGCGGGTTCCTGTCTCAAGGATTGCGGTGGCGACTCGATGGGCGTCCATGAACAGCCGCGAAGGTGCGCCCGCCGAGGTGACGTAGTGGTTGTAATAACAGGAGCCTTCAGCGAGCGGGCCCAGCACCCAGATGTCACGCACCGCTTCGCCGCTGTTCGACTTGGGGTTGGACGCCGCGTCGACATCGATGCCGTCGATGCCCGGCACATCGGTGCGCGGCCGCACAAGGCCCAGGCGCGCGAGGTCGCGCACCGGTGCGCAGTCGCTGTGGGTGACGCCGCTGCTCTGGACGTAACCGGCGACTCGCTTGAAGTGTTCGATCGCGGGGCGTGAGCCGGGCTTGAGGAAGGTCAG
Source organism: Pseudomonas sp. RIT-PI-o (assembly GCF_001297215.1). Taxonomy (NCBI): domain Bacteria; kingdom Pseudomonadati; phylum Pseudomonadota; class Gammaproteobacteria; order Pseudomonadales; family Pseudomonadaceae; genus Pseudomonas; species Pseudomonas sp. RIT-PI-o. The sequence continues at coordinate 451,966 of NZ_LHPA01000020.1, read as the reverse complement.
CAGGCCGGCATCACACAGCGCGAGCAGATCGGCGTGGCGCTCCTTCTGCGGGCCGGCGACCAGACGATTGATCGCCTTGTGCCAGCGGCCATAGAACTGCCGATGCGAATCTTCGGTGAGCCCGTCGAAATCGACCGCCTCACGCAGCCGGTCACGCAAGTCGCGCCAGACTTCGATAGCGGCTTTGATCGGCGACGCGCCGCGTCCCAGACGCGCTTCCAGCAAGTCGGCTTCGAGGGTGTCGTAAATCCATGCGTGATAGTTGTAAGGCGTGACGCTGTCAGGCAGTTTGTGGCTGATCAGCTCCAGCGGACTGATTGCGCCGGCAATCGCTTCGAACTCGCGCAGCAAGGCTTCACAAGCGACCACACCCGCGGGGCCGGCAACGCTGACGGTTCTGAGCTGCTCAAGCAGCTGTTGTGGCGCTAAGGGTTTATGCAGGACGGCGACCGCAGCGGCACGCATCTCCAGCAGCATCAGCGGCAGAATATCCCGTTCGAAATCCAGCCGGCGGTTGTGGGCGTTGACCCGCAACGATTCGATACGCTCGCTCGTCAGCAGCACAGCGGTGTGGCGCAGGCAGCCAATCAAGCCGTTGGGGCGAGTACGAAAAGGCAGCCCGTCCCGCGACTGAATGCAGATCACCGGCTCCTGACCCGAAGGCTGGTAAGTGTGACTGCCATTGGCCATGGGTTTGTAGATCCCGCCTCTGCCAGCAGTCAGCGCCGCCAGGGTGTCCATGGCGCCCAGGCCCAACCCTTCGATCAATACCGTTTCGCCGGGCTCGACGGTGGTGAGGCTGCCGGGCAGCGGATAGATGTTATCGACCCGGTTCTGCCCCGCCACGCGCAGGCGCCCGGTGTGGCCGACGGTCAGCACCAGACGATCCACCGTCACCGCAGTGCCTTGGGCGGTTAGCAGAATGTATTGCTGATTCTCGTTGCGCTCGACCGCTGTGACCTGATGCCGATGCAGATTGACCGTGACCCAGCCGGGTGCTGTCGCGAGGATCCGCGTGAAGGCGTCGGCCAGATAAGCGCCGAGCAGGTGCCGTGGCAGAAAATCCTCCGGCTCGACGTCGCGACCGTCGGCGGCGAGCAGGCCACTGTCGGGGTCAATCTTGACGTGCTGTGCTCGGCACCACGCGAGAAAGTCCGGCCCTGGTCGTTCCCGGGCGTCGGTCAGATCACCGAACGCTGCTGCGTCGGGAAATACCCCGAGCTGACCGGCGACGGTGTTGAGCAACAGGTAGTCCGGTTGATCGGGCCAGTGCGCGCCGCTGCCGAGCACGTTGGGCTCGAAGATGTCGATGACCACCGGTTGTTGCGGGCGTTCCTCGGCGCGGCTCAACAGGCGCTCGAATATCGACAATCCGCGCGAACCGCAGCCGACCAGGCCGATGTGCACAGGCGCCTTCACCATCTGCGCTCCTCGCCAAAAAATGACGGGATGGCAATTGCCGTACCGGCCGCGACCGCAATGTCGTGGATCATCCGGCCAATCGCGAGATCGAGAATGCCCATGCCGAATGGCGAATAGATCAGCGGTTTGTCTTGGGCGACATGCAGGTCGCCGCGAATCAGCTGCGCCACTGTGCCAGTGACAAAGTCGCGATGGCCGTATTGCTGCTCGGCCAGATGCGGTGAAGTATTGGCCTTCAGGCAATGGGTGATGTCGTCGAAGTAGTTGTAACTTTCCTCGATGATTTCGGCGCCGATATCCCGCAGCGAGATGTTCAGAACAATCTGCCCCGGGCGGAACGTGCCCTGGCCTTTTACGTACGGCTCGCCCGCGCTGGTGGCGAACACCACGATGTCGGCAGTCAGTGCTTCTTCGAGCGACAGCAGGCGTACGTCCGGCAGGCCCAGTTGTTCGCCAAATTCCGCGAGGGCTTGCGCCGACTCGGCGTTGAGATCGTGTATGCCCACGCTGTCGAAGGACCAGTCGTCGGCGACGAAAGTCTCGACGATATTCCTTGAGATTACCCCGCCACCAATGATCGAAAGTGTCGCCGCGTGGCGGTTCTGGCCATTCAGCCACCAGGCACCCAATACCGCCGACGCCGCCGTGCGCACGGCGCTGATCAGTGCACCTTCGAGCAAGGCATAGGGGTAACCGGTCTGCGGGTCGTTGAGAATCAGCACGGCAGATGCGCGGGGAATGCCTGACTTGATGTTGTCGGGATAACTGGCAATCCACTTGATCCCGGAGACGGATTGATCGCCCTCGCTGTCGACGATGGCCGCCGGCAGCGCAATGATCCGGTTCGCCGGTTGCGCAGGGAAACGCAAAAAGTAACTGTCGGGGTTAACGGTTTCGCCACGCTCGTGGGTCAGGTAGGTCTGCGCCACCATGTCGATGGTTGCGTGCCGCAGCCCGTTGAGGATGTCTTTGACGACAGCGCCCGGGATGACGTGGAACGGTTGGATCAGATTCTGTGTGGTCATGAGGATTACGCCGAGAGTGCCAGAGCGATTTCAGGAAAAAGGGGCTGCAGTGCGGTTGCGCCGATCCGCTGGGTGACCCAGTCGTCGCAATAGATGGTTTCGAGATAGCGCTCGCCCATGTCGGGGGAGATCGCCACCACGATATCGTCGGGCCGGATATGCGCCGCCCACTGGCGGATGCCGGCGAGCACAGTGCCGGTGGAGCCGCCGAAGAGCAGGCCGTAGCGTTGCGCCAGCCAACGGCAGACCTTGATCGTCTGTTCCTCGGGAATCGACAGGAAGTCGTGAATGCCCGACGACTCGAATATCTCCGGCAGGCGGCTGGTGCCGAGCCCCGGAATATGGCGCGTGCCGCCCGGCAGGCCGAACGTCACCGAGCCAACGGTATCGACGGCAATGACTTTGGTCTGCGGATGATGTTCGGCGAAGTAGTTCTTGCAGCCCATCAGCGTGCCGGTGGTACCCGCGCCGACGAACAGGTAATCCACTTGGGGAAACTTGTGCGCGATGGACTTGGCAGTCGCTTGATAGTGGGCGATAGGGTTGGTCGGATTCTTGTACTGGTTGAGCCAGATGTAGTCGGCATTGTCAGCGACCAGTTGTTCGATCAGGCGAATCCGCGAATTCAGGTAACCGCCATTCTCGTCACGCTGATCGACCATGAGCATTTGCGCGCCCAGGGCGTGAATCAGCTTGCGGTTCGGCGCGGAAATATTCGGGTCGATTACGCAAACGAACTTGTAACCCTTGGCGGCGCAGACCATGGCCAGCGCAACGCCCAGATTCCCCGATGAGGATTCGATAAGGCGGGTCTTGTGGTTGATCAGTCCGCGGACTTCAAGATCAGCGATCAGCGCGTGCGCGGTCTTCAGCTTGATAGAGCCGGCGGGATTCAGTCCTTCGATTTTCAGCTGGATCGTTGCGCTGCAAAGATCGCCGATCTGCACATAACTGTCTTCATTGATGAGTTGCTTGATCATACGTCGTCCGTTTCGCTCTTTTGCCGGGCGCACGGGGGCGCCAGCATTCATCCTGGAATGTTTGAAAAGCAGTAACTGCAGTTCGCCTGTGGGTTGGATTTCAGATTTTTTTGCTGGACAGGAAGTGACCTTGCGGGCGACGCCGATCGATTCAAAAAATCAGGTTTTTGCGCTCTGAGGGCTACAGGAGTCCAGAGTGTTGCGGGGCGCAAAGTAGAGCCAGTCATTGGCTCGCCAAGGCTTGCTTGAAGTATTGGCGAAACGCCATCTGCGCGGAGAGATACAGATTTCCGGTTTTTTCCAGTACAGCTGGAATCCGGGTGTATCGAAGGGCGAAGAGAGGAGGGGGATCAAATCGCAGGCATAAAAAAACCCTGAATCTTGCGATTCAGGGTTTTCGGTATTTGGTGCCCAGAGACGGAATCGAACCGCCGACACGGGGATTTTCAATCCCCTGCTCTACCGACTGAGCTATCTGGGCAACGGGGCGCATTAAAAGGGTTTTTCGAATTTACGTCAACGACTTTTTGAAAATTTCTTAAATTAATTCCGTCGCTTACGAAATATGCGGGTTATTCGGCTGGCGGCACATAGCCTTCGGCCTTGGCGTATTCCTCGCCGGAGAAGTACTTGTCCATTTCGCCCTGCAGGTATTTGCGATCTTCGGCGTTCATCATGTTCAGACGCTTTTCGTTGATCAGCAGGGTCTGGTGTTTCTGCCAGTCGGCCCAGGCCTTGGCGGAGACGTGGTCGAAAATATCCTGGCCCTTGGCCCCCGGGAAAGGGGCGCGTTCCAGCGCGGGCAGTTCTTCTTTGTACTTGCGGCACATTACGGTGCGGGTCATGGCGACTCTCCTGCATTCAAGACGGCGGCCGCGCGTTCGAGCAAGGTCTTGACCGGGGCAGCAAGGCCCAGGCGCGGCGGGGTGGCGAGGTTATACCAGAGCCAGTCGGCCTCGGCCACGTGATGGCTGGCTTCCTGCACCTGAACCAGCCACGGTTCGATGGATAACTGGAAATGGCTGAACGTGTGAACCAGGCTCGGCAGCGCTTGCTGCTGACCCATGGTCAGCGAGTGCTGATCGGCCAGATGCTGCAGGTCTTCCAGATCATCCAGTTCCGGCAGGCTCCAGAGACCGCCCCACAGGCCCGTCGACGGGCGGCGGTAAAGCAGAATTGCGCCTTCGCCATTGGCCAGCATCGGCATGAGCGTGCGTTTCTGCGGAATGGCCTTGCGCGGCTTGGGAATCGGGTAGCGGGTTTCCAGGCCGAGCATGTGCGCTTCACAGCCGCGCTTGAGCGGACACAGCAGGCAACTCGGCTTGCTGCGCGTGCAGAGTGTAGCGCCGAGATCCATCATCGCCTGGGTGTAGGCGTTGACCCGGTCGGGCGGGGTGAACCGCTCGGCGTTGGCCCACAGCTGTCTGGCGACCTTCGGTTCGCCGGGGTAGCCCTCTTGCGCCGTGAAGCGCGCCAGCACGCGTTTGACGTTGCCGTCGAGGATCGGCGCGCGCAGGCCCATGCTGATGCTGGCGATCGCGCCGGCGGTGGACAGACCGATCCCCGGTAGCTCGGTGAGTTTTTCCACGTCACGCGGGAATTCGCCACCGTACTGGCTGACGACGATCTTCGCGGTCTTCTGCAGATTGCGTGCGCGAGTGTAGTAACCCAGCCCGGTCCACAGGTGCAGCACCTCGTCTTCCGGCGCTTCAGCCAGCGCTTCGACCGTCGGCAGCGCTGCCATGAAACGCTCGAAGTAATTGAGCACGGTGCTGACCTGGGTCTGCTGCAACATGATCTCGGACACCCACCCCCGGTACGGGTTGATGTCCTGCTGCCACGGCAAATCGTGGCGGCCATGGCGGTCGAACCACTCCAGCACCGCCGTGGAAAACTGCTCCGCTGTCATCGCTTGAACAGCCCCTTCAATGCGTTTTTCAGTTCCGGGCTGACTTTGTCCCCCAGTTTCTCGTCGATCTTCTCGCTCAGTTTGTTGCCGGCCATTTTGCTGGCGACCTGACCGAGACGGTCATTGTCGACGCGGCAGGCCTTGGCGCCCAGTTCCAGCGGGCCACGGCAGCGCAGCGGCCACTCGATGCCGACGAACTTCTCGCCGACCTGACAGGCCGGGTCGGGCATGGCGCTGGTGTCGCCTTCGACGATGATGCCGACTCGGTAATCCATGCCCAAAACGCGCAGGTCGATGTCACCGGCACCGTTGACGGTCATGCCGGGGATGCGCACTTTCAGGTCCGGGTTGCTGGCGACGCCGTTGCGCACGGTCAGGTTGCCCTTGAGCTCTTCGAACGGTGTGTCCTTGCCGCGCGGCTCGCCACTGAGGGTCTTGCGATTGAGGGTGGCGATGCCTTTGCACAATTGCTGTTCAAGATTGGCGTTGAGCAGCACGCCGTTGTTGATGACGAAGCTGGCGTTGCCGTTGAGCGTATCGATCAGCGCCTGTTGGCTATTGCCGCTGCCGGTGAGGCTGCTGGTCAGCGTTACCAGACCTTTGACCGGGGGATTCTTGCCCTGGCTTTCGATGATTTTTTCCGCCGGCACGCGATTGAGGCGGGTCTGCAGGTTCAGCACCGGCGCGCTTGGGCGCACGTCGAGGGTGCCGTTGGCGACGAAGCCGCCGTTGTACAGATCACCACTCAGGTTAGTCAGCGTCAGCAAGCCACCCTGGCCGGTGGCTTTGAGCGCGGCGTTCTGGATCGGCAGTTTGTCGAGAGTCAGCTGGCCGAAAGTCAGGTCGGCATCTACGTCCAGTTTCGCCAGGCGTTCCACCGGCAGCAGGCGCTCGGTGCTCCAGGCGGTTTTGCTCGGTTTGTCCGGCAGCGGCGTGGTGCCTGCCACCGCGCCGGCCTCGGTGCTGGCGACTTCGGCCTGACGCGTTTGCGTGGCGCTGTTGGCCTGGGCCGATTTCGGGGGCAGGTAGCGGTCGACGTTGAATGTGTCGGCCTTGAGAATGGCGCGCAACGACTGTTTGGCGAAATCCTCGATGGCGATGCGGCCGCTGAAGCTGCTGTCATCGAGTTTCAGGTTGATGTTGTCGAACGACAGACTGGTCGGCGTGGCGGCGACGCGGCTGACCAGTTCGACTTTGCTCAGGCTGCCTTCGCCCATCGCCGGCAGTGTCTGGCCGATGCTGTCGACGAATTTCGCCAGATCGAACTGGGCGATGGAAATGCCCCCGCTGATCTGCGGCGTCTTGTCGAGGTCGTTGGCTTTCAGCTCACCCAAGGCACGCAACTGGTTGGCGGAAATCTTGATGCCGGTCCATTCGGCGACGTTCGCTGCCTTGTCCAGCAACAACTGGCCCTGGGCGGAGAAAGTCATGGTCTTGCCTTGCAACGGATCGCCAGCGAGTTCGCCGGTCAGCTTCAGGTCTTCGAATTTGTAGCGTTGCAGCGCGCGCTCGAAGCGCAATTCGCCGTTGAGCTCGGTGCGCACGCGCAACACCGGTTGATTGGTGCCGAGGAACGCGGTGGCCTTCACCGGGATGTTGGTCGAGTCGTGCACCGGGCCGGTGCTCAGCTGAATGCTTTCGGCGCTGAACTGCTTGCCGGTCAGCTCATCGGTGTATTCAACGCGGGCGTTGTTGACGGTCAGGCTGTCGATGTCGAGGCGGATCGGCTGCGCCGGTTTTTCCACGGCGACGGTCGGCTCGCTGGCAGTCGTGCCCGGTGTGGCGGGTGGCGTCGAGCCGGGCGTTACCGGCACCTTGCCGATATCTTCCCAGTTGCCGTGGCCGTTCTTGTCACGGTTCAGGCGCAGGTTGAGGCCTTCGACGCGCACATCGCTCATCTGCACTTCACGGCGCAACAACGGCAGGACGCGGACGGACAGACCGAGCATCTGCAAATCGGCAAACGGTTCGGCGGGTTTGGCCAGGGTGGCGACGCTGGCTTCGTGCAGTTCCAGGCCGAGCCACGGGAACAGGCTCCAGCCGATATCGCCATTGAGCGTCAGCTCGATGTGGGCCTTGTCGCGGGCTATCTGGCGGATCTCGTCTTTGTAGTCGTTGGGATCGAAGAGGTGGGTCAGGGCAAAACCTGCCGCCACAATGATCAGCAACAGCCCGAGAAGTACCAGACCCAGGATTTTGCCGAACGCTTTCATGGGCGAGTCCTTGTAGTTAGTCGAATTCGTCATTTGGCCGGGGAGTATAGCGCTGCAAGCACCCGGTTCGGTGTGGCGTCATCTGCCGAGGGTCGGCGGTGGCACCTGCAACTTCGCCACCGGTGCCTGCGCTTGAGGATGCCCGGCGGGCGCCAGAGGGCGCAATCCGGCCCCGGCTTGCGACGCCATTTTTTGCGCTTGGTTCACCAGTCGTTCAGCCCCGCCATGGCGACGGGTAACTTTTCGCACGCATAAATGGGACAAGTAGCAAACGGCGTGGTGCCTTTGCAGACGCGGGGTTGGCGGCTTCCCGAGTCGTACGAGAACAGATGACTTGAAAAAAGGTGATATCAGTTTGGTTTTTCTGTCACCTGAGAATGGTAACCTTCGCCAGTTCGTCCGCCCGTCTGCGACTTAACGTCGCGCCATCAAGGAGCTTCACCTAAAAAAACGGTCATGCCTGCGTGCATAAGGCCGAGGGTGAGCAGTGGCTGGCGAACCATACTAACAATTGGGGGATACACAATGAGCACGAGCATCACGGCGGACGGCCTCAAAGCCGACCAGCCTGCGTTCCTGTCCAAGGAACGCATCATCGCCAAGCCCGGTTTCAACCGCTGGCTGGTTCCACCGGCCGCTTTGGCCATTCACCTGTGCATCGGCATGGCCTACGGCTTCTCGGTGTTCTGGTTGCCGCTGTCCAAGGCACTGGGCGTTACCGCGCCGGTGGCTTGCGCACCGGACATGAGCTTCATCGCACAGGTATTTTCGTCGAACTGCGACTGGCCGATCTCCATGCTCGGCTGGATCTACACGCTGTTCTTCATCTTCCTCGGCTGCTCGGCAGCGATCTGGGGTGGCTGGCTGGAACACGCCGGTCCTCGTAAAGCGGGCGTGGTGTCGGCGCTGTGCTGGTGTGGCGGTCTGCTGATTTCCGCGCTGGGTATCTATACCCACCAGATCTGGCTGATGTGGATCGGCTCGGGCGTGATCGGCGGCATCGGTCTGGGCCTGGGCTATATCTCGCCGGTATCGACCCTGATCAAGTGGTTCCCGGACAAGCGCGGCATGGCGACCGGCATGGCAATCATGGGCTTCGGTGGCGGCGCGATGGTCGGTGCACCGTTGGCGACTGCGCTGATGAGCCACTTCGCTTCGCCAGAAGGCGTGGGCGTATGGCAAAGCTTCGTGGCCATGGCGGCCATCTACTTCGTGTTCATGATCGGTGGCGCATTGTCCTACCGCGTGCCGCCAACCGGCTGGAAGCCTGAAGGCTGGACCGCTCCGGCAAAGAAAGCTTCGAACGCGATGATCACCAACCGTCACGTTCACGTGAACGTAGCGTGGAAAACTCCACAATTCCGTCTGGTCTGGCTGGTGCTGTGCCTGAACGTGTCGGCGGGTATCGGCATCCTCGGCATGGCTTCGCCACTGTTGCAGGAAGTGTTTGGCGGCAAGTTGCTGGGCGTTGACGTGCCGTTCGGTCAACTCGACGCCGGCCAACTGGCTTCGATCGCGGCGATCGCGGCGGGCTTCACCGGTCTGCTGAGCCTGTTCAACATCGGTGGCCGCTTCTTCTGGGCCTCTTTCTCGGATTACCTGGGCCGCAAAAACACCTATTTCGTGTTCTTCGCCTTGGGTTTTGCCCTGTACGCACTGATTCCGAACCTGGGTCACTTGGGCAACGTTGCGCTGTTCGTGGCGGCGTTCTGCATCATCCTGTCGATGTACGGCGGTGGTTTTGCCACGGTGCCGGCCTATCTGGCCGACCTGTTCGGTACGCAGATGGTCGGTGCAATCCACGGTCGTCTGCTGACTGCCTGGGCTGCTGCCGGTGTGCTCGGTCCGGTGCTGGTGAACTACCTGCGTGAATATCAGTTGAGCATCGGCGTGGAACGCGCAGCTGCCTACGACATCACTCTGTACATCCTCGCCGGCCTGCTGGTGCTGGGCTTCCTGTGCAACCTGATGGTGCGCCCAGTCGCTGACAAGTACTTCATGACCGACGCTGAACTGGCCGCCGAACAGGCGCTGGGCCATGACAAGGGTGCTGATGCCAGCACCGTTCTGGAGTGGAAAGCGGCGCCGGGCACCAAGCCTCTGGCAATCGCTGCCTGGCTGGTGGTGGGTATTCCGTTGGCGTGGGGTGTGTGGGTGACCCTGCAGAAAACGGCGGTATTGTTTCACTAAGTAAAAAGGCAGTACCCCTGTAGGAGTGAGCCTGCTCGCGATAGCGGTCTGACAGTCACAGAAATGTTGATTGCCAGGTCCTCATCGCGAGGAGGCTCACTCCTACAGTTGTTTTTGGCGTGCCTGTAATGGCTTGTATGGACATGTCTACCCGCGACAGCCGGGCGTTCTATCCGTCAGGCATCTCTCCTCTCGTGTTTCTGTTTGCGCCTCGCGTGCCTATAATGGCTGCCTTTTTCGCCCAATGATTTTGCGGAGCTGGTGATGGCCGAACGTAAGGCGTCTGTCGAGCGCGACACTCTGGAAACCCAGATCAAAGCCTCGATCAACCTTGATGGCACCGGAAAGGCCCGATTCGATATCGGCGTTCCTTTTCTTGAGCACATGCTGGATCAGATCGCCCGTCACGGGTTGATCGATCTGGATATCGAATGCAAGGGCGATCTGCATATCGACGACCACCATACGGTGGAAGACGTCGGTATCACCCTCGGCCAGGCCTTCGCCAAAGCCATCGGCGACAAGAAAGGCATCCGTCGCTACGGCCATGCCTACGTGCCGCTCGATGAAGCGCTGTCGCGCGTGGTGATCGATTTCTCCGGTCGCCCGGGCCTGCAGATGCACGTGCCGTACACCCGCGCCACCGTCGGCGGTTTCGACGTTGACCTGTTCCAGGAATTCTTCCAGGGCTTCGTCAACCACGCGCTGGTCAGTGTGCACATCGACAACCTGCGCGGCACCAACACTCACCACCAGATCGAAACCGTGTTCAAGGCATTCGGCCGCGCCCTGCGCATGGCCGTCGAGCTGGACGAACGCATGGCCGGGCAAATGCCATCGACCAAAGGCGTGCTGTAATGCAGACGGTTGCAGTTATCGACTACGGCATGGGCAACCTGCACTCAGTGGCCAAGGCGCTTGAGCACGTCGGCGCCGGCAAGGTGCTGATCACCAGCGATGCGAACGTGATTCGTGAAGCCGACCGCGTGGTATTCCCCGGCGTTGGCGCGATTCGCGATTGCATGGCGGAGATCCGTCGGCTCGGCTTCGATTCGCTGGTCCGTGAGGTCAGCCAGGATCGGCCATTCCTCGGCATCTGCGTCGGCATGCAAGCCTTGCTCGACAGCAGCGAAGAGAATGATGGCGTTGACTGCATCGGCCTGTTCCCGGGCGCGGTGAAGTTCTTCGGCAAGGACCTGCACGAAGACGGCGAGCACCTGAAGGTCCCGCACATGGGCTGGAATGAGGTGAAGCAGAATATCAGTCACCCGCTGTGGCACGACATCCCGGATCTGGCGCGTTTCTACTTCGTGCACAGCTACTACATCGCCGCCGCCAATGGGCGGCAGGTGGTGGGCAGCGGTCATTACGGTGTCGATTTCGCCGCAGCGCTGGCCGATGGCTCGCGCTTCGCCGTGCAGTTCCACCCGGAGAAGAGCCATACCCACGGCCTGCAATTGCTGCAGAACTTCGCCGCATGGGACGGTCGCTGGTAAATGGCTGGCAAGAAGTCCAAACCGCCGATCCTGACCCTCACTCCCGAGCAGGAGAGCGAGGCCAATCGCAAGATTCAGCGGTTCATGGAAGACCGTTTCGAACTGGACCTGGGTTCGTTCGAAGCGGCGGAAATTCTTGAGCTGTTTACCCGCGAAATTGCTCCGCACTATTACAACAGGGCGATTTTCGATGTGCAGACCCACCTCAAGGAGCGGTTTGAAAGCATCGAAAGCGACCTGTGGGCGCTCGAAAAAAATTAAGAGCAGCGGCAAGCGTCAAGCTGCGAGCTGCAAGAGATAGACGCGCGTGCGCGCTTGCAGCTTATGGCTTGCAGCTTGCCGCTCTTTTGACGAAGGAAAAAGCATGCTGATTATCCCCGCTATCGATCTCAAAGACGGTGCCTGCGTACGCCTGCGCCAGGGCCGCATGGAAGATTCCACGGTGTTCTCCGATGACCCGGTGAGCATGGCTGCCAAGTGGGTGGAGGGCGGTTGCCGCCGTCTGCATCTGGTCGACCTCAACGGCGCGTTCGAAGGTCAGCCGGTCAACGGCGAAGTGGTCACCGCGATCGCCAAGCGCTACCCGACCCTGCCGATCCAGATCGGTGGCGGCATCCGCTCGCTGGAAACCATTGAGCATTACGTCAAGGCCGGCGTGAGCTACGTGATCATCGGCACCAAAGCCGTAAAGGATCCTGCGTTCGTCGCTGAAGCCTGCCGCGCCTTCCCGGGCAAGATCATCGTTGGCCTGGATGCCAAAGACGGCTTCGTTGCCACCGATGGCTGGGCTGAAATCAGCACCGTACAGGTGATCGATCTGGCCAGGCAGTTCGAAGCCGACGGCGTGTCGTCGATTGTTTATACCGACATCGCCAAAGACGGCATGATGCAGGGCTGCAACGTACCGTTCACCGCTGCTCTGGCCGCTGCGACGAAGATTCCGGTGATCGCTTCCGGCGGCATCCACAATCTGGGTGACATCAAGTCGCTGCTTGACGCCAAGGCGCCGGGCATCATCGGCGCGATCACAGGCCGGGCGATCTACGAAGGCACACTCGACGTCGCCGAAGCGCAAGCTTTCTGCGATTCGTACCAAGGCTGAGGACTGACCATGGCGCTGGCCAAACGCATCATCCCTTGCCTGGACGTGGACAACGGCCGGGTCGTCAAAGGTGTGAAGTTCGAGAACATCCGTGACGCCGGTGACCCGGTGGAAATCGCCCGTCGCTACGACGAGCAGGGTGCCGACGAAATTACCTTTCTCGACATCACCGCCAGCGTCGATGGCCGCGACACCACGCTGCATACCGTCGAGCGCATGGCCAGCCAGGTGTTCATTCCGCTGACCGTCGGCGGTGGCGTGCGCACCGTGCAGGACATCCGCAACCTGCTCAATGCCGGCGCGGACAAGGTGTCGATCAATACCGCTGCCGTGTTCAACCCGGAGTTTGTCGGTGAAGCCGCGCAGCATTTCGGCTCGCAGTGCATCGTCGTCGCCATCGACGCCAAGAAAGTCTCCGGCCCGGGCGAAACCCCGCGCTGGGAGATCTTCACCCACGGCGGGCGCAAGCCGACCGGCCTCGATGCAGTCGAGTGGGCGAAGAAAATGGAAGGCCTCGGTGCCGGCGAAATCCTCCTGACCAGCATGGATCAGGACGGCATGAAAAACGGCTTCGATCTCGGCGTTACCCGCGCCATCAGCGATGCGCTCGGCATTCCGGTGATCGCTTCCGGCGGTGTCGGCAACCTGCAGCATCTGGCCGATGGCATCCTCGAAGGGCACGCCAGCGCGGTGCTGGCAGCGAGTATTTTCCACTTCGGCGAATACACCGTGCAGGAAGCCAAGGCCTACATGGCGCATCGCGGCATCGTCATGCGCTAAAGCGTACAGGCCAGTGGACAGCATGGCGCGCCCAAGGCACTCTTGGGCACGCCATGGATTCCGGTAGCCCGACATGATCAAACGCCTGCTTGTTGTTCTCGCCAGCGCCTCATTGTTGTTCATCAGCAATGCCCGGGCGCAAAACAGTCCCGACACCGATCTGGTGCTGCTCACCGAAAACTTCCCGCCGTACAACATGGCGAAGAACGGCAAGAATTTCGCTCAAGGCGAAAACATCAACGGCATTGCCACCGACATCGTTCGCGAGATGTTCCAGCGCGCCGGCCTCACGTACAGTCTGACCCTGCGTTTCCCTTGGGAGCGTGTCTACAAACTCGCGCTGGAAAATCCCGGTTATGGGGCCTTCGTCATGGCGCGCCTGCCCGATCGCGAAAGACTGTTCAAATGGGTCGGACCGATCGGTCCCGATGACTGGATCCTGCTAGCCAAGGCTGACAGCAAGATCACCCTTGAAACCCTCAACGATGCACGCAAATACAAGATCGGCGCCTACAAGGGCGACGCGATTGCCGAGACGCTGACCAAGCAAGGCCTCAAGCCGGTGGTGGTGCTGCGCGATCAGGACAATGCGAAGAAACTGCTCAACGGCCAGATCGATCTGTGGGCCACCGGTGATCCTGCCGGCCGTTATCTGGCCCGGCAGGATGGCGTGACTGGCCTGAAGACTGTGCTGCGCTTCAACAGCGCCGAGTTGTACCTGGCGCTGAACAAGGATGTGCCGGATACAGTCGTTGCCAGGTTGCAGGCTGCGCTTGATCAGATGCGCAAGGACGGAGTTGTCGACGAGATCATGGGACGCTATCTGTAACCACTGGCAACTCTGTGCTTGCCGGCAACGCTGCGACTTCGTTATCCGCTTCGTGATCGACTGTCGCGCTTTGCGTGTGCGTGGCCTCAGCAGGCAGGTCTGTCGCGTTCGGTTGCGGTGGTGTGTACACGCTGAAGTGCAGGTTCCTGCCATCGGTGTAGCTGACGACGCTGCCGATCTGTGTGCCGTCCGCGCGAAGCAGCTTATAGTCACTTTGAGTCAGATACACCGCCATCGAGCTGTTGCCGGCGACAATAGCCGCGACATCGATGGGTGCCGGGTTGAGCCATTCGTTCGAGTGTGTTTCACAGTGGGTAAAGTCATTGTTCAACCGCGCCGAAAACAGAAAGGGTTGCGACAGGTTGCTTTGCCACTGTGCGCCGAACTCGATCAAAGTGGCATTGCTGAACAGGCGCAGTCGGTTGTTTTGCTGCAGGCGGGGTGCGACCCAGCGCACAGTCTTGTTGTTGTTTTCCGTGTTGTGGCAATGGCCAACGAGCTGATAGTGATCCGTGCGCTGAAGCAGATACTCAGGTGACTGATGGAACTGTTGGCGTCGGGTGAGCTGTGGGTCTTTTACGATGAACCATGGCAGTCGAGCGCTGTAAGCAGGTCGCTCGGGCGCCTGCAGGGTGGCTGGTGTTACATCGACAAGGACTGGCGCGGCGGGGCGCGCATTGACGTCAATCACAATCGGGATACGCAGGGAATAAAGGTTGAAACTGGCGGGTTTGGAATAACCGTTGACGCCGACGAAGGTGCCTGGCGCCAGATGGATTTCATCCGCAGGCGCCGAAGGCGGAATGGCACTCCACGTGCTGATGCTTTGTCGGGCCCCACTGCCCTTGTCTGTCCACACCGGTACGTTGAGGCCAGAAGCAATCAAGAGGTCGGCACGGACGCAACGGACAGCATTCAAGGAAGGCTTTCCGTGACCGTCGGAGCAAACCGAACCGAGCGCTACGTACCCTTGCGGAGGAATGGGTCGCCAGATCGCCCCGTCCTTTTTCGAACCTGAACCTGTGTCTTGCCAGATCAGTTCGTAGTCGTCAGGCCGGCGCAACGCGCTGCCTTTTGCGGGGTCTGCACTGGGTGTCGCCGCTTCGCAAACCACGGCCACTGCATGTCTGTCATTAATGTTGTCATGGTCATCAATCGCCACGTCTCCCAACGGGAAATAACCCGGCAGCACATCGGCAGGTGGCGTGGGCCGCCAGAAGGCCGCCGGTTTCACTCGGGAGCCAACGGTGTCCCAGATGCGCAGAAACTCCGTCGTGAAGCTGATCAGCAAGTTGTCGTTTCGGATGGGTTGCATTTGCGCGGTTGGCAAAGCGGCAGTCTCATGAGTAGGCATTGCAATTCCTGATAGTTGTAAGGCGACGCAAGGGCGTCGCGACCTGTTGCAGGTCGCACTATCGGAGACGGGGACGGTTATCGGGTGGTAACTATGTATGTGCCAGCGTCACAGGGTTTTACCGGTAGACGCCGTCCTTGCCATGGCCGGCCATGGCGCGGTTGCTGCGTACGCTGATCATCTGCCGGATATCGATCCAGTCGATACCCTGCGCTTCGAGCTTGGGCAACTCGCGCTCCAGTACCGCCAGGGTCTGCGGGTACGGATGGCCGATCATCACCGCCGAACCCTGTTTGTGCGCCAAGGCGATCGCGGTCTGTAGCTGGGTGGCAATTGCCGCTTCGGTGCGCTCGTCATCGAGAAACACATCTCGGGAAACGCTGGCCAGATCGATCTTCTGCGCCTGCTGCGCAGCGACCGTTTGAGCGCTGGTGCGGCTGTCAACGAAGAATTTGTGACGACGCTGCAACTCACCCATCAACCACGCCATCGCCACCGGTTGCGCGGTCATGCGGCTGCCCATGTGGTTATTGATGCCGGCGGTGAACGGGACTTTTTCGAACGCGGCATTCAGACGTTTCTGCAGTTCTTCGATGGGCAGTTCGGGGTGCCAGGCGTAGGGGCCGGTGGCCGGGTCCATCGGCATGTGCAGAATGACGATCTTCCCGGCGCGATGGGCTTCGCGCGCAAACTCGGTGGCGTGCGGGGTATCGGGCATGATCGCCGCCGTGACCGGACCGGGCAGGGCGAGCACGCGACGATCCCGAGGCAGGTTCTGCCCCAGGTCGTCGATGATCAGCGTCAGGTAGGCTTTGTGCGGCAAGGAACTGGCGGGCTCTGCTTGCGCAAAAACCGCCAGACAGCACAACAGAATGCAGAGAGAACGCAGCAACATCCTCAACGGCCGGAGGTGATGCTCAGGCCTTTGAGCAGGCTCAGGGCCTGGGCCAGTTGGTAATCGTCATCCTGCGGCATCGCTTTGGCCTTGCCAGCCGAACCACTCGGCTTGTCGGCGCCGCCGTTGCCGTTGCCCAGGTGACCTTGCAGGTCCGCTTCCTTGAAGTACTCGCTGTCGGCTTCGTTGGTGATCTTCGCGCGGCGCACTTCAATGTCCGGGACGATGCCCTGGGCCTGAATCGAGCGGCCATTGGGCGTGAAGTACAGCGCGGTGGTGATCTTCAGCGCGCGATCATTGTTCAGCGGCAGAACGGTTTGCACCGAGCCCTTGCCGAAGCTGGTGGTGCCCATGACCACGGCGCGTTTCTGGTCCTGCAGGGCGCCGGCGACGATTTCCGAAGCCGAGGCGCTGCCACCGTTGATCAGCACCACCATCGGTACCGCTTCGCTTTCATCCTTGCCGGTGGCGGAGAAGCGCAGCTCGGAATTGGCGATGCGCCCCTTGGTGTAGACGATCAGGCCCTTGGTGATGAAATGGTCAACCACTTCAACCGCCGATTGCAGCACGCCGCCCGGGTTGTTGCGCAGGTCGAGAATGATGCCGTTGAGCTTCTTGCCGTTGTCCTTGCGCAGCTTGGCCAGCGCCTTGGAGACTTCTTCGCCGGTCTTGACCTGGAACTGGGTAATGCGGATGTAGCCGTAGCCCGATTCCAGCAGCTGCGCCTTGACGCTCTTCACCTGAATCACCGCACGCGCCAGGGTCACGTCGAATGGCGTGCCGCCGTCGCGAACCAGAGTCAGGGTGATTTTCTGGCCGATCTTGCCGCGCATCTTGTCGACGGCTTCGGTCATGGTCTGGCCGCGGGTTGGCTGGCCGTTGATCTTGACGATGAAGTCACCGGCCTGAATGCCGGCCTTGGATGCCGGGGTGTCATCGATTGGCGAGACGACCTTGATGAAGCCGTCTTCAGCACCGACTTCGATGCCCAGGCCGCCGAACTCACCGCTGGTGCTTTCCTGCAGTTCGGTGAAGTCTTCCGGGCCAAGGTAGGCCGAGTGCGGATCGAGGTTGCTGAGCATGCCCTTGATCGCGTTTTCCAGCAGGGTCTTGTCGTCCACAGGTTCGACGTACGCGGCTTTGATCCGGTCCATGACCTCGGCGAAGGTGCGCAACTCTTCCAGCGGCAACGGCGCCTTGGCGGTCGCGGCAGTGCCTGCCGGAGCGACGGTCGGGGCCGGTTGCGCGGCGAACGCCAGAGGCGCGCCGATCACCAGAGCGATCGTCAGGGCCAGCGAGGTAAGGCGGGACAAATGCAGCATGTCGAACGAACTCCTGAATTAGGTAACGTGCTTATCCTTGCGCACGACACCATTGCGCCGGATCACTCGGGTGACCCTGCTGACGAATTGCGAAATACAGCGCTGGCGTGTCCTGACCGCCACTGTTACCGACAGTGGAAATCGACTCGCCAGCCTTGACCACATCACCCGCCGACTTGAGCAGCGTCTGGTTGTGACCGTAAAGACTCAGAAAACCGTTGCCGTGATCGAGGATCACCAGCAACCCGGCACCGCGCAGCCAGTCGGCAAACACCACGCGCCCACCATGTACGGCATGCACCTGGCTGCCGGCGGAGGCGCTGATCATCACGCCATCCCACTTGGTGCGGGCATCGTCGCCGCGGCTTTCACCGAAGCGTGCGAGTAATCGACCATCAACCGGCCACGGAAGTTTTCCCCGGGTTGCAGCAAAAGGCCCGCCAAACGTTTCGCCGCTGCTCGATACCAGCGCGCCGGGGCTTGATCTGACGGGTTTTCGTGGGGCGTCGCTGTTTTCAGCCTGCGCCTCACGCAAACGCTTTTTTTCCGCTTCCTGCTGGGCGATCAGCGCTTTCTGCCGCGCTTCTTCTGCCTCACGAGCCTGGCGGGCCAGGGTTTCTTCAATGGTTTTAAGGACTTTAGACAGGTCTGCCTGATCCTGCTCGCGGGCGGCCAGTTTCTGGTCGCGAGCCTTCACGTCGTCATTGAGTCTGGCGAGAACCTGCTGGCGCTCCTTGCGGACTTTCTCGAGTGCTTCGCGCTGGGTGTCGAGGTCGCTTTTCTGTACCAGCAACTGCGCTTGCTGCAGGCCGATGTCTTTTTCGACATTGGCCAGTTGGCGCAGGGTTTCGTTGAAGTTCTTCAACTGCTCCAGGCGCGCCTGGCTCAGGTAGTCGTAATAGGTGAGGGTGCGGGCGAATTTCTCGGGATTCTGCTGGTTGAGCAGCAGCTTGAGGTATTCCTGGCGACCGTTCTGATAGGCCGCTCGGGCCTGAATGGCGATCAGTCGCTGCTGTTCAGTGCGCGCGCTCTGGAGTTTTTTTTTCTCTGCATCGAGCCGCTGCAGCTCGGATTCGCTTTTCTGCAGTTCTTTCTGCAGCGCATCGACCTGTTTCTGCAGCTTGCCCATCTCGGTTTCAGTGCCCTTGAGCTCCTTCTGCACGCCGGACTTTTCTTCCTGCAGCTTGCCCAGGAGCTTCTTCAACTCGGCAATATCCTGACGCGTGGCGTCCAACTGCTGTTGGGTTTGCGCGCGCTCGTCGGCGAAGGCCGGCTGGAGCAGACAGGTCAGAGCAAGGGCGATCAGGACGCGAAGCATAGGGGCGGGCGGCACCAGGGTAAGGGACGGCCTAGTATGCCCGCCCGAGGCTGCAAAAAAAACGCCCAATTGGGGCTGTGTGATAACTGGACAGAAAAACACCGAAAACCAGTGTAGGAGTGAGCCTGCTCGCGATGACGTACTCACATTCAATAGAGGAGTTGACTGTCAGATGGCTATCGCGAGCAGGCTCACTCCTACAGGGTTTTGCGGTGTTTTCTGGATTCCGGTCAGACCAGGATCGAAGTCCCGGTCATCTCCGCCGGTTTTTCCAGACCCAGCAGCATCAGCATGGTCGGTGCCACGTCCGCCAGCACGCCGCCTTCGCGCACCTTCAGGTTGCGTTTGCCGACATAAATGAACGGCACCGGCTCGGTGGTATGCGCGGTGTGCGCTTGGTGGGTTTCTTCATCGGCCATTTTTTCGACGTTGCCGTGGTCGGCAGTGATCAAGGCTTCGCCGCCGACTTTTTCCAGCGCTTCAACGATGCGACCGACGCAGGTGTCCAGGCACTCGACCGCTTTCACCGCGGCGTCGAACACACCGCTGTGGCCGACCATGTCGCCGTTGGCGTAGTTGACGATAATCACGTCGTAACGCTGGTTTTCGATAGCGTCGACGATGCGGTCGGTGACTTCCGGCGCGCTCATTTCCGGCTGCAAATCGTAAGTAGCGACTTTCGGCGACGGGATCAGGATGCGCTCTTCGCCCGGGAACGGTTCTTCGCGACCGCCGGAGAAGAAGAAGGTCACGTGGGCGTATTTCTCGGTTTCGGCGATGCGCAGTTGGGTCTTGCCGTTTTTCGCCAGGTAATCGCCGAGAACGTTTTCCAGGCTGCCGGCGGCGAAGGCCGATGGTGCCGGAATGCTGGCAGCGTACTGGGTCAGCATGACGAAACCGGCCAGCTTCGGCTGACGGGCGCGCTCGAATTCCTTGAAATCGTCTTCGACGAACACCCGGGTCAGCTCGCGGGCGCGGTCGGCACGGAAGTTCATGAACACCACGGCATCGCCGTCTTCGACCTTCACCGGCTCGCCGATGGAAGTGGCTTTGACGAATTCGTCGCTTTCGCCACGGGCATAGGCGGCTTCGAGGCCTTCCTGAGCGGTGGCGGCGTTGAATTCGCCGTTGCCGTCGACGATCAGGTTGTAGGCCTGAGCGACACGGTCCCAACGGTTGTCACGGTCCATGGCGAAGTAGCGGCCGATGATGCTGGCGATACGGCCCTTGCCGAGTGCCTGGAAAGTCGCGTCGAGCAGTTCGATCGACGAAGCAGCGCTTTTTGGCGGTGTGTCACGACCATCAAGGAAGGCGTGCAGGTAGATTTTTTCCGCGCCGCGCTTGAAGGCCAGTTCGGCCATGGCGATCAGATGGTCCTGGTGGCTGTGCACGCCGCCATCGGACAGCAGGCCCATGAAGTGCACGGCTTTACCGGTGGCCACGGCTTTATCCACAGCGGCGCAGATAGTCGGGTTCTCGAAGAACTCGCCGTCGCGGATCGCTTTGGTCACACGGGTGAAGTCCTGATACACCACGCGCCCGGCGCCGAGGTTCATGTGGCCGACTTCGGAGTTGCCCATCTGGCCGTCTGGCAGACCGACGTCCATGCCGCTGCCCGAGATCAAGCCGTTCGGCACGGTAGCCCACAGACGATCCAGCACAGGTTTCTTCGCCGCGAACACGGCATTGGATTCGGGGCTGTCGCTGTGACCGAAGCCGTCGAGAATCATCAGGACCAAAGGTTTGGGCGTAGTCGTCATGGAATCCACTCGTGGCTGATAAAGAAGAGGGCGATGGAAAACGGAGTTGGAGTTTAAAGCGAAGTTCCGACCGCGTCACCGCCGGACGGGGTTTGGCCGACCATAGTGGCTGTGTATACTGGCCGACATTTTAACGCCCTGGAACCTCCTTCGATGGTTGCTCACCTGATTGAATTTGCCACTAACCACTACATTCTTGTCGGTATCTTCGTCGTACTGCTGGCTCTGTTGCTGGCACACACGATGCAGGGCGGCGGTAAAAGCCTGAGCACCGGCGAGCTGACCGCACTGGTCAATAAAGATGCAGGCGTGGTGGTGGACATCCGTCCGGCCAAGGATTATGCCGCTGGCCACATCGTTGGCGCGGTGAACATCCCTCAGGACAAATTGGCGGCCCGCGTCGGCGAGCTGGAAAAGCACAAGGCCAAGACCATCATTCTGGTCGATGCCCTCGGTCAGACCGCCGGCACCCACGCCCGCGAGCTGATGAAATCCGGCTTCACCGCGGCCAAACTGTCCGGCGGGATTTCCAGCTGGAAGGGCGACAACCTGCCGCTGGTGAAATGACATGAACAAAGTCATCGTCTACTCCAGCGACTACTGCCCTTACTGCTCGCGCGCCAAGCATCTGCTCGCCAGCAAAGGTGTGGCCTTCGAAGAGATCAAGGTCGATGGCAAGCCGCAGCTGCGTGCCGAAATGACCCAGAAAGCCGGGCGCACGTCCGTGCCGCAGATCTGGATCGGCAGCCAGCACATCGGCGGTTGTGATGATTTGTATGCTTTGGAGCGCGCCGGCAAACTCGACGCGCTGCTCAAGGCCTGAACGGCTGCACCCACGTACAGCACTCCCTAAAAGACCCAAGATCGATAAGGATCTGAGATGACTGACCAACAGAACACTGCAGCCAGCGAAGAAGAAACCGCACCGCAATTCTCCTTGCAGCGCATCTACGTACGCGACCTGTCCTTCGAAGCCCCGAAAAGCCCGGCAATCTTTCGCCAGCAGTGGGATCCGGCGGTCGGTCTGGACCTGAACACGCGTCAGAAAGCACTGGAAGGCGACTTCTACGAAGTGGTGCTGACCCTGTCGGTGACCGTGAAGAACGGTGAAGAAGTCGCGTTCATTGCTGAAGTGCAGCAGGCCGGTATCTTCCTGATCAAGAACCTCGACGCGGCTTCGATGAGCCACACCCTCGGTGCGTTCTGCCCGAACATCCTGTTCCCGTACGCCCGCGAAACCCTGGACAGCCTGGTTACCCGTGGTTCGTTCCCGGCGCTGATGCTGGCCCCGGTCAACTTCGATGCTCTGTACGCGCAAGAGCTGCAGCGCATGCAGGAAAGCGGCGAGACGCCGACCGTTCAGTAAGACGGTTCAGCGACACCCCATGTGGGAGCGAGCCTGCTCGCGAAAGCGGTCTGTCAGACACATCAATGTTGCCTGACACGCCGTAATCGCGAGCAGGCTCGCTCCCACATTTGTTTTATGGCGTTACTTGAAATCGTTCTGGCGCCACGCTTCGTACACGGCGACCGCCACGGTGTTGGACAGGTTCAGGCTGCGGCAGCCTTCGCGCATCGGCATGCGCAGGCGCTGGTCGGCAGGCAGGGCGTCGAGCACATCCGCCGGCAGCCCACGACTTTCCGGGCCGAACAGAAACGCATCGCCGGGCACGAATGCGGCATCATGGAAAGGCCGCGAACCCTTGGTGGTAAATGCGAACAATCGCGGGTTGCCCAGGCTTTCCAGGCAACTGGCCAGGTCTGCATGACGTTGCAGCGTGGCATATTCGTGGTAATCGAGACCGGCGCGGCGCAAGCGCTTGTCGTCCATCTCGAAGCCCAGCGGTTCGATCAAATGCAGGTGGCAGCCGCTGTTGGCGCACAGCCTGATAACGTTGCCGGTATTCGGCGGAATTTCTGGTTGAAAAAGGATGACGTGAAACATGCACGGCTCCGAAGGTAAAGATGAGCGGCATTCTACGCCGCCTGTGGACAACCGTTCGAAACTATTCCCGCGAGTCATCGGTTCGCTGGCGATTGTCGGGTTGATGATCGGTTTGATGATCGGCCGCCTGACGACGCCGGATCCGAGCGTGTTGCAGCAGGTAGAAGTGACCGATAGCGGTTTGGTGGTTTGGTTCAACAACGAGCCGAAGCTGCACGGTGAGATCATCGATGGCACGGTGGCGTTGTTGTTTCAGGCCGAAGGTCCGGCGCAGAAAGGCCAGCTCAAGCTCAATGGCAAGGACGTCAACTGGCGCGTTCGTAAAAGTGACGGTGGGTTATTGTTGACGGTGCTGGCAGCGCGGCCGCTGCAGGGCAATTGGCTCGGCAGTGAGGTCGATGACCGCTGGCGGCTGGAGATTCGTTTGCAAACGAACTGATTGAAATCCTGCCGTCCTCCTCGAGACCCCTACGCTTCCTGACGTCGTTTCCCACTGCGCCTGTCTGGTTTTCCACTCTCCTTGAAATGCTTGCACACGCTATCGTGCGATCCTCTTCAAACCGGCAGGATGCCGAAAGCCTTCGCCCCTTGCACGACTGCCAGGGGCGACCTTTTCAAGGATGAACAACATGCCAGTAAAACCACCTACCGGTGGCAGCACCCCCGTGAAAGTGGATGCATCGACCAGCCCGACCCGACCGGCCGAGGTGGGCACACCGCTCCCCGGCCCATCGGGCCGTAGAGATTTTGGTTCAGGGCTCTCCCTCGATGACCTGCGGCCGCGCCCGGGTTCGTCCAGCGCTGTTGACGCAGATGCCGCTGGCACGACCCCGGCGGTCATTATTCACGCGGCCCCTGTTGAAACGCGTTTGCTTGCGCCTGGACCGGCGCTGGACGATTACGTAATCAATGCCCGGGCAATTCTTCCAGAAGTCAACAGTGAAGGTTTAACGGTATTCAAGAAGCGCACCTACGCTGAAGTGGCCGATGGCGGATTTGTGCTTGTCGCCGTGGATCCGGAGACGGGACTGCATCGCGCCCGGCGGCCAAGCGATCTGCTTCCAGGCCCGGTAATGCTGCGTGATGCCGCTAGCGGTTTTTGGTACCCGCGTACGGTCGTTGAGCCAGCCACCCGAGCGCAGGTCCGAAGTTATCTTCCGGACATGAGCGATCAACACGCGGATGAGTTTATCGCCCGGTTCGATGACAAGGACGTAGCGGATCTTGAGCTCAAGCGGATTCAGCTTGGGCTTGGGCAATTGGGCAGCGAAAACGTCTGGTTCCCGCACTTTCAGTCTCGCGAGGCCTGGGGGAGTGAAAAACAGGCGGCGATTGACATGTGGAGCACGTTACGCCAGTTGTACAAGTGGCAAGGTCAGCCTGATCTGCGGGTCTATCGTGATGGGCAGCTGTCGGGGTACAAGCTGGATATGAATCTCATGCTATGGCCAGTCGAGAGGCTGCATTCATTGAAATTCAAAGCAGTCGTCGAGCTTTCTTTAAGAGGAAATGCGCGGCTGAATTCTGAGGTGTTTTTTGCGCAGTTTCCCAACATTGAAAGCCTGACGGTAACAAGCGCGCAGTTTGCCACCGGGCTACATGCCTGGGACAACGCTGCTGGGCGTTACCAGTTTCAGATACTTCAATCACGACTCGAGATAAATTCGCGCTTTGCGACGCTATTGAACGGCCTGTCCCGTTTACGAGTGCTGAGCCTGCAGGATTGCAACTTTCCCGCACGGTTTTCGGTGAGCGGCATGACCCAATTGCAAGTGTTGAGGCTTGGGAACACATATGGCATGGCAGATCTTGCTGGCGTGGTGGCCGGGTTGCCCAGTCCTTCGCGCTTACAGGTGCTTGACCTGCATAAGAATAATTCTTTGCTGGTGGCGCCTGACATTACCCGGATGACCGAATTGCGTGTGCTGGATCTGACAGGAACCGGAATAAACCGTCTCCCTGGCGGGCTTGATGCAGATAACGCGCGGTCAAGACTGGAAGTATTGAGACTTGGTGACAATGCGCTTTCGGTCGCACCTTCACTCAAAGCAATGACTGCACTGCAGGAGCTGGATCTTTCCAATGCAAGGTTAGACAGTTTCCCAGAGGGCATCACCAGCGAGATTCCCGCGAAAGTGTTGAACCTGGCGAACAACCGCATTACGTCGATTCCTGAATCCGTTGAACTCAGAGCCGGCTTCAATCTCATCGGCAATCCAATAACGGATCCGGCTTCGCTCCGCCGGCTGATACATGCACGTATCAAAACAGGCACCGATATCTGGCTGGGAGTTGAAAGTAATGATCGCTCGGCAAACCTTTGGCTGCGCAATGTGCCGCCGGGGAAAGAATTAACTGAAAAATTGGAGCTCTGGGACACCTTCGGTTCTCGGCCCGGCCTGCTGGACGCGATCCGGAGATTGAGTCGTACACCTGAATTTCATGTCGAGCATCCGCTAACGCAACGGCGCGTCTGGTGGTTCCTGAAAATCTACCGTGGGCGCGGCGCTGGCGAGCAGGCACGGCTCGACGACATTTTGCTCCATGAAACCAGCCCCGGAAAAATGCTGGACAGGCTGGAAGCCGAGATCCGGGAATATGACTCGGGGCGGCAAAATCCGCCTCTGCATCATTTGCCCAAACGTCCGAAGCTTGATTAGCGCCGGGCTGAACACCTCGGCTGGCGGTGTAAAAGCGGGAATCCCTGACCTGCCTGTATCAGGGTTCCCAAAAGGATGGACTTCGCTGTTGGCGGCGGTCCGGTGTAAAGAGGGAACCCCCGGCCTGCCTGTACCAAGGATCCCAAAAGGGTGGGCTCGCCGCTTTGTGCCGTGAGCCCGGTGTAAAGAGGGGAATCCCCGGCCTGCCTGTACCAAGGTCCCCGAAACGGGTGGTGAAACGAATCACCTGTCAGAGGTATTGCAGGGGGCGTGCCAGGTTTTCATTTGTTGAAACAAAAAGCGCCTGCGAGATGCGAAAGCCCCGGAATTCGGGGCTTTCAGTTATTCAAAGATCGGATTTTCCAGCGCTTTCAGCTGTCGCGGTGACAATGCCGCTGTGCGCGATCGCAGGTCGTCGTGCATTGATGCGGTGCACGGAGAAGCCAATGTGGGAGCGAGCTTGCTCGCGATGGCGTCGGTTCAGTCACTGAGCCGCTCAATGACCTGACGCTTTCGCGAGCAAGCTCGCTCCCACACTTGATTACGGATGACCACAAATAAACTGTTCTACCGAAGGCCGATTACCCTTCCTCGCCCTCATCATCATCCCCACCATCAACCTTCATCCCCAGTTCCTTGATCTTGCGCGTCAGGGTATTACGCCCCCAGCCGAGCAAAACGGCAGCATCACGCCGGCGCCCGGCGGTGTGCTTGAGCGCCGTCTCGATCATGATCCGCTCAAACGCCGGCACCGCGCTGTCGAGCAGGCTCGACTGGCCACGGGCCAAGGCCTGATCGGCCCACTGGCGCAGGGCCTGTTCCCAGTTAGTCACGGGCGCCGAGTCCTGCGGCAGGTTGAGCAGCTCTGGCGGCAAGTCGCTGATGTGCACTTCACGGCCGGAGGCCATGACGGTAATCCAGCGGCAGGTGTTCTCCAGTTGACGCACGTTGCCCGGCCACGGCAGGGTCTTCAGGTATTCCTCGGTCTCGCTTTTGAGCAGCTTCGGCTCGACTGCCAATTCCTGCGCGGCACGGCTGAGGAAGTGCCGGGCCAGCGTCGGGATGTCTTCACGACGATCCGACAGGCGCGGGATGTGGATACGGATCACGTTGAGGCGGTGGAACAAGTCCTCACGGAATTTGCCGGCGTGAACCAGGGTTTCCAGATTCTGGTGGGTGGCGGCGATGATGCGTACATCGACTTTGACCGGCACATGCCCGCCAACGCGATAGAACTCGCCATCGGCCAGGACACGCAACAGGCGGGGCTGGGGATCCGCCGGCATGTCGCCGATTTCATCAAGGAACAGCGTGCCGCCGTCGGCCTGCTCGAAGCGACCGCGCCGCAGGTTTGCGGCGCCGGTGAATGCGCCTTTCTCGTGACCGAACAGCTCCGATTCCATCAGATCCTTGGGAATCGCCGCCATGTTCAACGCGATGAACGGAGAAGCCGCGCGCGGGCTGTGGCGGTGCAGGGCGTGGGCAACCAGTTCTTTACCGGTACCGGATTCGCCGTTGATCAGCACGGTGATGTTGGAGTGGCTCAAGCGACCGATGGCGCGAAACACTTCCTGCATCGCCGGCGCTTCGCCGATGATTTCCGGAGTGCGGGTCAGCGCCGGCACAACTTCCAGGCCTTGCTGCTCCTGCGCATGTTGATTGGCACGCTTGACCAGCGACACCGCTTCATCGACGTCGAACGGCTTGGGCAAGTACTCGAAAGCGCCGCCCTGATAGGAGGCGACAGCGCTGTCCAGATCGGAATGAGCGGTCATGATGATGACCGGCAGCCGTGGGTGCTGTTCGCGAATCCGCGCCAGCAGATCCAGGCCACTGGCACCCGGCATGCGGATATCGGAAATGATCACGTCCGGCTGCTGCCGGGCCAGACGACTCATCACGCCATCGGCGCTGTCGAAGCTCTGGGTAGTCATGCCTTCCTGCTGCAAGGCCTTTTCCAGAACCCAACGGATAGAACGGTCGTCATCGACGATCCACACGGTTTCACTACGGCTCATGTCGATGTGGCTCCTTGTTCCAGTGGCAAGAAGATCGAGAACGTGGTGTGGCCTGGATGGCTCTCACACTCGATCAGGCCCTGATGCTGACTGATGATGTTCTGGGTAATGGCCAGGCCCAGCCCGGTACCGTCCGGGCGACCGCTGACCATCGGAAAGAAAATGGTTTCCTGCAGTTCCGCCGGGATGCCCGGACCGTTGTCGATGATCTCGATCTTGGTCACCAGACGATGGCGGATATGGCCGATGGTGAACTGGCGCATGGCGCGGGTGCGCAGGCTGATGCGGCCAAGGCGCAGTTCGTTCTGGCTGCTGATCGCCTGCATCGCGTTGCGCACGATGTTCAATACCGCCTGGATCATTTGTTCGCGGTCGATCAACACGTCGGGAATGCTCGGATCGTAGTCGCGCACCAGAGTGATGCAGCCCTGGCTCTCGGCTTCGACCAATTGGCAGACGCGTTCGAGGACTTCATGAACGTTGCACATCGCCAGCGAGGGCAGTTTGTTCGAGCCGAGCATGCGGTCGACCAGATTGCGCAGGCGGTCGGCCTCTTCAATGATCACGTTGGTGTAGTCGCGCAGGCTTTCTTCCGGCAGCTCGCGGGCCAGCAACTGCGCGGCACCGCGGATGCCGCCGAGGGGATTCTTGATCTCGTGGGCGAGGCCGCGCACCAGCATCTTGCTGGTTTCCTGCTTGGACAGCTGCGCCTCTTCCTTGGTGATGCGCAACAGGCGATCACGCGGGTGCACTTCAAGCAAAAGCAGAGTCGCGCCGTTGCTGAGGATCGGCGTCACCGCGTAATCCACGGTCAAAGTCTGGCCGGTGAGGGCGGTGAGCATCGCTTCACGCTTGGTGAACGGGTGCGCTTGCTCGACCGCTTGGCGCAGGGAGTTGAGCGCCTCGGGGGATTCGGTGAACAGCTCGCTGATGAACTGGCCGTGACTGCGTTGACCGCTGACGGCCAGCAGCATCTCCGCCGCCGGGTTCATGTACTCCAGGCGCAGTTCTGCGTCGAGCAGGATGGTCGCCGTGGTCAGGTTGTCGAGCAGCAAACGGTGGATAGCGTCGCTTATGGTCATCTGGACCCCTTTTGGAGCAAGGCGTGCGCGAGAACAAAGCGCTGATAACAGGAAAATGCAAAAACCAAACCAAGGCTCCGAAAAGAAGCGTTTAAGCCCTGAAACAGGCGTTTGACGCGCGTTTGTATGGCACGAAGCCAGCTCAAACGGGAAGTTTCGAACCAAAATGGGTTGAGTGGTGGGCAGGATGCAGTTTAGTGCACCAATAGAGTGCGCATTGCGGATGGGCGTTAAAAGAAGCGCAAAAACGGATTTTTTGGTTCTTCAGGTTTGTCCTTGAGCGGGCATTCCGGGCGGGCGCCGTAGTCGTCGGCCACGCAGGGTTTGATCTGGCGTTTCTGCGCCAGGGAAATGCGCAGCATGTGAAACGGCTGATTGGCGGTGCGCTCCACGGTACGCCCGGCGGCGTCGAGAATCTCGATTGAAAGGCTGTGGCTGCCGCGATCGATATTACTCAGGGCAAATACCGGACTGACGCCGGGCTCGCCCGTGGCCTTGCCATCGAGCAGCAGGCGATAACGATGGCCGCTTTGCAGGCCGGGCTCGCTGGTGACGCTGACGATCAGCTCGCCGGCGCTGCTGCGCAGAGTAGCGTCGGGCTCCGGGATCAGAATGCGCAGCATGTCGTAATGAAAGGGCGGTGGTTCGGCGGATTTTTTCGCCGTGGTGATCGGCGCGGCGGTGCTGGCAGGGACGGCCATGCGATTGCTGGTTGCGATGGGTACGCGCTTGGCATTGGCCCGGGGCTGGTCGGTGTAGACGCGGTTGCCCTGTGCGTCGACATAGGTAAAGACCTCAGCCGAGGCGGGCAGCGCCATCAGCACCAGGATGAGTATCAGTCCTGCGCGGATCATGGCGTGTGCACGCGTTGCACGGTAAAGACGGCTGGCGGGCTCTGTTGAACGACGCTTTGGCCGTCGATCACTTGCACCGCCAGGCGATGTTCGCCGCGATCGATGTTGACCAGTTGCAGAACCGGCACGTTGCTCGGCTGGCCATAGGGTTGATCGTCCAGCACCAGTTTTAGTTGATGCGGCGGTTGCAGGCGCGGTTTGATCAATACGTTGACCGTGAAGGTGCCATTGTTGGCGCGCAGGGCCTCGTCAGTGGGCAGGCCGGCGAGCTCAAGGATTTCGTAAGCGTTGCGCGGAGGCTGGCGCTCATCGGGACTGGGTGCTTGCGGAGCGCTCGGTGCTTGCGGTTCGACCCGATTGAGGGGCGGCAAGTCGACCGGTTGCGCCTGCACGCCGTCCGGCGGCTGGTTGCTGTATGCGGTGTTGCCGTTGGCGTCGGTGTACTTGTAGATCTGCGCAGCGGCGGGCAGGGCGATCAGCAGCAGAATGTAGAGAAACGTGCGACCCATGAAATCGACCGGGGTTGGAAACTGTGGGTAGCAGCATAGGACAGGTGAGGCGGTTGGCCCAGCCCGGGGCAAGTTCCCAAAGTGCCCTCACCCTAACCCTCTCCCAGAGGGAGAGGGAACCGACCTTGTTGTTTGCATGAGTTACAGCAACCTGAAATTCCCCTGTGAACTCAGGTTTTGAAGAGCATGAAGATCAGTTCCTTCTCCCTCTGGGAGGGGGTTAGGGTGAGGGGGCTTTTGATCTGCAATGAAAAAAGGCCTCCCGAAGGAGGCCTCTTTTGTCACGCCGCTTTGCGCAGCGCTACCGGATCAGCAGCTGTAGTACAGCTCATATTCCAGTGGGTGTACGAAGGTGCGAACCTTGATTTCTTCTTCCGATTTCAGCGCGATGTAGGCGTCGATGAAGTCGTCGGAGAACACGCCGCCCTTGGTCAGGAACGCGCGGCCCTTGTCCAGCTCTTCCAGGGCTTCTTTCAGGCTGCCGCAAACCTGTGGAATCTCTTTCGCCTCTTCAGGCGGCAGGTCGTACAGGTTCTTGTCGGCGGCATCGCCTGGGTGGATCTTGTTCTGGATACCGTCAAGACCGGCCATCAGCAGGGCTGCGAAAGCCAGGTACGGGTTGGCGGCCGGATCCGGGAAGCGCGCTTCGATACGGCGGGCTTTCGGGCTCGACACGTAAGGAATGCGGATCGACGCGGAACGGTTGCGCGCCGAGTAGGCCAGCATTACCGGCGCTTCGAAGCCTGGTACCAGACGCTTGTAGGAGTTGGTCGCCGGGTTGGTGAAGCCGTTCAGCGCCTTACCGTGCTTGATGATCCCGCCGATGAAGTACAGAGCGGTGTCGGACAGGCCGGCATAGCCTTCGCCTGCGAAGGTGTTCTTGCCGTCTTTCCAGATCGACATGTGTACGTGCATGCCCGAACCGTTGTCGCCGTACAGTGGCTTCGGCATGAAGGTCGCGGTGCGGCCGTAAGCGTCGGCCACGTTGTGCACAACGTATTTCAGGGTTTGAACTTCGTCGGCTTTCTTCACCAGGGTGTTGAACTTGACGCCGATTTCGTTCTGGCCGGCAGTTGCCACTTCGTGGTGGTGAACTTCAACCGACTGACCCATTTCTTCCAGTGCGTTGCACATGGCGGTACGGATTTCGTGGTCGTGGTCGAACGGTGGAACCGGGAAGTAGCCGCCTTTCACGCCTGGACGGTGACCCTTGTTGCCGCCTTCGATGTCCTGGTCGGACATCCACGAACCTTGCTCGGAGTAGATCTTGAACATCGAGCCGGAGATGTCCGACTTGAATTTCACCGAGTCGAAGATGAAGAATTCTGGCTCTGGACCGGCGAATACGGTGTCACCGATACCGGTGGCTTTCAGGTGCTCTTCGGCGCGCTTGGCGATCGCACGTGGGTCGCGATCGTAGCCCTGCATGCTCGAAGGCTCGATGATGTCGCACACCAGAATCAGGGTTGGGTCTTCGGTGAACGGATCGAGTACGGCCGTTTCGTCGACCGGCATCAGGATCATGTCGGAGGCTTCGATGCCTTTCCAGCCGGAGATGGAGGAACCGTCGAACATCTTGCCGACTTCGAAGAAGTCGTCATCCAGCGCATCGCGAGCCGGCATGGTCACGTGGTGCTGAGTGCCTTTGGTGTCCGTGAAGCGCAGATCAATCCACTTGACGTCATGATCTTTGATGAGTTGAACCGACTTCGACATAGTGTCCTCCGGGTGAATTAGGGCGGGTAGTGGATGCCCTTAATAATGGTGATGCCGGCGCGAATACTCTGCCAAGGCAACCTGCCTCACAAGGGAGCAAATTGCATGCCAGTGCCCCAGCATGGGTTTTTTGCGCCAAATTCACGCTTATTAAGGTGCGCGAGCTACTGAATCGACAAATCTCGCCCCGTAATGTTGCGTTTGAATTCAGAAATGACCTGTTTTGGTGCGTGCAAAACCTTCTGCACATTAACTGGTTAAACCTTGAGCAATTTCCGCTATAATCCGCGCCCCCCTTTTTCGGCTGGCCGTTCGCGCGCTGTTTTCATGAAACTTATCGTAAAAGTCTTCCCCGAGATCACCATCAAAAGCCGACCTGTCCGGACGAAATTCATCCGCCAGTTGGCCAAGAACATCCGCACCGTGCTCCGTGACCTGGACCCGGCCGTGGTGGTGAACGGCGTGTGGGACAATCTCGAGCTGGAAACCCGCGTCGCCGACCCCAAAGCCTTGAAAGAGATGGGCGAACGCCTGACCTGCATGCCGGGCATCGCGCACTTTCTGCAGATCGACGAGTACCCGCTGGGCGACTTCGACGACATCACCGAAAAGTGCAAACAGCACTACGGCGATGCGCTGGCCGGGAAGATTTTCTCGGTGCGCTGCAAGCGTGCGGGCAAGCATGCGTTCAGCTCGATGGACGTCGAAAAATACGTCGGCAGCAAGCTGCGTCGTGAGTGCGGTGCAGCCGGAATCGACCTGAAAGCGCCGGAAATCGAAGTACGTATCGAAGTTCGCGACAAACGGTTGTTCGTGATTCACAGCCAGCACAACGGCATCGGCGGTTACCCGCTCGGTGCGCTGGAGCAGACGCTGGTGTTGATGTCCGGCGGCTTCGATTCGACCGTGGCGGCTTACCAGATCATGCGCCGCGGCCTGATGGCGCATTTCTGCTTCTTCAATCTCGGCGGGCGTGCCCACGAATTGGGCGTGATGGAAGTCGCGCACTTCATCTGGAAGAAGTACGGCAGCTCGCAACGCGTGCTATTTGTCAGTGTGCCGTTCGAGGAAGTGCTGGGTGAAATTCTCGGCAAAGTCGATAACAGTCATATGGGCGTGGTTTTGAAGCGTATGATGTTGCGCGCCTCGTCCGAGATCGCCGAACGCCTGCACATCGATGCGCTGGTGACCGGTGAAGCGATCTCCCAGGTGTCGAGCCAGACGCTGCCGAACCTGTCGGTGATCGACTGCGTGACTGACAAGCTGGTGCTGCGGCCGCTGATCGTCGCGCACAAGCAGGACATCATCGATACCGCCAACGAGATCGGCACCGCCGATTTCGCCCGGCACATGCCGGAATACTGCGGCGTGATTTCGGTCAACCCGAAGACCGCCGCCAAGCGTGGCCGGGTTGAGCACGAAGAGAAAGAATTCGACATGGCGGTGCTCGAGCGTGCGCTCGCCAACGCCAAACTGGTGCCGATCGATCGGGTGATCGACGAATTGGGCCAGGATTTGCAGATTGAAGAAGTCAGCGAAGCGCTGGCCGGTCAGATCGTGATCGACATCCGTCACCCGGATGCCGCCGAGGATGACCCGCTGGAACTCGCCGGCATAGAGGTACAGACGATGCCGTTCTATGCAGTGAACGCACGTTTCAAGGAACTGGACCCTACTCGCCAGTACCTGCTGTATTGCGACAAAGGCGTGATGAGTCGCCTGCATGCCCACCATTTGCTCAGTGAGGGGCATGCCAATGTGCGCGTTTATCGACCGAGCTAAGTGCCCGGGGCTGTTTGCCTGTGGCCTGCGTCACCGGCCCCCCGACACCGCCGTCAAGCTGTAACGGCCATGCCGGACACTACTGCTAATCGCTGCCATGACTTGTCAGCAAACCGAATCCTCTGATCGAGATACACAAGTGATCGAAAATCTACGCAACATCGCCATCATTGCCCACGTTGACCACGGTAAAACCACCCTGGTAGACAAACTCCTGCGTCAATCCGGCACTCTGGAGCGCAACGAGCTCAACGACGAGCGCGTGATGGACTCCAACGACCAGGAAAAAGAGCGCGGTATTACCATTCTGGCGAAGAACACCGCCATCAACTGGAACGGCTACCACATCAACATCGTGGACACCCCGGGCCACGCCGACTTCGGCGGCGAAGTTGAACGCGTAATGTCGATGGTCGACTCCGTTCTGCTGCTGGTTGACGCTCAGGACGGCCCTATGCCGCAAACCCGCTTCGTGACCAAGAAGGCTTTCGAAGCCGGCCTGCGTCCAATCGTGGTGATCAACAAGGTTGACCGTCCAGGCGCGCGTCCGGACTGGGTTCTGGACCAGATCTTCGACCTGTTCGACAACCTCGGTGCGACCGAAGAACAACTGGACTTCCAGGTTGTTTACGCTTCGGCCCTGAACGGTATTGCCGGTCTGGACCACACCGCCATGGCGGAAGACATGACTCCGCTGTACCAGGCAGTAGTCGACCACGTGCCGCCTCCGGCCGTTGACCGTGACGGTCCGTTCCAGATGCAGATCTCCGCGCTGGACTACAACAGCTTCCTGGGTGTTATCGGTGTTGGCCGTATCGCTCGCGGTCGCGTCAAGCCGAACACTCCGGTTGTCGCTATCAGCGCCGACGGCAAGCGCCGCAACGGTCGTATCCTGAAGCTGATGGGTCACCACGGTCTGCACCGCATTGACGTTGACGAAGCAGCAGCCGGCGACATCGTTTGCATCAGCGGCTTCGACGAGCTGTTCATCTCCGACACTCTGTGCGATATCAACACCGTCGAGGCGATGAAGCCGCTGACCGTTGACGAGCCAACCGTTTCCATGACCTTCCAGGTCAACGACTCGCCATTCTGCGGTAAAGAAGGCAAGTTCGTGACTTCCCGTAACATCAAGGATCGTCTGGACAAAGAGCTGCTGTACAACGTTGCACTGCGCGTTGAAGAAGGCGACTCGGCTGACAAGTTCAAGGTTTCCGGCCGTGGTGAGCTGCACCTCTCGGTACTGATCGAAACCATGCGTCGCGAAGGCTTCGAGCTGGCCTTGGGCCGCCCTGAAGTGATCATCCGTGAAGTTGACGGCGTGAAGCAGGAACCGTTCGAAAACGTCACCATCGACATCCCTGAAGAATCGCAGGGCAAGGTCATGGAAGAGATGGGTCTGCGTAAGGGCGACCTGAGCAACATGGTGCCGGATGGCAAGGGCCGTGTTCGTCTGGAATACAACATCCCTGCTCGCGGTCTGATCGGTTTCCGTAACCAGTTCCTGACCCTGACCAACGGTGCTGGCATCCTGACCTCGATCTTCGACCGTTACGCTCCAGTGAAGTCGGGCCACATGTCCGGCCGTCAGAACGGCGTTCTGGTTTCGGTTGAAACCGGCAAGGCTCTGACCTACTCGCTGGAAACCCTGCAGGCTCGTGGCAAGCTGTTCGTAGAACACGGCCAGGAGATCTACAACGGTCAGATCGTTGGTCAGAACAGCCGCGACAACGACCTGGGTGTGAACCCAACCAAAGGCAAGAAGCTCGACAACATGCGTGCTTCGGGTAAAGACGAAACCATCGCTCTGGTCCCACCTGTTCGCTTCACTCTGGAACAGGCTCTGGAATACATCCAGGAAGACGAGCTGTGCGAAGTCACGCCTAAGTCGATCCGTCTTCGCAAGAAGATCCTCGACGAAAGCGAGCGTACCCGCGCTGCCAAGAAAGCCAAGGCGTAATTCAGCCCTGGAATAGAAAACGCCCCCGGTCGCGAGACCGGGGGCGTTTTTGTTTGTCCGGGATCAAAAGCCCCTCACCCTAACCCTCTCCCAGAGGGAGAGGGGACTGATTGGGGGATGCTCAGGAGATGCATCGACCTGAGCGAATTCTGCCGAATCCAGAATCGATTTGGCGGGCTTCACCGAATCCATAATCGACTGGTTTTTTCAGGTCGGTGTATGGCGCCAGACACCTCGGTCGGCTCCCTCTCCCTCTGGGAGAGGGCTGGGGTGAGGGTTTGCTGTTAAAACTTCTCAATCGCTCGGGAATTCTGCACTCGCTCGACTTCCTTCGGCTTGTAAGCGCAATACCCCGGCCGCGGGCCGATTTTCGGGTGGTTGCGGCAGGTGTCCGGGCGCTTGTCATAAATGGTGCACAGGCGGCTTTTACGATCGAGGTAATAGCAGTCGTTGTTGCTCATGCGCTGCAGGGTGAAGATCCCCGACTTCTGATTGAAGCGCTCGACCAGACCTTCCTTTTGCAGACGCTTGGCGATGTTCTTCGGCGGATCGCCCAGTTCGAACTCGTCGACCACGCCGATGCGCACCAGATCCTTGATCTTGACCTCGACCGGCAGCGTGCAGCAGCTGGACATGCACGAGCCACACATCGGCGCAGAGTATTTGGCCCACGTATCGAGACGATCAATCTCGGCGGCGGCGATCAGGTTGGGCTTCATCATCGGGAGTTACCAGGGGTGTGTGCATCAGGGCGCGCGATCATACCGGGAGCGGTGGAATTTTGAACAACCTTTCGCCGGATATTTTCACCGCGATCGCATTTTGCCCGCCAGGGCGGCACGGCCCCTGCATTCATTGGCTCATCCGCCAAGGTTATGTCGCACCGGCGCACAGTCCGGGCAAATACTGCCGAACCAGAGCCGTAACCGCCGGTCAGACCGTCTAGGCTCAGAAATTTCCCGCTCGCCGAGGTCCTGTTGATGACTCAAGAACCACTAGTTCGCGAAGCAGAGGTGGCCGCATTCCGCGACGCCGTCCTAACCAAACTCACCTATGCCGTGGGCAAAGACCCCGATCACGCCTTCGACCATGACTGGTTCGAAGCCATCGCCCTGGCGGCGCGTGATCACATGGTCGAACACTGGATGGACCACACCCGGCAGATCTACCGCAAAGGTCAGAAGCGCGTTTATTACCTCTCGCTGGAATTCCTGATCGGCCGCCTGCTCTACGACAGTCTGAGCAACCTCGGCCTGCTCGACGTCGCCCGTGAAGCGCTGACCGAACTGGGCGTCAACCTGGAGCGCATCCGTCTGCTGGAGCCCGACGCGGCGCTTGGTAACGGCGGCCTCGGTCGTCTGGCGGCGTGCTTCATGGAAAGCATGTCGACCCTCGGCATCGCCGGCCATGGCTATGGCATTCGTTATGAGCACGGCTTGTTCCGGCAGGCGATTGTCGATGGCTGGCAACAGGAACAGACCGAACACTGGCTGGATTTCGGCAACCCATGGGAGTTCGAACGGCCGGAAGTGGTGTACCCGATCGGTTTCGGCGGCAGCGTCGAAACCGTCACCGACGCCAACGGCAAAACCCGTCAGGTCTGGTCGCCGGCGGAAACCGTGCGTGCGATTGCCTACGACACACCAGTGGTCGGCTGGCGCGGGGCAAGCGTCAACACCCTGCGTCTGTGGCGTGCCCGCGCCATGGAAGATCTGCACCTGGAACGCTTCAACGCCGGTGACCACTTGGGCGCCGTGGCTGAAGTGGCCCGCGCCGAAAGTATCTCCCGTGTCCTCTACCCGGCAGACAGCACCGAAGCCGGCCAAGAGCTGCGTCTGCGCCAGGAATATTTCTTCGTTGCCGCTTCGCTGCAGGATCTGCTGCGCCGCCACCGCAACATGCACAGCTCGGTGCTGACCCTCGGTGATCACGCGGCGATCCAGCTCAACGACACTCACCCGTCTATCGCGGTGGCCGAACTGATGCGCCAACTGGTCGATGTCTACGACGTCGCATGGGACGCGGCGTGGCAAGTCACCGTCGATACTCTGTCGTATACCAACCACACGCTACTGCCCGAAGCGCTGGAAACCTGGCCGGTCGGCCTGATGGAGCGCATGCTGCCACGGCACATGCAGATCATCTATCTGATCAACGCCCAGCACATCGACTCGCTGCGGGCCAAGGGCATTCACGACTTCGATGTATTGCGCGCCGTGTCGCTGATCGAAGAAGACAACGGCCGGCGGGTGCGCATGGGCAACCTCGCGTTCCTCGGTTCGCACAGCGTCAACGGCGTGTCCGGTCTGCATACGCAACTGATGCGCAAAACCGTGTTCGCCGAACTGCACAAGCTCTATCCGGAACGGATCAACAACAAAACCAACGGCATTACCTTCCGCCGCTGGCTGTATCAGGCCAACCCGGAACTGACCTCGATGCTGGTCGATGCCCTCGGCCCGGACGTGCTCGACCATCCCGAGGAGCGCCTGCTCGACCTCGAACCGTTCGCCGAGAAAACCGCGTTCCGCAAAGCCTTCGCCGAGCAGCGTTTGCATAGCAAGAAGGCGCTGGCCTATCTGATTCACGAGCGCCTCGGGATCGCAGTCAACCCGGCGGCGATGTTCGACGTGCAGGTCAAACGTATCCACGAATACAAACGCCAGTTGCTCAACCTGCTGCACACCGTGGCGCTGTACCAGGCGATTCGTGCCGAGCCGGAAGTTGACTGGGTGCCACGGGTGAAGATCTTCGCCGGTAAAGCGGCGGCGAGTTATCACCAGGCCAAACTGATCATCAAACTGACCAACGACATCGCTCGGGTGGTGAACAACGACCCGACCGTGCGCGGGCTGCTGAAAGTGGTGTTCCTGCCCAACTACAACGTCAGCCTGGCCGAAAGCATCATCCCGGCGGCGGACTTGTCCGAGCAGATTTCCACCGCCGGTTTCGAGGCGTCGGGCACCAGTAACATGAAGTTCGGCCTCAACGGCGCGCTGACCATCGGCACCCTCGACGGTGCCAACGTGGAAATGTGCGAGCGCATCGGTGCCGAGCACATGTTCATCTTCGGCCTCAGCGCGCAACAGGTTGAAGCGCGCAAGCAGAACCACGAGTTCAGCGCCGTGCCCGACATCGCCGCCTCGCATCGGTTGAACGATGTGCTGCAAGCGATTCGCAGCGGTGTGTTCTCGCCGGATGACACCTCGCGTTACACCGGCCTGATCGACTCGTTGATCGACTATGACCGCTTCCTGGTCTGCGCCGACTTCGACTCCTACTGGGAAGCGCAGAAGCGCGTCGATGCGCACTGGCATGACTCGCAGAACTGGTGGCGCTCGGCGGTGCTCAACACCTCGCGGATGGGCTGGTTCTCCTCGGACCGGACGATTCGCGAGTACGCCACGGATATCTGGAAAGCTTTGGAGTAACTTTCCCCGACAAATCTGCGCAAGGCCCGACGTTTGTTGGGCCGGATCGATATACTGAGCGCCGGCTACAAGGCATCAATCACCGCCGTACCCTGTGGGAGCGAGCCTGCTCGCGAAGCGATCGTCGACTTAAACAGAAATGTTGGCTGACAATCCGCCTTCGCGAGCAGGCTCGCTCCCACACGGTTTGTGCCTAGACTGAAGCCATCGCCGGACTCGCCTCGCCTCGGGGCTGCTTAGGGATATCGACCATGCAATGGATGTTCATGTTGATCGGGCTGGTGCTCGGTGGACTGTTTGACGAGTCATTCAGTGGCGCGCTGTTGGGGGCGCTGCTGGGACTGGTCATCGGCCAGACGCTACGCATTGCACGCCTTGGCGCGCAGGCGGCGGAGCAGCAGCGCCAACTCGAACAGGTGCGCGAAGCCTTGCAGGGCGTGGCTCAGCGGCTGTTTGTGCTGGAGGGCTCGCCCTCGCATGCGCCAACCCCGCCACCTGAAGTCGAGCCGGTCGCCGAACCCGTCGACGTGGCTGAGCAGGCCGCCCCGACCCCTGAGCTGATCTGGGAGCTGCCTCCCGAGCTCGAACCGATCCCAGCCGCCGCCCGCGAAACCAGTCAGCCGCTACCGGCTGATGTCTGGAGCGCCGAGCCGGCGCCTGCTGCCTCTCCACAACAACCAGCCGAACCCCGTGGCCCTAACCTGGTCGAACGCGGCATCAGCGCGGCGCGCAACTGGCTGTTCGGCGGCAATACCGTGCTGCGCGTCGGCGTGGTGCTGCTGTTTTTCGGTCTGGCGTTTTTGCTGCGTTACGCCACCGAAGGCATGGTGGTGCCGATCGAGTTGCGTTACGCCGGAGTCGCGGCAGCGGCATTGGCCCTGCTGGCGCTTGGCTGGTGGCTGCGCCAGCGCAACAGCCACTATGCGTTGATGCTGCAAGGCACCGGGATCGCGGTGTTGTACCTGACGGTGTTTGCGGCGATGCGTCTGCATCCGTTGCTTGATCCCTCCGCCGCACTCGGCCTGCTGGTGGCCGTCACGGTGTTCTCGGCGATTCTGGCGATCACTCAGGATGCGCTGGGGCTGGCGGCAGCGGC
The DNA here is from genome assembly GCF_001297215.1 of Pseudomonas sp. RIT-PI-o. Taxonomy (NCBI): domain Bacteria; kingdom Pseudomonadati; phylum Pseudomonadota; class Gammaproteobacteria; order Pseudomonadales; family Pseudomonadaceae; genus Pseudomonas; species Pseudomonas sp. RIT-PI-o. The sequence continues at coordinate 412,318 of NZ_LHPA01000020.1, read as the reverse complement.
GGCACTCGGCGGTTTCGCCGCGCCGATTCTGACGTCTACCGGCGAAGGCAATCACGTCGCGCTGTTCAGCTATTTCGCCTTGCTCAATGCCGGCATTCTCGCCATCGCCTGGTTCAAGGCCTGGCGCCTGCTCAACCTGGTCGGCTTCGTCGGCACCTTCGGCATCGGTTTCGCCTGGGGCCTGCGTTCATACACCCCGGAACTGCTGTGGAGCACCGAGCCGTTCCTGATTTTGTTTTTCCTCATGTACCTCGCCATTGGCCTGCTGTTCGCCCGGCGCAAATTGCGCGAGATGGCGGATGCCCCGGCGGACGCTGACCGTGAGGCGTTGCTGCAGTGGTCGGCACGCAAGGGCGATTACGTCGACGGAACGATGCTGTTCGGCCCGCCGATCATTGGCTTTGGTTTGCAGTTCGCGCTGGTCCAGCACCTCGAATTTGCCGCGGCTTTCAGCGCGTTGGCGCTGGGCATGATCTATATGGCGCTGGCCAGAGTGCTGATGGGCGGGCGGGCGATGCTGCTCGGTGAAACCTGCCTGGCCCTGGGGGTGATTTTTGCCAGCCTGGCGATTCCGCTGGGGCTCGATGCACGCTGGACGTCAGCGGCGTGGGCCGTCGAAGGCGCGGGGATTTTCTGGCTGGGGTTGCGTCAGCATCGACCGTTCGCTCGGGCCTTTGCTTTGTTGTTGCAACTGGGATCGGCGTTGGCGTTTCTCGGTCAATTGCAGCTCGGCGAGAGCAGCCTGCTCGACGGCGCACCGCTGGGCGCGCTGATGCTCGGGATTGCATTGCTGTTCAGCTTCCATCAATTGCGCAAAGCCACGCCGGAGCAAAGTTCGCCGTGGGAGCGCCAAGGTCTTGCGCTGCTGGCTTGTCTGGGCCTGACGTTCCTTTATCTGCTGGCACCGTTGTTCCTATTCATCCAGGGCACGGCGATCAGTTGGGCCTTGGCCGGGTTGGCGACATTATTTGTCGGGCTGCGGATTCAATCGCGCACGTTCCTGTTTACCGCGTTCGCCGTGCAGTTGCTGGGCGGCGCGTTGTTCCTGTTGCGGCTGCAAGGCGCCGGTGAAGATTCGGCGGCGGTATTGAGCGCGGGCTGGAGTGGTTTGCTCAGTGCGTCCTTGATCGGTCTGGCGTTGATCGCCGGCATGCTCCTGGCGGCGCGGGATGAAATGGTGCGCGCCGATGTGCGCCTGCTGCATGGCTTGTCGGTGGTGCTGCTGGCCGGGCTGGTGCTGATCAATCTGGCGGTGCTCTTTGTCTTGCCGTGGCAGACCGCGAGTGCGGTGTGGGCGGCCAGCGGCTTGCTGATCATCTGGCTGAGCCTGTACCTGCAACAGCGTCTGAGTTTCGTCTTCGGGTTGCTGTTGCAGGTGATCGGCGGCGCCGCGTTTTTGCTCGCCGGCCCGGAATTGCTCGGGCCATTGTCCAGCGAAGGACTGCGGCCTCTGGGCCATGGTGGCTTCTGGACGCCGCTGGTGCTCGGGCTGGCGGCGCTGATCGGCGCGTGGCGCCTGCAACTGGGCAACCCTGCCAGTGCTTTCGATGCGTTGAGTTTGCAGCGCTTGTCGCAAGTGCTGCTGGTCTGGGGCGCCGCGTGGTGGGCGCTGGCGTGGATCAGCGAAGTGCTGCGGTTTGCTTCGCCGAATCTGCAGGGCACGTTGTTGCTGTTGGTGGCGGCGATCAGTGTGGCGCTGTGGACGCTGTTGTCGTTGCGTCTGAGATGGCCGGCGCTGGGGTTGCTCTGCACCTTGCTGATGCCGGCGGCGGCGCTGGTCTTGCTCGGTGCGTGGCATGCGCGTTATCACCCGGCCGCCGACTTCGGCTGGCTGGCGTGGCCGCTGCTGTTCGCGGTGCATTTCTTCAGCCTGCGCCGCCTGGCGTCGATGTTGCCGGCGCGTGCGTTGAGCGCGGCCCATGTGCTGGGTTGCTGGCTGCTGATCGGCGTGCTGGCGCTGGAGTTGCGTTACGGCCTGCTGCTGATGTCCGAGCAATACAACGCCTGGCGCTGGCTGGGCTGGGCGATTCTGCCGAGCGTTTATCTGTTGCTGATGGCGGCACCGCGCGACTGGCCGTGGCCGGTCGCCGCGTTCACCCGCGAGTACCGCTTGTATGCGGCGGCACCGTTGGCGGTGCTGATGCTGGCGTGGTTCTGGCTGGCCAATGGCGTCAGCGATGGCAATCCCGAACCGTTGCCCTACGTGCCGCTGCTCAACCCATTGGAGTTGGGTCTGCTGTTTGCGTTGTTCGGTGTTTATGTCTGGTCGCGCAGCGCCGTTACGCAGTTGTCGGTCCGCCAGGATTACGCCGACCACGCCACGCAACTGATCGCCGGGGTCTCGCTGTTCGCTTTCTGTACCGCGCTGGTCACTCGCGCTGCGCATCACTGGGCCGGCATTCCGTTCGAGCTTGATCAACTGCTCGCTTCGATGCTGGTGCAGGCCGGTCTGTCGATCGTCTGGACGTTGATGGCGCTGGGGCTGATGATCGGCGGCCATCTGCGCCATCGCCGCGAAGTGTGGCTGATCGGCGCGGCCCTGATTGCGCTGGTGGTGGCCAAACTGGTTTTTGTCGAACTGAGCAACCGTGGCGGTCTCGCCCGGATCGTCTCGTTTATCGGTGTTGGCGTGTTGCTGCTGGTGGTCGGCTACTTTGCACCGCTGCCGCCCAAACGCGTCGAGGCTGAACCGGCGGCGGACAAACCCGCGCAGGAAACCGAAGGAGTTGCATCTTGAGTCGCATGCTGAATCTGGGGTGGCTGGCGCTGGGCGTGGTGATGGTGGCCGGCGCTCAGGAAAAACCGGCGGACTTCGCCTCGCAGCTGCCATTGTCGGTGAGTGGCAACGGCCCGTGGTATCGCCTCGACCTGCCGCTGAGCGCGCAATTGCAGGCGCGCCAGACCGATCTCAGCGACCTGCGCGTATTCAACGCTGCCGGCGAAGCGCAGGCTTACGCTTTGGCTCGCGAGTCTGCTCAGACCCGCGACGACGGCAAGCTGCACGAGGTCAAGTGGTTCCCGCTGTACAACGCCGCCGACGCCAGCGAGCGTGCGCCGAATGTGCGCGTGCAGTCGACCACCAATGGCACGCTGGTGGAAGTGCAGCCGTCCTCGCAACTGGAAGCGGGCGAAGAAGTGCTGCGCGGCTGGTTGCTCGATGCCAGCGCGATCAAGGCGCCGTTGCAGCAACTCATCCTCGACTGGACCAGCGAACGCGACGGTTTCCAGCGTTTCAGCATCGAGGCCAGCGACGATCTGCAGCACTGGCAGTCATGGGGCGAGGGCCAGGTGGCACGCCTGACCTTTTCCGATGAGCGCATCGAACAGCACGAAGTGACCCTTCCGCGACAGACTGCGCGCTATGTGCGCCTGCTGTGGGAGTCGCCGGGCTCGGCACCGATCCTCACCTCGGCGCAACTGAAAAGCAGCGACCCGCGCAACCTGCCGCTGCCCTTGGTCTGGTCGCCAAACGTGGCCGGCAGCAGCGCCAAATCAGGGGAATACAGCTGGCAGCTGCCGATGGGGCTGAATGTGGAGCGGGTGCAGGTGGAGCTGAAACAGCCGAACAGCCTGGCGCCGGTCACGTTGGCTGGCCGGCGCGAAAGCAACTTGCCCTGGCAGACAATCAGCAGTGGCTTGCTGTATCGCCTGACCCAGAACAATCAGGACGTGGTGCAGAACGAAATCGCGCTTTCCGGGCAGACCGTGCAGCAACTCAAGCTGATCGTGGATGAGCGCGGCGGCGGTCTGGGTGAGCAGGCGCCGGACCTGAAATATGCGGTGCGCGCCACGCAGGTGATTTTCCTCGCCCGGGGCGAAGGGCCGTACAGCCTGGCGCTGGGCAACTCCAATGTGAGAGCGGCGAACCTGCCGCTGGCAACGCTTATTCCGGATTTCAAACCGCAGATGCTGGCCGCGCTGGGCAAGGCCACGGTGCAAGACGAGGCGCTGGTTACGCAGACGTCGACGGCGACGACGGCTGCGGTGGCCGGGACCAACTGGAAGAAGATCGGCTTGTGGGCGGTGTTGCTGCTCAGCGTGGTGTTTCTCGGGGCGATGGCGTTCAGCCTGTTGCGCAAACCCCCGACCAGCACCTGACAAGGCGGATGCTGCGCATCCGATCGCGAGCAGGCTCACTCCTACAATGGACCGCATTTCCCCTGTAGGAGTGAGCCTGCTCGCGATAGCGGTCTGCCTGCCGACAAAAATCCTGAAACCGTCGCTTCGCCTAACCACCACCCGGCCCATTTCCAACTACGCTCAATCCGACACCTGAACTCTCCACCGACAATCACGTCTCATACAGGCAAATAAACCCAGGCGCACGTTAGCCGGCGTCTTTGCTCGCTAGGTTTTCAGACTCCCTGTAAACTGCGCGGGTTTTCCGCCCCCCATTCCACCGGAGCCGTCCATGTCCCGCGTTACCTTGAGTCGCTATTTGATTGAGCAGACCCGCAGCAACAACACTCCTGCCGATCTGCGCTTTTTGATCGAAGTGGTGGCGCGTGCCTGCAAGGAGATCAGCCACGCCGTGTCCAAAGGCGCCCTGGGTGGTGTTCTGGGCAGCATGGGCACCGAGAACGTACAAGGCGAAGTGCAGAAGAAGCTCGACGTGCTGTCGAACGAAATCCTCCTTGAAGCCAACGAATGGGGCGGTCACCTGGCCGGCATGGCGTCCGAAGAAATGGACAATGCCTACCAGATCCCGGGCAAATATCCGAAGGGCGCCTATCTGCTGGTATTCGACCCACTGGACGGCTCGTCGAACATCGACATCAATGCCCCGGTCGGCACGATCTTCTCGGTATTGCGTTGCCCGAACGAATACCTCAGCCAGAACGAACCGCTGAACGAAAAAGCTTTCCTGCAGCCAGGCACCCAGCAAGTGGCCGCCGGCTACGCGATCTACGGCCCGCAGACCATGCTGGTGCTGACCTTGGGCGACGGCGTCAAAGGCTTCACCCTGGATCGTGAAATGGGCAGCTTCGTCCTCACTCACGAAGACATCACCATTCCTGAAACCACTCAGGAATTCGCCATCAACATGTCCAACCAGCGTCACTGGGAAGCCCCGGTGCAGCGCTATGTCGGCGAGCTGCTGGCCGGTGAAGAAGGGCCGTTGAAGAAGAACTACAACATGCGCTGGGTCGCGGCGATGGTCGCCGACGTGCATCGCATCCTGACCCGTGGCGGTCTGTTCATGTACCCGCGCGACAGCCGCGAGCCGTCCAAGCCGGGCAAGCTGCGCCTGATGTACGAAGCCAACCCGATGTCGTTCCTCGTTGAGCAAGCCGGCGGCGCGTCCACCGATGGTCATCAGCGCATTCTCGACATCCAGCCGGAAGGCCTGCACCAGCGCGTCGCAGTGTTCCTTGGTTCGAAAGAAGAAGTCGCCCGCGCCACGGCCTACCACAAGGAATAAACCATGCACGCGCCCTGGCAGCCGTTGCTCGACTGGTGGTTCGGACACGCCGAATCAGCCAACGCAGTAGCGGCCGAAAAGGGCAAGTTGTGGTTCGGTAAGCGGAAAAGCCAGGACCTCGAAGCGCAGACGCGTTTCGGGGTCTTTGTCGATCAGGCCCTGGCCGGTGAATTGACCGAGTGGACGCAATGTCCCGAAGGTTGGCTGGCGGTTGTGCTGTTGCTCGATCAACTGCCGCGCATGATCTATCGCGACACCCCCAAAGCCTTTTCCGGTGATCTGCTTGCACAGAAACTTGTCGCGCAAGGCGTTGCGGCGGATTTTGATCGGCAATTGAAGGCGATTCACCGCGTGTTCATTTATCTGGTGTTCGAACACTGCGAAAACCTCGCGGTGCAGAACGAAGCCGTTTCCAGATTTATCGAATTGGTGTCTGAACAGCCGGAATCGGAGCGCGCGGTGTTTGCCGATAACCTGGACTATGCCGAGCGGCATCGGAAGGTGATTGCGCAGTTTGGAAGGTTTCCGCATCGCAATGCGGTGTTGGGGCGGGATTCTACGGCTGAAGAGTTGGTATTTCTTTCCAAACCCGGGTCGCGGTTCTGACCGCAGAAAAGATCGCAGCCTTCGGCAGCTCCTACATGAGTAAAGCGTTCATTCTGTAGGAGCTGCCGAAGGCTGCGATCTTTTGATCTTTATATACGGAAGCTACCAACCAGTTGCTTGAGACGTGCCGCCTGCTGTTCCAGATCCGAACACGCGCGCAACGTCGCCTGCAAATTCTCCACCCCTTCCTGATTCAGTGTATTGATCTCGTTGATATCAACGTTGATCGACTCGACCACGGCCGTTTGTTCCTCGGTCGCAGTGGCCACCGACTGGTTCATGCCATCGATTTCGCCGATGCGCTGGGTCACGCTGCCCAGACGCTCGCCGGCCTGGTTGGCGATGCCGACGCTGCTTTCACTCTCGCGCTGGCTCTCGGTCATGATGGTCACCGCCTGCCGCGCGCCGACTTGCAGCTCTTCGATCATCTTCTGCACTTGCTGCGCCGAGTCCTGGGTGCGATGCGCGAGGTTGCGCACCTCGTCGGCCACCACGGCGAAACCGCGCCCAGCCTCACCGGCACGCGCAGCTTCGATGGCGGCGTTGAGTGCGAGCAGATTGGTCTGCTGGGAAATGCTGGTGATCACTTCGAGAATCTGGCCGATGTTCACCGTGTTGCTATTCAGCGTTTCGATGTTGCCACAGGAATCGCTGATCTTCGCCGACAGTTGCTGCATGGCTTGAATGGTTTTATCCACAACCTGCTGGCCGTCGACCGCAAGGCTGCGCGCATCGCTGGAGTGCTGCGAGGCGAGGGCGGCGTTCTGTGCGATTTCCTGGGCGGCAGCGCCGAGCTGATTGATCGCGGCGGCGACGCTGTTGGTACGGTTGGCCTGCTGGTCGGAGTTGTACATCGAGGAGTTCGAGGCGGCGACCACGCGCAGGGCGACTTCGTTGACCTGGCCGGTGGCCGAGGACACTTCGCGGATCGAGCTGTGAATGCGTTCGACGAAGCGGTTGAACGAAGTGCCCAGTGCGCCGAATTCATCGTTGCCGTGGATCACCAGACGTTTGGTCAGGTCGCCTTCGCCTTCAGCGATGTCATGCATCGCACGGCCCATGGTCAGCAGCGGCTGCATCAGCACGCGAATGAGCATGCCGAGCAGGCCGATGATGATCAGCACGGCGATCACCATGGCGATCAGCGCCGAGGTGCGGAATTCGCTGAGCATAGAGAACGCGGTGTCTTTGTCGAGCACCAGCGCCACGTACCAGTCGGCCGACGGCACGCCGTTGACGCGAGTGAAGGAAATCAACTGGGTCTTGCCATCAAACTCGACTTCTTTCAGGCCCGGACTGACTTGAGGCGCACCGTTCGGGTAGGCCTCGGCGAGGGTTTTGAGCACCAGTTTGCTGTCCGGGTGAATCAGGATCTTGCCTTCGGCGCTGACGATGAACGCGTGCCCGTGGCCGCCGAAGTTCAGCGAGTTGATGATTGCGCTGACACTGGTCAGGTCGATGTCCGCACCGGCGACGCCGAGCATCTGGCCCTGGCGCTGCACCGGCGTCGCTACTGTAATGACCAGTTTGCCCGACGAAGCGGCGATGTACGGTTCGGTGACGATAGTCTGTTGCGCGCTGTTCGCCGCTTTGTACCAGCCACGCGCACGTGGATCGTAATCCGGCGCGCGGTTGCCGGCGGGCACGGAAAACATCACGCCGTCAGCGCCACCGAAATAGCTGAGCTGGAAATTGCCGGTGTAGGCGGGCAGGTCGATGATGCGCTTGAGGCTGGCGGGTGCGTTGCCGTCGACCGCGACCTGCTGCGATAACGATTGCAGCAGCTGGATGCGGCTTTCCAGCCAGGTCTGGATGTTGCTGGTGGTCAGGCTGCCGAGCTCCTGCATGGTGGCTTCGGTGCTGCTGCTCAAGGCCTGACGCTGGCGATAGTCGTTGAACAAGATGAAACAGGCGAACGCAATGGCCACTACGAGGGCGGCAGCCAGCAGGATCTTGTGGCTGAATTTCATGTTTCTGGTCATCGAATGAACTACCGCGAAGGGGCTGGTCAGGAAAGGGCGGCAATTTGCCATATTCGGCAGCGTTGCGCTGCTCTTATTTCGACCGCGGCGCGCCAAAGATTAGGCGCTTGCGGGGAAAGTCGACGAAATGCTCGACAGCTTCACAAAGTTTTTGATTTACCGACAAAAGCCGGACGGGCGGGCTGATAAATAGGCGTTCGGCCACGGAACCAGATGACACTTTTCTCTTCTAAGCTTCTGGTTGGCACCATGCCATCCCCCCTCGTTCCAGGAGTTTTACCATGTCGCTGCGATCTATCGCCCTGCTGTCGTTTTGCGTGCTGTTGGCCGCATGCAGCAAGGTCAATCAGGAAAACTACTCGAAGCTCTCGGCCGGCATGGCCAAGTCCGACGTGGAAACCCTTCTCGGCAAGCCCACCGATTGCTCGGGCGCGCTCGGTATGTCCAGCTGCACCTGGGGCGACAAGAACAGCTTTATCAGCGTGCAATACGCCGGTGACAAAGTGCTGATGTTTTCCGGCCAAGGCCTGAAGTAAACCGGGGCTTCGCGCCCACGGAGAAAAAAATGAAGCGGTTATTGCTGATCCTTTTTGCTGGCCTGGTACTGGCTGGCTGCGCCACTTCCGGCGTCGATCCGTTGGCGCCGAGAACCGTCAACAGCGTCAACCTCAAGCGTTATCAGGGCACCTGGTATGAACTGGCACGCTTGCCGATGTACTTCCAGCGCCACTGCGCGCAATCCGAAGCCCACTACAGCCTCAAGCCGGACGGTAACGTCGGCGTGCTCAACCGCTGCCTGACCCCGGACTGGCAATGGGAAGAGGCCAAGGGCACGGCTTATCCCCAAGTGCCGGGCAAGACCGACAAGCTCTGGGTCGAATTCGATAACTGGTTCTCGCGCCTGGTGCCAGGTGTGGCGAAGGGCGAGTACTGGGTGTTGTACGTCAGCGACGATTACAAGACCGCCATCGTCGGCGATCCGAGTCGCAAGTACTTGTGGCTACTGTCGCGCACGCCGACCGTTAACGGTGTAGTGCGTGAAGAACTGCTGAGCAAGGCGCGTCAGCAGGGTTACGACACTACGCGACTGATCTGGCGCGCGTCGGATCGGCAGATGGCCAAGACCTCTAATTAAGTCTCGATACACATCAAATGTGGGAGCGAGCCTGCTCGCGAAGAGGGTGTGTCAGTCGACATGAATATTGACTGATGCACCGTTTTCGCGAGCAGGCTCGCTCCCACAGTTTGTTTTGCGTCAGCCTAAAAGATCACGCAGTACCTGGGTGAAGGCTCGGGCGCTTTGCTCTTCGCCGGCATGCCGGCCATCGCGTACCACCCACTGACCATTCACCAGCACATCGCGCACCTGCCGATCGCCGCCGGCGAACAGCCAGCGATTCAGAATCCCGTCCCCCGACGCTGTCGCCAGATACGGATCGTTGCCATCGAGCACGATCCAGTCCGCGCGCTTGCCCACCTCCAGCGCACCGATCGGCTGCCCCAACGCCTGCGCGCCGCCGTCCAGCGCCGCGTCGTACAACGTGCGGCCGACCATCGGCTGGTCGGCGCCGTACAAGCGATTGCGCCGCTGATCGCGCAAACGCTGGCCGTATTCCAGCCAGCGTAATTCTTCCACCACGCTCAGCGACACATGGCTGTCGGAGCCAATGCCCATGCGCCCGCCCTGGGCGAGAAAATCAACCGCCGGGAAAATTCCGTCACCCAGATTCGCTTCAGTGGTCAGGCAAAGCCCGGCGATCGCGCGACTGTTGGCCATCAGCGAGACTTCTTCCGGGTTGGCGTGGGTCGCGTGGACCAGGCACCAGCGCTGATCGACGTGGGTATTTTCGTACAGCCATTGCAGCGGCCGCCGACCACTCCAACTCAGGCAGTCGTCGACTTCTTTCTGCTGTTCGGCGATGTGGATATGCACCGGGATCTGCTTGTCACTGGCAGCGAGCACTTCGCTGATCTGCTGCGGCGTCACCGCGCGTAGCGAGTGGAAACACAGGCCCAGCGATTGCGCCTTTTGCTGTGCCAGTAATGGCTGCAACCGTGCGTGCAGATTCAAGTAGTTTTCGGTGCTGTTGATAAACCGGCGCTGGCCGTCATTCGGCGTCTGCCCACCGAAACCGGAATGGCTGTAAAGCACCGGCAGCAGGGTCAGACCGATACCGCTTTCACTGGCGGCCTGGCTGATGCGCAAGGCCAGTTCGGCCGGATCGGCATACGGCTGGCCGCTGCTGTCGTGGTGCACGTAGTGGAATTCAGCGACCGAGGTGTACCCGGCCTTGAGCATTTCGATGTACAGCTGACGGGCGATGATGCCGAGCTGATCCGGGCTGATTTTTCCGACGAGGCGATACATCAGATCGCGCCAGGTCCAGAAGCTGTCGTTCGGGTTGCCGGCAACTTCGGCCAGTCCAGCCATGGCGCGCTGGAAGGCGTGGGAGTGCAGGTTGGGCATACCCGGCAGCAACGGCCCGCGCAGCCGCTCGGCCTCGTCTGCGGTGGAATCGGCCTGGATTCGGGTCAGCAGGCCATCGGCGCTGACCTCGAGACGTACATTGTTGGCCCATCCGTTAGGCAGCAGTGCGCGTTCGGCAAAGAAGGCGGACATCGTTCGGCACCCCATCGTGTGTTATTTGTATATACATATACAGACGTTTGCCTGCCCGGTAAACTCCGGCAAGCTAGTCACTTTCATCCAATGAACAGGGATCAACCGTGCCGACTCCGCCTCCAGTCTCTCCGTTGGCCGCGAACATGGGCGACAGTCCGGCGCCCTTGTACGCCCGCGTCAAGCAGATGATCACCCAGCAGATCGACAGCGGTAACTGGCCGCCGCACTACCGCGTGCCGTCCGAAAGCGAACTGGTCAGCCAGCTCGGCTTCAGCCGCATGACCATCAACCGCGCCCTGCGTGAGATGACCGCCGATGGCCTGCTGGTGCGCATGCAAGGCGTCGGCACCTTTGTCGCCGAACCGAAGAGCCAGTCCGCGCTGTTCGAAGTGCACAACATCGCCGACGAAATCGCCTCGCGCGGTCATCGCCACACCTGCCAGGTCATCACCCTCGAGGAAGAGGCCGCCGGCTCCGAGCGTGCGCTGGCACTGGATATGCGCGAAGGGCAGAAGGTCTTCCACTCGCTGATTGTGCATTACGAGAACGACATTCCGGTGCAAATCGAAGACCGCTTCGTCAACGCCCTGGTCGCCCCGGAGTACCTCAAGCAGGACTTCACCCTGCAGACACCTTACGCCTACCTCAACCAGGTCGCGCCGCTGACCGAAGGCGAGCACGTGGTCGAAGCGATTCTTGCTGAGCCGTCAGAGTGCAAATTGCTGCAGATTGAAAAGGGCGAGCCGTGCTTGCTGATCCGTCGGCGTACCTGGTCGGGGCGTCAGCCAGTGACGGCGGCGCGCTTGATCCATCCGGGTTCCCGTCATCGTCTCGAAGGGCGGTTCCATAAATGAATGCAATTAAGGTTTTACGCGCCGAAGGCTACCCGCGCATGCCGTGGAAAAACGGCGGCGGCAGCACCGAGGAAATCACTCGCGATGCAGGTGCTGGCCTGGACGGTTTCGGCTGGCGCCTGTCGATTGCCGACATCGCTGAGTCGGGTGGGTTCTCGACGTTCGCCGGTTACCAGCGAGTCATCACCGTGTTGCAGGGGGACGGCATGACCCTGTGCGTCGACGGTGACGATACCCGCCCACTGTTACCCCTCGACCCGTATGCTTTCAGCGGCGAAAGTCAGGTGTCCTGCACGTTGCTCGGCGGTGCGATTCGCGACTTCAATCTGATCTACGCGCCGCAACGTTACAGCGCGCGGTTGCAGTGGCTGGACGGTGAGCAGCGGTTTTTCAGCTCGGCGGGGACGTTGCTGGTGTTCAGTGTCAGTGACTTGCTGCAAGTGCAAGTCGGTGAAACCGCATCGCAACTCGGTCGCCATGATTGTCTGCAACTGGACGGTAACGCCGGACTGGTTGAAGTCGCCACCAATGCCGCTTGCTGCGTCATCGAACTCCTCCAAAACTGAACACAATCCCCCTGTGGCGAAGGAACCTGGTCCCGCTAGAGGCCGAAGGACTCCCAATTCCGGTGAACACCGATTTGGGGCTGCTTCGCAGCCCAGCGTGAGCAAGCTCCCTCGCCACAGTTGCATTCACACTTCCTGTTTCCATCCTCGCACCAACTTGTTACCGAACGCCCCAGCGTGGCGCAAAACCTCGCTTTCGAAACAATCCCCAACCCCCTTCCATTAATACCCTCGAAATATTTCATCCACGCCTGACCCCTTGATTCAGGCGCTCTCCAGCCCTGTCCGTATTTTTTCTTGAACACCTCTCCAACAAGTTGGCCGCTTGATTGCATATGCTTGTATGTACAAGTAAAGACGTATGCGTATGAGTCGTCCGAGACTCTCCGCAGCGTCCACTGATTCGCTTGTCGCGCAGAAAAGCGCGCAGGCTGCTGCCCACTGCCAGGGTTGGTTTGAATTGATCGCTGAGGAGTCTTTTTCGTGACTGACAATACCCAGAACAGCAACAAGTTTCGTGACGTGCAGATTCGCGCCGCTCGCGGTAACACGCTGACCGCCAAGAGCTGGCTGACCGAAGCACCGCTGCGCATGTTGATGAACAACCTCGACCCGGAAGTCGCCGAGAACCCGAAAGAGCTGGTGGTCTACGGTGGTATCGGTCGCGCTGCGCGTAACTGGGAGTGCTACGACAAGATCGTCGAAAGCCTGACCAATCTGAACGACGACGAGACCCTGCTGGTGCAATCCGGCAAGCCGGTCGGCGTGTTCAAGACTCACAGCAATGCCCCGCGTGTACTGATCGCCAACTCCAACCTCGTACCGCACTGGGCGAGCTGGGAACACTTCAACGAACTCGACGCCAAAGGCCTGGCCATGTACGGCCAGATGACCGCCGGCAGCTGGATCTACATCGGCAGCCAGGGCATCGTCCAAGGCACCTACGAAACCTTCGTTGAGGCCGGTCGCCAACACTACAACGACAACCTCACCGGCAAGTGGGTGTTGACCGCCGGTCTGGGTGGCATGGGCGGCGCACAACCTCTGGCGGCAACTTTGGCCGGCGCTTGCTCGCTGAACATCGAATGCCAGCAGGTCAGCATCGATTTCCGCCTGAAAAGCCGTTACGTCGACGAGCAAGCCAAAGACCTCGACGACGCCCTGGCACGCATCGACAAATACACCAAGGAAGGCAAAGCGATCTCCATCGCTCTGCTCGGCAATGCTGCCGAAATTCTCCCGGAACTGGTCAAGCGCGGCGTGCGCCCGGACATGGTCACCGACCAGACCAGCGCCCACGACCCGCTCAACGGTTACTTGCCGGCCGGCTGGAGCTGGGACGAATACCGCGCCCGCGCCAAGACCGAACCGGCCGCTGTGATCAAAGCCGCCAAGCAATCGATGGCCGTGCACGTCAAGGCCATGCTGGAATTCCAGAAGCAAGGCATTCCGACCTTCGACTACGGCAACAACATCCGTCAGATGGCGCAGGAAGAGGGCGTCGAAAATGCTTTCGATTTCCCGGGCTTCGTGCCGGCGTACATCCGTCCGCTGTTCTGCCGTGGCATCGGCCCGTTCCGTTGGGCGGCGCTGTCGGGTGATCCGCAGGACATCTACAAAACCGACGCCAAGGTCAAAGAGCTGATCCCGGACGACGCACACTTGCACAACTGGCTGGACATGGCCCGCGAGCGCATCAGCTTCCAGGGTCTGCCGGCACGTATCTGCTGGGTCGGTCTGGGCCAGCGCGCCAGGCTCGGTCTGGCCTTCAACGAAATGGTGCGTAGCGGTGAGCTGTCGGCACCGGTGGTGATCGGTCGCGACCACCTCGATTCCGGATCGGTCGCCAGTCCCAACCGCGAAACCGAATCGATGCAGGACGGTTCCGACGCCGTGTCCGACTGGCCACTGCTCAACGCGCTGCTGAACACTGCGAGCGGCGCGACCTGGGTATCGCTGCACCATGGCGGCGGTGTCGGCATGGGCTTCTCGCAGCATTCGGGGATGGTGATTGTCTGCGACGGTACCGATGAGGCCGCCGAGCGCATCGCCCGCGTACTGCACAACGACCCGGCCACCGGCGTCATGCGCCACGCCGACGCCGGCTACCAGATTGCGATCGACTGCGCGAAAGAGCAGGGGCTGAATCTGCCGATGATCACCGGCAAATAATGCTTCCCCCCTGTAGGAGTGAGCCTGCTCGCGATAGCGGTGTGTCAGCCAGCACATTTGCTGAATGTGCTGGCCTTATCGCGAGCAGGCTCACTCCTACAAAAGCGAAACAATCGATATCCAGAACAATCCACAGAGGTTGAATCATGGCGGTTAACAACGAACGTGCAGGCAGTACTCCGTTGATCGAAAGGCGTTCGATCGACTACATCCCGGAAGCGGAAAGACACGGTCGTCTGTTCAGTCAGTTCACCCTGTGGATGGGCGCCAACCTGCAGATTACTGCGATCGTCACCGGGGCCTTGGCCGTGGTACTCGGCGGTGATGTGTTCTGGTCGTTGATCGGTTTGTTGATCGGTCAATTGCTCGGCGGTGGCGTGATGGCGCTGCATGCCGCGCAAGGGCCGAAACTGGGCTTGCCGCAAATGATCTCCAGCCGCGTGCAGTTCGGCGTTTATGGCGCGGCGATTCCGATCGTGCTGGTGTGCCTGATGTACCTCGGCTTCACCGCCACCGGGACGGTGCTGTCCGGGCAGGCGCTGGGTCAGTTGTTCGGTGTCAGCGATAGCGTTGGCATCCTGATATTCGCCAGTGTCATCGTGCTGGTCACGGTGCTCGGCTATCGGGTGATTCACTGGATCGGCCGCGTCGCCAGTGTCATTGGCGTGATCGCTTTCGTGTTCCTGTTCTGGCGGCTGATGAGCCAGACCGACGTCGGCGCACTCCTGCAGATTCGCCACTTCAGCTGGAGCAGTTTCCTGTTGGCGGTGTCCCTGGCGGCTTCCTGGCAGATCGCGTTCGGTCCTTATGTGGCGGACTATTCTCGCTACCTGCCGAGCGCCACTTCGTCGGTGAAAACCTTTTTCGCCGCTGGCGCAGGCTCGGTGATCGGCGCGCAAGTGGCGATGATCCTCGGCGTGTTTGCTGCCGCATCGGCCAACGGTCAATTCGCAGGCCATGAAGTCGCCTACATCGTCGGGCTCGGCGGTACCGGCGCCACCGCCGCGTTGCTGTATTTCAGCATCGCGTTCGGCAAGGTGACCATTTCGACGCTGAACTCCTACTGCAGCTTCATGTGCATTGCGACCATCATCAGTGGCTTCAAAGGACACCTGACGGTTACCCGTATGCAGCGGCTGGTGTTCGTGCTGTTCATCGTCGGCGCGGCGACGCTGATCGCCCTGCTCGGGCAGCACTCGTTCCTCGGTGCGTTCAAGTCGTTCATCCTGTTTCTGCTGGCCTTCTTCACCCCGTGGAGCGCGATCAATCTGGTCGACTACTACTGCATCACCCGCGAGCGCTACGACGTGCCGGCGCTGGCCGATCCGAACGGCCGCTACGGCCGCTGGAACCTGCTCGGTATCAGCGTTTATGTGTTCGGCGTGCTGGTGCAGTTGCCATTCATCTCGACCAAGTTCTACACCGGCCCGCTGGTAGCAGCTCTTGGTGATGTCGATATTTCCTGGATCATCGGCCTGGTGCTGCCGGCCGCCGTCTATTACTTCTGCGCGAAAAAATGGCACAGCGCAGTGCCCGATCAGTTGATTCTGCCGGTCGAGCAGAACAGCGTCGTACAAGCAAAAACCAGCGGGACCGGTCGCGCTGCGGCGCAGGCCTGATCTGGACGTGGACCAGGCTGGATGCCTCTTGAACTGCCGTAAGCCCATTCATGATTAGGAGCGTCACGACAATGAAATCGAACAAGACCCTGCTGACCACATTGCTGTCCATGGGCCTGTTGGCCAGTGCCGGTGCGACCCAAGCCGCCGGCTGGTGCGAATCGGGCAAACCGGTGAAATTCGCCGGGCTGAACTGGGAAAGCGGCATGCTCCTGACCGACGTGCTGCAAGTGGTGCTGGAGAAAGGTTACGGCTGCAAGACCGACAGCCTGCCGGGCAATTCCATCACCATGGAAAACGCCCTGAGCAGCAACGATATTCAAGTGTTCGCCGAAGAGTGGGTCGGCCGCAGCGAGGTCTGGAACAAGGCCGAGAAGGCCGGCAAGGTCGTCGGTGTCGGCGCGCCGGTAGTGGGCGCTGTCGAAGGCTGGTACGTGCCGCGTTACGTGATCGAAGGCGACGCCAAGCGCAAGCTCGAGGCGAAAGCCCCGGACCTGAAAAATATCGCTGATCTGGGCAAGTATTCCGCCGTGTTCAAGGATGCCGAAGAGCCGTCCAAGGGCCGCTTCTACAACTGCCCGGCCGGCTGGACCTGCGAGCTCGACAACAGCGAGATGCTCAAGAGCTACGGCCTGGAAAACAGCTACACCAACTTCCGTCCGGGCACCGGACCTGCGCTGGATGCAGCGGTGCTGTCGAGCTACAAGCGTGGCGAGCCGATTCTCTTCTACTACTGGTCGCCGACCCCGCTGATGGGCCAGATCGACGCGGTCAAACTCGAAGAGAAACCGGGCGTCGACAAGACCGTGACCATCAAGGTCGGCCTGTCGAAAACCTTCCACGACGAAGCCCCGGAACTGGTCGCCGTGCTGGAGAAGGTCAACCTGCCGATCGACCTGCTCAACCAGAACCTTGGGCGCATGGCCAAGGAACGCATCGAGTCGGCAAAACTGGCGAAAATCTTCCTCAAGGAACATCCTGAAGTCTGGCACGCATGGGTGAGCGACGACGCAGCCAGGAAAATCGACGCGGCCTTGTAGGTCAGGTTTACCCGGCTGCCAGCCACGGCAGCCGGACGCTTGATCGCAACCCCTTGATTGAGAGTCCCTTATGTTTCCCGAAAGCTTTACTTTTTCCATCGCCGACTGGGTCAACGGTTGGGTCGATTCGCTGGTCACCAACTACGGCGACGTGTTCCGCCACATCTCCGACACGCTGTTGTGGGCCATCGTCAGTCTCGAAGGTCTGCTGCGTGCGGCGCCGTGGTGGCTGATGCTGGCGATCGTCGGCGTCATCGCCTGGCACGCTACGCGCAAAGTCGTCACCACCGCGGTGATTGTCGGTCTGCTGTTTCTGGTGGGCGCGGTCGGCCTCTGGGACAAACTCATGCAGACCCTGGCGCTGATGATGGTCGCGACGATCATTTCGGTGCTGATCGGCATCCCGCTGGGGATCCTCTCGGCGCGCAGCAATCGCCTGCGTTCGGTACTGATGCCGTTGCTCGACATCATGCAGACCATGCCGAGTTTCGTGTACCTGATTCCGGTGCTGATGCTGTTCGGCCTGGGCAAGGTGCCGGCAATTTTTGCCACGGTGATCTACGCCGCGCCACCGCTGATTCGCCTGACTGACCTGGGCATTCGCCAGGTCGACGGCGAAGTCATGGAGGCGATCAATGCCTTCGGCGCCAACCGCTGGCAGCAACTGTTCGGCGTGCAATTGCCTCTGGCGTTGCCGAGCATCATGGCTGGCATCAACCAGACCACGATGATGGCCCTGTCGATGGTTGTCATCGCTTCGATGATCGGCGCCCGTGGCCTCGGTGAAGACGTGCTGGTGGGCATTCAGACACTCAACGTCGGTCGTGGCCTCGAAGCCGGACTGGCGATCGTGATTCTCGCTGTGGTCATCGACCGCATCACTCAAGCGTACGGTCGGCCACGCCACGAGGTGAGCAAATGAGCAACGCAAGCGTGAGCAAGATCGAAGTGCGCAACGTCTTCAAGATTTTCGGCAACCGCGCCAAAGATGCGCTGGCCATGGTCGGCCAGGGCAAGAGCAAGGATCAGGTGCTGAGCGAAACCGGTTGCGTGGTTGGCGTGAACGACCTGTCAATGAGCATCGGCACCGGCGAAATCTTTGTGATCATGGGCCTGTCCGGCTCGGGCAAATCCACCCTGGTACGGCACTTCAATCGTCTGATCGACCCCACCAGCGGCGCGATCCTGGTGGATGGCGAGGACATCCTGCAGTACGACATGGAAGCGCTGCGCGAATTTCGTCGACACAAGATCAGCATGGTGTTCCAGAGCTTCGGTCTGCTGCCGCACAAAACCGTGCTCGATAACGTCGCCTACGGCCTGAAAGTACGCGGCGAGAGCAAGCAGGTCTGCGCCGAACGCGCGCTGCACTGGATCAATACCGTCGGCCTCAAAGGCTACGAAAACAAATACCCGCACCAGCTCTCCGGCGGCATGCGTCAGCGCGTCGGCCTCGCCCGGGCGTTGGCGGCGGACACCGACATCATTCTGATGGACGAAGCCTTCAGCGCGCTGGATCCGCTGATCCGCGCGGAGATGCAGGACCAGTTGCTGGAACTGCAAAAGACCCTGCACAAGACCATCGTCTTCATCACCCACGACCTCGACGAGGCCGTGCGCATCGGCAATCGCATCGCGATTCTCAAGGATGGCCGGTTGATTCAGGTCGGTACGCCAAGAGAGATCCTGCATTCGCCGGCGGATGAGTATGTCGACCGGTTTGTGCAGCGGCGGGCGGCGGTGGTTTAGAAAGATTCGCGGTGAGACAGCTTTTTTGGCGAGGGAGCTTGCTCGCGCTCGAGCGCGCAGCGGTCGCAGAATTTCGGGCCTGCTTCGCAGTCCAGCGGGAGCAAGCTCCCTCGCCACAGGAATTCATGCAGCAACAGAATTTGTATGAGGCTTCAGATGTCCCAGGCTGAAAAAATCGTCATCACCGGTGCTCATCTGCGTTGGCAGGACGTGGTCGCGGTCGCCCGTCACGGTGCGCTGCTGGAACTGTCCAGCGACACTTGGGCGCGCATCGACAACGCTCAGGCGATCGTCCAGCGCATCGTCGCCAGCGGCGAGCGCGCCTATGGCGTCAATACCGGTCTGGGCGGCCTGTCCAACGTTTCGTTGCAGGACGAACAGCTCAACCAGCTCTCGCGCAACACCTTGCTCAGCCACGCTTGCGGGGTCGGCCCGGTCCTCAGTGATGAGCAGACCCGCGCAATCATCTGCGCCGCGATCCACAACTACAGCCACGGTAAATCCGGCCTGCATCGGCGCGTGGTCGAAGGTCTGCTGGCGCTGCTCAATCGCGGCATCACCCCGCAAGTGCCGGCGCAGGGTTCGGTGGGGTACCTCACGCACATGGCGCACGTCGGTATCGCGCTGCTCGGCGTTGGTCATGTCAGCTATCGCGGTCAGATCATGCCGGCGCAGCAGGCACTGGCCGAAGAAGGCTTGAAACCTGTGCAATTGGGCGCGAAGGACGGTTTGTGTCTGGTCAACGGCACGCCGTGCATGACCGGCCTCAGCTGTCTGGCGATTGCCGATGCCACGCGCCTGTTGCAATGGGCCGATGTCATCGGTGCGATGAGCTTCGAAGCCCAGCGCGGCCAGATCGATGCCTTCGATGCCGAGATCATCGCGCTCAAGCCGCATCCGGGCATGCAGCAGGTCGGCAACAACCTGCGCGCCTTGCTCGATGGCAGCGAAGTGATCGCCGCGAGCAAAGGCATTCGCACTCAGGACGCGCTGAGCATCCGCTCGATCCCGCAGGTGCACGGCGCCGCGCGTGATCAACTGGAGCACGCAATCAAACAGGTTGAAGCCGAGCTCAACGGCTGCACCGACAATCCGCTGCTGCTCGGCACCCCGGACGATTTTCGGGTGATGTCGCAGGCCAACCCGCACGGCCAGTCGGTGGCGATGGCCGCCGATCTGCTGGCGATTGCCATGGCCGAGATCGGCTCGATTGCCGAGCGTCGTCTCGACCGTCTGGTCAACCCGCACGTCAGCGGTCTGCCAGCGTTTCTGGTGGCCAACCCCGGGGTCAACTCGGGGATGATGATCGTGCAATACGTCGCCGCTTCGCTGTGTGCGGAAAACCGCCAGTTGGCGCAACCGGCGGTACTCGACAACTACATCACCTCGGGCCTGCAGGAAGACCACCTGAGCATGGGCACCAACGCCGCGCTGAAGCTGCACCGCGCCCTGGAAAACTGCACGCAGATCCTTGCGATTGAATATCTGCTGGCGGCGCAGGCGTTTGAGTTCCTCAAGGAACAGCGCTTTGGGGCTGGCACCGATGTCGCCTGGCGCCTGCTGCGCGAAACCGTCCCTGCCTACGATCAGGATCGCTGGCTGGCGCCGGATATTGCTGCCGCTGCGAGCGTCTTGAAAGTCCCGAATCTGCCGCACAACGTTTTACCGAATTTGCACTGACAACTGCCCATACCAGCGTGCCAAGGCGTGGATCGTTCACAAGACGAGAAACGACGGATAACGGAATGCTCCGGAGCGACTGGTAGTTAATAACAATGCCTAACAGGAGCATTTTAATGACTGCGCTGAACCTGATCCCCGGCCAACTGAGCCTGGCCCAACTGCGTGACGTCTACCAGAATCCGGTCACCTTGACCCTCGACAACCGCGCCAGCGCGCAGATCGAGGCCAGCGTCGCCTGCGTCGAGCAGATCCTCGCCGAGAACCGCACCGCCTATGGCATCAACACCGGTTTCGGCCTGCTGGCCTCGACGCGCATCGCCAGCGAAGACCTGGAGAACCTGCAGCGTTCGCTGGTGCTCTCGCATGCTGCCGGCGTCGGCCAGCCGATCAGCGACGACCTTGTGCGACTGATCATGGTGCTCAAGGTCAACAGCCTCAGCCGCGGTTTCTCCGGTATCCGTCGGCAGGTGATCGATGCGCTGATTGCGCTGATCAATGCCGAGGTCTATCCGCACATTCCGCTGAAAGGTTCGGTCGGCGCGTCGGGGGATCTGGCGCCGTTGGCGCACATGTCGCTGGTGCTGCTCGGCGAGGGCAAGGCGCGCTACAAGGGCGAATGGCTGGAGGCGACCGAAGCGCTGAAAGTCGCCGGCCTGACACCGCTGACCCTGGCGGCGAAAGAAGGTCTGGCGCTGCTCAACGGTACTCAGGTTTCCACCGCGTTTGCGCTGCGCGGTTTGTTCGAAGGCGAAGATCTGTTTGCCGGTGCATTGGCGCTCGGCAGTCTCACCGTTGAAGCTGTGCTCGGTTCGCGCTCACCGTTCGACGCGCGCATTCACGCCGCACGTGGGCAGAAAGGTCAGATCGATGCCGCCGCTGCTTATCGTGACCTGCTCGGTGAGCGCAGCGAAGTCTGCGCCTCGCACCAGAACTGCGACAAGGTCCAGGACCCGTATTCGCTGCGCTGCCAGCCACAAGTCATGGGCGCCTGCCTGACCCAGTTCCGGCAGGCCGCTGAAGTGCTAGCGGTGGAAGCCAACGCGGTGTCGGATAATCCGCTGGTATTCGCCGCTGAAGGCGATGTGATTTCCGGCGGCAACTTCCACGCCGAACCGGTGGCCATGGCCGCTGACAATCTGGCTCTGGCGATCGCCGAAATCGGCTCGCTGAGCGAACGGCGCATCTCGCTGATGATGGACAAGCACATGTCGCAACTGCCGCCGTTCCTCGTCGCCAACGGCGGGGTGAACTCCGGTTTCATGATTGCCCAGGTGACCGCAGCGGCACTGGCCAGCGAGAACAAGGCGCTGGCCCATCCGCATTCGGTGGACAGCCTGCCAACCTCGGCCAACCAGGAAGACCATGTGTCGATGGCCCCGGCTGCCGGCAAACGCCTGTGGGAAATGGCCGAGAACACCCGCGGGATTCTCGCCGTGGAGTGGCTGGCGGCGGTCCAGGGCCTGGATCTGCGCAACGGCCTGAAGACCTCGCCGAAGCTGGAACAGGCGCGGGCGATCCTGCGCAGGGAAGTGCCGTTTTATGAGAAGGACCGGTTTTTTGCGCCGGATATCAATGCGGCGACTGAATTGCTGGCGTCGCGGTGTTTGACCGAGCTGGTTTCGGTGAAGCTTTTGCCGAGCCTGTAAAAACCAGCCCTCACCCCAGCCCTCTCCCGGAGGGAGAGGGAGCCGATCTCTGCGAGCTTCAAGACCTGAGTTCGGCTCAAGACTCTCTGGTCGATGTAGCTCGACAGAACAACCCAGTCAGTCCCCTCTCCCTGCGGGAGAGGGCTAGGGTGAGGGGCTTTTGAGGCTGCTCACCATACCAACCCAAACGGAGGCCAACAGTGAAAACCCTCTGGCAGCACTGCCACGTCGCAACCATGGCCAACGGCGTCTATTCGATCATCGAGGATGCCGCGATCGTGACCACCGGCACGCTGATCGAGTGGATCGGCCCGCGCACTCAACTGCCGCCCGGCGAATACCCGGCGGTCAATGACCTGCAAGGCGCGTGGGTCACGCCCGGGCTGATCGACTGCCACACCCACACCGTGTTCGGCGGCAATCGCAGTGGCGAGTTCGAGCAGCGTCTGCAAGGCGTCAGCTACGCCGAGATCGCCGCGCAGGGCGGTGGTATCGCCAGCACCGTGCGCGCCACGCGCGAAGCCACTGAAGACGAGCTGTTCGCCAGCGCCGCCAAACGCCTGAAAAGCCTGATGCGCGATGGCGTGACCACGGTGGAAATGAAATCCGGCTACGGCCTCGATCTGGCCAACGAGCGCAAGCTTCTGCGAGTCATCCGGCGCCTGGCCGAAGAACTGCCGATCAGCGTACGCAGCACTTGCCTGGCGGCGCACGCCTTGCCGCCGGAGTACAAGGATCGCGCCGACGACTACATCGATCTGGTCTGCAGCGAGATGCTCCCGGCCCTCGCCGCCGAAGGTCTGGTGGATGCCGTGGATGCGTTCTGCGAATACCTGGCGTTCTCGCCGGAGCAGGTCGAACGGGTGTTCGTCGCGGCGCAGCAGCTCGGTCTGCCGGTAAAACTGCACGCCGAACAATTGTCCTCGCTGCACGGCTCGAGCCTTGCCGCGCGCTATAAAGCCTTGTCCGCCGATCACCTTGAATTCATGGACGAGGACGACGCCATCGCCATGGCCGCTGCCGGCACCGTCGCCGTGCTGTTGCCCGGCGCCTTCTACTTCCTGCGCGAAACCCGGTTGCCGCCGATGGACGCCTTGCGCAGGCACAAGGTGAAGATCGCGATCGCCAGCGACCTCAATCCCGGCACCTCGCCGGCGCTGTCGTTGCGCCTGATGCTGAACATGGCCTGCACCTGTTTCCGCATGACTCCGGAAGAAGCTCTTGCCGGGGCGACCCTCCATGCCGCGCAGGCATTGGGCATGGCTGACACCCACGGCTCGCTGGAGGTCGGCAAGGTCGCCGACTTTGTCGCGTGGGACATCGAACGTCCGGCGGATCTGGCTTATTGGCTCGGGGGCGATCTGGACAAGCGCGTCGTGCGTCACGGCGTTGAATCGAATTTCTAGGAGGGCGGTTGTGGACAAGGTTCTGAAATTCAAACAAGGCCGCGTGCCGTTGCTGATCAGCATGCCCCACGCCGGCGTGCGTCTGACCCCGGCGGTCGAAGCCGGGTTGATCCCCGCCGCGAAGAGTTTGCCGGACACCGACTGGCATATCCCGCAGCTCTACGATTTTGCCGAGGAACTGGGCGCCAGCACCCTGGCTGCCGAGTATTCGCGTTTCGTCATCGACCTCAACCGGCCGTCCGACGACAAGCCTTTGTATGCCGGGGCGACCACCGGATTGTATCCGGCGACGTTGTTCGACGGCATTGCGTTGTTTCAGGAGGGGCTGGAGCCTTCGCAGCAAGAACGCGCGACTTATTTGCAGCAGATCTGGACGCCATACCATCGCACCTTGCAAGAAGAGCTGGCGCGGCTGAAGGCTGAATTTGGCTACGCACTGCTGTTCGATGCGCACTCGATCCGCTCGATCATCCCGCACCTGTTCGACGGCAAACTGCCAGACTTCAACCTCGGCACGTTCAATGGCGCCAGTTGTGATCCGCAACTGGCCGCTGAGCTGGAAGCGATCTGCGCACGGCACGAGCAGTTCACTCATGTGCTTAACGGTCGCTTCAAGGGCGGGCACATCACCCGCCAGTACGGCGACCCGGCGCAGAACATCCACGCCGTGCAGCTGGAACTGTGCCAGTCCACCTACATGGAAGAGTTCGAACCGTTCCGCTACCGCGCCGACCTGGCCGAACCGACGCGGGTGGTGCTCCGGGAATTGCTGCAGGGCTATCTGGCCTGGGCAAAATCTCACTACAGCGCATAACCCCTGTGGGAGCGAGCCTGCTCGCGAAAGCGGCCTTTCAGCCAAAATCCAGGTTGAATGACACACCGCGTTCGCGAGCAGGCTCGCTCCCACAGGATCGCGTTCAGACCGTGAAGGTGATGGCTGACAAACGGTGACAGCGCACAGGCATGCTCATTGACGCAAATCGGGTTTATGATGCCCAACGGCAGAATAATACGAGTCCCCCCAGGGATGACCTCGACCCCTTACGGAGCGCGCAATGCAGACTTTGTTTCCGCAGATCAAACCCCACGCCCGGCACGATCTGGCTGTCGATGACACCCATACGCTGTACGTCGATGAAAGCGGCTCGCCGGAAGGATTGCCGGTCGTATTCATCCACGGTGGCCCCGGAGCAGGTTGCGACGCCCAGAGCCGACGCTATTTCGATCCGAATCTGTATCGCATCGTCACCTTCGACCAGCGCGGCTGCGGTCGCTCCACCCCGCATGCCAGCCTGGAAAACAACACCACCTGGGATCTGGTCGAGGATCTCGAGCGCATCCGCAAACATCTCGGCATCGAAAAATGGGTGCTGTTCGGCGGCTCGTGGGGCTCGACCCTGGCGCTGGCCTACGCACAAACCCACCCGGAGCGAGTACACGGTCTGATCCTGCGCGGGATCTTTCTCTGCCGTCCGCAGGAAATCGAATGGTTCTACCAGGCCGGCGCCAGCCGTCTGTTCCCCGATTACTGGCAGGACTACATCGCACCGATCCCGCTGGACGAGCGCGACGACCTGCTCACCGCTTTCCACAAACGCCTGACCGGCAACGACCAGATCGCCCAGATGCATGCGGCCAAGGCGTGGTCGACCTGGGAAGGGCGCACCGCGACCCTGCGGCCGAACCCGCTAGTCGTCGATCGTTTCTCCGAGCCGCAGCGCGCACTGTCGATCGCGCGGATCGAATGCCACTACTTCACCAACAATGCCTTCCTTGAGCCCAACCAGCTGATCCGCGACATGGGCAAGATCGCCCATCTCCCCGGCGTGATCATTCACGGTCGCTACGACGTGATCTGCCCGCTCGACAACGCCTGGGAATTGCACCAGGCCTGGCCGAACAGCGAATTGCAGGTGATCCGCGATGCCGGCCACGCCGCGTCCGAGCCGG
Organism: Pseudomonas sp. RIT-PI-o; assembly: GCF_001297215.1. Classification (NCBI taxonomy): domain Bacteria; kingdom Pseudomonadati; phylum Pseudomonadota; class Gammaproteobacteria; order Pseudomonadales; family Pseudomonadaceae; genus Pseudomonas; species Pseudomonas sp. RIT-PI-o. The sequence continues at coordinate 387,000 of NZ_LHPA01000020.1, read as the reverse complement.
GGATCACCGATGCGCTGGTGCGCGCTGCGAGCAAAATGGCCCAGCGCCTGCTCGACCTGCCACTCGAAGAAGCATGAAGGCGCTGTTGCAGCGCGTACGCGGTGCGCGGGTCGAGGTCGCTGGCCAGGTGGTCGGCGCGGTCGATCAGGGTCTGCTCGTGCTGGTGGCGGTAGAACCCGACGACACGCGTACCAACGCCGACAAACTTCTGCATAAGCTGCTTAACTATCGGGTATTCAGTGACGCCGAGGGCAAGATGAATCTGTCCCTGGCGGATGTGGATGGCGGGTTGCTGCTGGTCTCGCAGTTCACCCTTGCCGCCGACACCAAAAGCGGCCTGCGTCCGAGCTTTTCCACGGCCGCACCGCCGGCGCTGGCGGAGGAATTGTTCGACTATTTGTTGAGCCAGGCGAAACAGGTGCATGGCACTGTGGCATCAGGTAGATTCGGCGCCGATATGCAGGTGCACCTGGTCAACGATGGCCCGGTTACCTTTTTGTTACAGACCTGACAGTGCCTGAAACGCCTTTTTCGGAAATTTCGACTGTTTTTAGGCTGTTTTCGCGATAAATACTTTGTTACCCCTGATGCGTTGTCATCCGGGCTACTAGATAATCGCGCGCTGCGGGGATCGACATTCGTTGATCCGTTTTGACTTAGGTAGAGACTTGTCTGGATCCGATTGGGGAATCATTTTGCCCCGGCGGAGTCGGAACAATGCTCGCCAACTTGGCAAGGGTGCCCTGAAAGGTCGGTTTTTTACTGCCGCAAACCCTAAAGGCACTTCATCTGGCCGTTGGTTTATTGATCTGTTTTCGGCGAGGGTTGCTCGTGATTGTTAGTCCCTGTAATGCAGCAAAAATGTCTGCCAAACGCATGCGAAGTGCTCTGGTAGCGGGTTCGGCGCTCCTGTGCCTGCTCAGCGCCGGTCAGCTTTGGGCGTTCAATCTTGACGACGTATCGGCCAAGGCCAAAGAGCTGGCCGGGCAGAAGTTCGAAGCCCCGCGCAGCAACCTGCCGAACGAATTCCGCGAAATGAAGTTCGCGGACTACCAGAAGATCCGCTTCCTCACCGAAAAGGCTGAGTGGGCCGATCAGAAGACGCCGTTCAAACTCTCCTTCTATCACCAGGGTATGCACTTCGATACGCCGGTGAAAATCAATGAAATCACCGCGAACACCGTCTCGGAAATCAAATACGATCCGAGCCGCTTCGATTTCGGCGACCTGAAATTCGATCCGAAAGCCACCGAACAACTGGGCTATGCCGGTTTCCGTGTGCTGTACCCGATCAACAAGGCCGACAAGCAAGACGAGATCATGACCATGCTCGGCGCGAGCTACTTCCGCGTCGTCGGCAAGGGCCACACCTATGGTCTGTCGGCCCGTGGTCTGGCGATCGATACCGCGCTGCCGTCCGGTGAGGAATTCCCGCGTTTCCGCGAGTTCTGGATCCAGCAGCCCAAGCCCGGCGACAAGCACCTGGTGATCTTCGCCCTGCTCGATTCGCCGCGTGCCACCGGTGCCTATCGTCTGATCCTGCGTCCGGGCAGCGACACCATCGTCGACGTCAAGGCGCAGATGTTCCTGCGTGACAAGGTCGGCAAACTCGGCATCGCGCCGCTGACCAGCATGTTCCTGTTCGGCGCCAACCAGCCGTCGAAAGTCCTCAACTACCGTCGTGAACTGCACGACTCCAGCGGTCTGTCGATCCATGCCGGCAACGGCGAGTGGATCTGGCGTCCGCTGAACAACCCGAAACATCTGGCCGTGAGCAACTTCAGCGTCGAGAACCCGCGTGGTTTCGGTCTGCTGCAGCGTGGCCGCGACTTCAGCCATTACGAAGACCTCGACGATCGCTATGACAAGCGCCCAAGCGCCTGGATCGAGCCGAAGGGCGAGTGGGGCAAAGGCACCGTTGATCTGGTAGAGATTCCGACCGCCGACGAAACCAACGACAACATCGTTGCGTTCTGGAGCCCGGAAAAAATGCCGGAGCCAGGCCAGCCGCTGGACTTCGCCTACCGCATGCACTGGACCATGGACGAGGCAGCGATCCACGCGCCGGACAGCGCCTGGGTGGCGCAGACCCTGCGTTCGACCGGTGACGTCAAGCAATCGAACCTGATCCGTCAGCCGGATGGCAGCGTTGCCTATCTGGTCGACTTCGAAGGCCCGTCTCTGGCGGCCCTGACGCCGGACGCCGACGTGCGCAGTCAGGTCAGCGTCGGCGACAACGCCGAGCTGGTCGAGAACAGTGTGCGCTACAACCCGGAAACCAAGGGCTGGCGCTTGACCCTGCGGATGAAGATCAAGGACGCCAGCAAGGCGACCGAGATGCGCGCTGCACTGGTTCAGCCAGTGGTCACCGCGGATCTGGCCAAATCGGTACCGGCCTCCAATTCGTCGGTCGCCAAGGCTGACAAGGTTGCCGCCAAGCAGCAGGAGAAGCTCGACAAGGAAGCCAAGGCCGCCGAAGCCAAACAGGCTGAAGCCAAGCCTGCAGCCGATGCCAAGGACAAGGCCAACAAAGACGCCAAGCAGCCAGTCGCTGCCGACGCGGCCCCAGCCACACCGGAATCGGCGCCGACTGAAGAAGTCCTGACCGAGACCTGGAGCTATCAGTTGCCTGCCGATGAGTAACTCACAAGTACAGCCAGAGACTCTGTCCGAGTATCTGGCGCATCTGCCGATGACCGACGAGCAACGCGCGGAACTCGCGGGTTGCCAGTCGTTCAGCGAGCTGCATGAACGCCTGTCGCCCTCGACATTCGACGCCCCTGCCGAAGCCGCCCAGGCCTCGGTGGGCAAGCGCCTGACCCTGAGCACTGCCGAAGAACTGGCCGAAGCGGAAATGCTGGTGCTGGACGCCAGCGGCCGGGTCAGCCTCAAGGCGACCCCGCCGATCCGCCGTACCAAGGTTGTGCCGGAGCCATGGCGCACCAATATTCTGGTGCGTGGCTGGCGTCGTCTGACCGGGCGCACCAACCCGCCGCAGCCGCCGAAGGACGCCAATGTCCTGCCGGCCGCGCGCTGGCGCACTGTCGGTTCGATCCGTCGCTACATCCTGTTGCTGCTGATGCTCGGCCAGACCATCGTTGCCGGCTGGTACATGAAAGGCATCATGCCGTATCAGGGCTGGTCGTTCGTCGATCTCGATGAAGTGCTGCATCAACCGCTGCTGCAAACCGCCACGCAAGTACTGCCGTATGCGCTGCAAACCAGCATCCTGATTCTGTTCGGGATTCTGTTCTGCTGGGTGTCCGCCGGTTTCTGGACCGCGTTGATGGGCTTCCTTGAGCTGCTCACCGGTCATGATAAATACCGAATCTCCGGGAAAAGCGCCGGTAACGAGCCGATCCCGAAAGATGCGCGTACTGCGCTGGTGATGCCGATCTGCAACGAAGACGTGCCGCGTGTATTCGCCGGTCTGCGTGCAACGTTCGAATCGGTCGCCGCCACCGGTGACCTGGATCGTTTCGACTTCTTCGTTCTCAGCGACAGTAACGACACCGATATCTGCGTCGCCGAGCAGCAGGCCTGGCTGGACGTCTGCCGCGAAGCCAAGGGCTTCGGCAAGATCTTCTATCGCCGCCGCCGCCGCCGTGTGAAGCGCAAGAGCGGCAACCTCGACGACTTCTGCCGTCGTTGGGGCGGTGACTACAAGTACATGGTCGTGCTCGACGCCGACTCGGTGATGAGCGGCGAATGCCTGACCAGTCTGGTGCGCCTGATGGAAGCCACGCCGGACGCCGGGATCATACAGACCGCGCCGCGTGCGTCGGGCATGGACACCCTGTATGCGCGCATGCAGCAGTTCGCTACCCGCGTGTACGGTCCACTGTTCACTGCCGGCCTGCACTTCTGGCAGTTGGGTGAATCCCACTACTGGGGTCACAACGCGATCATCCGCATGAAGCCGTTCATCGACCACTGCGCCCTCGCGCCGTTGCCGGGCAAGGGCGCGTTTTCCGGTGCGATCCTTTCCCACGACTTCGTTGAAGCTGCGCTGATGCGCCGTGCCGGCTGGGGCGTGTGGATTGCCTACGACCTGCCGGGCAGCTACGAAGAATTGCCGCCGAACCTGCTCGACGAACTCAAGCGTGACCGGCGCTGGTGCCACGGCAACCTGATGAACTTCCGCCTGTTCCTGGTAAAAGGCATGCACCCGGTGCACCGCGCGGTGTTCCTCACTGGCGTGATGTCCTACCTGTCGGCGCCGTTGTGGTTCTTCTTCCTCGTGTTGTCGACCGCGCTGTTGGCGGTGAACACGCTTATGGAACCGCAGTACTTCCTCGAACCGCGTCAGCTCTATCCACTGTGGCCACAATGGCACCCGGACAAGGCGATTGCGCTGTTCTCGACGACCATCGTGCTGCTGTTCCTGCCGAAGCTGTTGAGCATCATCCTGATCTGGGCCAAGGGCGCGAAAGAGTTCGGCGGCAAGTTCAAGGTGACCCTGTCGATGCTGCTGGAGATGCTGTTCTCCATGCTGCTGGCACCGGTGCGGATGATTTTCCACACGCGTTTCGTCCTTGCCGCTTTCCTCGGCTGGGCCGCGACCTGGAACTCGCCGCAGCGTGACGACGACTCGACCCCGTGGAGCGAAGCGGTCAAGCGCCACGGCCCGCAGACCTTGCTGGGCTTCTGCTGGGCACTGCTGGTGATCTGGCTGAACCCGAGCTTCCTCTGGTGGCTGGTGCCGATCGTCGGTTCGCTGATGCTGTCGATCCCGGTGTCGGTGATCTCCAGCCGCGTCGGTCTGGGCCTGAAATCCCGTGACGAGAGCCTGTTCCTCATCCCTGAGGAATACAATCCGCCACAGGCCTTGCTGGCAACTGATCAGTACACCCACGAAAACCGTTATCACGCCCTCAACGACGGCTTCGTCCGCGCCGTGGTCGACCCGCAGCAGAACGCCCTGGCGTGCTCGCTGGCGACCTCGCGTCACGGCCAGGCCGAGCCGATCGAGTGGCTGCGTCAGGAACGGGTGCGTCACGCGATCAAGGTCGGCCCGTCCGGGCTGAGCAACCATGATCGCCTGCAACTGCTCAGCGACCCTGTTGCACTGGCACGCCTGCATGAGCAGGTCTGGGCCGAAGGTCTCGCCGAGTGGCTGGACGCCTGGCGCGCCTCGGTGAAAGCCGATCCGCATGCGCCGTTGCTGCCGCTGCGACCGGTGAGCCTGCAGGCTCAGCCGGCTTGATAAAGGAACCCCGCGATGTTGCGGGGTTTTTTTTGGCCTGCTGAAAAGCCCCTCACCCTAACCCTCTCCCGGAGGGAGAGGGGACTGACCGGGTTGGATGTTCGATATACGCCGACCTGAGATATCGAGTCGACCTCGGATTTGAACAGCATGAAGATCGGCTCCCTTTCCCCCTCGCCCCCTTGGGGGAGAGGGTTGGGGTGAGGGGGTAGCTCTTGATTGTTAAACAAATCGTCCATTAAACCTTGTGCAAAAAAACGAGTGCGTTAGCATCCGTTCCCGAATTGGCGCACCCGGGCTTTTTTGCCTGTGACTGTTGGTTTTCGCGCCGCACACGCAATGGTTTTGGGGACTTGAAGATGAAGAAGTATCTGTCGATGCTGCTGGTCGGCGTCACGGCACTGGTTGCAGTCAATGCGGCGCAGGCCGGCGCTATCGATGACGCGGTCAAGCGCGGCTCGCTGAAAGTCGGCATGGACCCGACCTACATGCCGTTCGAGATGACCAACAAACGCGGCGAAATCATCGGTTTCGAAGTCGATATCCTCAAAGCCATGACCAAGGCCATGGGCGTCAAGCTCGAGCTGGTCTCGACCGGTTACGACGGCATCATCCCGGCGCTGATGACCGACAAGTTCGACATGATCGGCAGCGGCATGACCCTGACCCAGGAGCGCAATCTGCGCCTGAACTTCAGCGATCCGTTCATCGTCGTCGGCCAGACCCTGCTGATCCGCAAGGAGCTGGAAGGCACCATCAAGTCCTACAAGGACCTGAACACCGCCGACTACCGCATCACCTCCAAGCTCGGCACCACCGGCGAAATGGTCGCCAGGAAACTGATCTCCAAAGCCAAGTACCACGGCTACGACAACGAGCAGGAGGCTGTGCTCGACGTGGTCAATGGCAAGGCTGACGCCTTCATCTACGACGCGCCGTACAACGTCGTTGCCCTGAACAAAGTGGGTGCCGGCAAGCTGGTGTTCCTCGACAAGCCGTTCACCTACGAGCCGCTGGCCTTCGGTCTGAAGAAGGGCGACTTCGACAGCCTCAACTTCATCAACAACTTCCTGCACCAGATCCACGAAGACGGCACCTACGATCGCATCCATGACAAGTGGTTCAAGAGCACCGAGTGGCTCAAGGACATGGAATAAGCCCGGTCACCTGTGGCGAGGGAGCTTGCTCCCGCTCGGCTGCGAGGCAGTCGTAAACCCGTTGACTGGTTTTGCCCGACGTTGCGCGGTGGCTGATTTCAGGGCCGCTTCGCAACCCAGCGGGAGCAAGCTCCCTCGCCACAGAGGCAGCGGGCACCCTGATCGTTATGGATTTAGCTCTTGATGAAACAGAAAAAAGCCCAATGGCCCTGGCACGTCCTCACCGTGCTGGTGCTGGTCGGCCTGGCGGGCGCGTTGTATTACGCGACGTCGCTGATGTCCTACGAATGGCGCTGGAATCGCGTGCCGCAGTACTTCGCTTATCAAGCTGAAGAAACCCAGCGCGCGGCGGATATTTCCACCGTCACCGAACTGGTGCGCAAGGGCGGCAGTGCCGAGGTCACCCTGCGCAACGATGCCGGTGACGAGCAGAAGCTGACAGTCGACGAGAACAGCCTGCAATTCGCTCAGGGCGACGATGTCGCTGAAGGCGATGTCGTCGGCGTGACCCGGCACTGGGCGGCAGGGCCGCTGTTGTGGGGTCTGTGGACGACGTTGTGGCTGTCGCTGGTATCCGGCGTGCTCGGCTTGCTGATCGGTCTGGTCACTGGCCTGTGTCGGCTGTCGAGCAACCCGACCCTGCGCGACCTGTCGACGATTTACGTCGAACTGGTTCGTGGCACGCCGCTGTTGGTGCAGATTTTCATTTTCTACTTCTTCATCGGCACGGTGATGAACCTGTCCCGCGAGTTCGCCGGGATCGCTGCGTTGTCGCTGTTCACCGGCGCTTACGTGGCGGAGATCATCCGTTCCGGCGTGCAATCGATTGCCCGTGGTCAGAACGAGGCGGCGCGCTCGCTCGGTCTGAGCGCCGGCCAGTCGATGCGCCACGTGGTCCTGCCGCAGGCGTTCAAGCGGGTGCTGCCGCCGCTGGCCGGGCAGTTCATCAGTCTGGTCAAGGACACGTCGCTGGTCTCGGTGATCGCCATCACCGAGCTGCTGAAAAGCGGTCGGGAAGTCATCACCACCTCATTTTCGCCGTTCGAAATCCTGTTCTGCGTCGCCGGTCTGTACCTGTTGATCAACCTGCCGCTGTCGAAAATCGCCAGTCGGCTTGAGCGGAGGCTCGCGCAAAGTGATTGAAGTCCGCGATCTGGTAAAAGTCTTCGACACCCGTGGGCAAGTGGTGCGCGCGGTGGACAACGTCAGCACCACGGTGGCCAAGGGCGAAGTGCTGGTGGTGATCGGCCCGTCCGGTTCCGGCAAGTCGACCTTCCTGCGTTGCCTCAATGGTCTGGAAGAGTTCGATTCCGGCTCGGTGAGCATCGACGGCCTGCAACTGGCCGACGCGAAAACCGACGTCAATGCTTACCGCCGCGAAGTCGGCATGGTCTTCCAGCATTTCAACCTGTTCCCGCACATGACCGTGCTGGAAAACCTCTGTCTGGCGCAGAAAGTCGTGCGCAAGCGCGGCAAGAAAGAACGCGAAGCCAAGGCCATGGCGTTGCTGGAAAAGGTCGGCATTGCGCAGAAGGCCCACGAGTTTCCGTCACGCCTGTCCGGCGGTCAGCAGCAACGGGTGGCGATTGCCCGGGCGCTGGCGATGGAGCCGAAAGTCATGCTGTTCGACGAACCGACCTCGGCCCTCGACCCGGAAATGGTCGGCGAAGTGCTCGACGTGATGAAAAACCTGGCGGTAGAGGGCATGACCATGGTCTGCGTCACCCATGAGATGGGCTTCGCCCGGGAAGTGGCGGATCGGGTGCTGTTCTTCGATCACGGCAAATTGCTCGAAGATGCCGCGCCGGCGGAGTTCTTCGATGCACCGAAGGATCCGCGGGCTCAGGCCTTTCTAAGACAGGTTCTTTAACGGCAAAAAAGATCGCAGCCTTCGGCAGCTCCTACAGGGTTTTGTGTACACCTGTAGGAGCTGCCGAAGGCTGCGATCTTTTGTTTTTGGGCTGTTAAACCTTGAAGCGGCCCACCAGCATCTGCAGATGCGTGCCCAGCCGCGCCAGCTCAACGCTGGAGGCCGCGGTCTCTTCACTCGCCGCCGAGGTCTGATCCGACACATCGCGCACGTTCAGCACACTGCGGTTGATCTCTTCGGCCACGGCGCTCTGCTGCTCGGCGGCTGCGGCGATCTGCTGGTTCATCGCCTGAATCGCCGAGACGGTGCGGGTGATGCTTTCCAGTGAGCCACCGGCACGCCGGGTCAGTTCGACGCTGCTGTCGGTGAGGCTGCGGCTGTTGTCCATGATCGTCGCCACTTGCTGAGTGCCGTTTTGCAGGCCGACGATCAGCTCTTCGATCTCTTCCGTGGACTTCTGCGTGCGCTGGGCAAGGCTGCGCACTTCGTCGGCAACCACCGCGAAACCACGACCCGCTTCACCGGCGCGGGCGGCCTCGATGGCGGCGTTGAGCGCCAGCAGGTTGGTTTGCTGGGCCACCGACTTGATCACGTCGAGCACGCTGCCGATCTTGTCGCTTTCGCGCTTGAGCTCGCCCATGGCTTCGGTGGAATGCCCGACCTCGATCGCCAGGCGCTCGATCTGCGCGATGGCTTCGCCGACCACCTTGTCGCCCTCACGGGCCTGTTGGTCGGCGGCGACAGCGGCTTCCGAAGCTTCTTCAGCGTTGCGCGCGACTTCCTGCACGGTGGCGGCCATTTCGTTCATGGCGGTGGCGACCTGATCGGTCTCGACCTTCTGATTGTTGACGCCGGCGCTGGTCTGCTCGGTCACGGCCGAGAGTTCTTCGGCGGCGCTGGCGATCTGCGTGACGCCGTCGCTGATGCCACCGATCAATTCGCGCAGGCCCTGGGTCATGCTTTGCATCGAGCGTTGCAACTGGCCGAGTTCGTCGCGACGCAGGGAGACCAGATTGTGAGTCAGGTCGCCGGCCGCCACGCGTTCGGCCACTTTCAGGGTCTGGGTCAGCGGAATGATGATTTGCCGAGTGATGATCCACGCTGCCAGCAGACCGAACACCAGCGCCAGCACGGTGGCGATCAGCAGCATGTTCTTGGCGTGGGCAGCGTCAGTGTCGCGCACCACGGTTTGCGATTCGGTGAGTTTCTTGCTGAGCGCCATGAGGATGTCGCCCTGAGCCGCCATGTTCGCCAGTGCGGCAGTGTTTTTCACCTGCGAGTCACGGAACTGAGCCACGGCTGCACGATAAGCCTTGAGCGAGTCGGTGGCTTGCTGCAGGTTGGCGATGTGCTGCTCCGGCACGCGGGTCGGCAGGCTTTCGAGGTTTTTCAGGGCGTTGTCGATGGCGGTCAGCGCCGGTTGCTCGGCGTCGGCCTTGCCGCTGTAGGTGTAGCCGCGCACTTGATAGCGCGCTTGCTGGAGCAATTTGCTCAGCTCGATCACCGCGTTGTACTGCGCGACGCTGTCGCCCTGCAGCAGTGCACTTTCGACTTCGCCAACCCTGGCCACAGCATTGTCGGCGTTGGCGCCCAGCTTGCTGCGCGCATCTTCACGCTGCACGGTGGCCTGGGTCATTTCGCCGAAGGCGCGCTTGTATTCGGCAACCGCAGCCAATTGCTGGTCGACCATCGCCACATCGGACGGCTGCTCGATCATGCCGCGTGCCGATTGCAGACCGCTTTCGAGTTTGTTGAGGAATTCGTTGACCGCGCCCGGGCCCTGTTCGCCACGGCGCATGTCGTAGTCCATGCGCGCCAGGCGCAGGTCTTTGGTCAGCTCATTGAGGCTCGAGATGAAGCCGAGCTTGTCGCCGCGGCTGATGATGCCGCTCATGCCGGTCCAGCCGGTGAAAGTGATCAACAGCGTCAGTAACAGCACCAGGCCGAAACCGATGCCCAGCTTGCGTTTGACGCTGACGTTTCCAAGACTCTCGGCTAACCAACGGTACATGCGACCACTCCCTTCGGACCACTAAAATTGGACTTATAGGGGCTGTATCGGCTGGCTGATGGCAATCTGTAACGCCACTTGTCCGTGGTTGTCGCGATTCTGTGGCGAGGGAGCTTGCTCCCGCTCGACGGCGCAGCCGTCGTAACACCGGCAAGTGCGTTGCTCGTGAGAGAAAGAGCGATGGCCGCTTCGCGCCCAAGCGCGAGCAAGCTCCCTCGCCACAAAAGTTGCTTGGCTCAGAACAGGCGCGCGAGCAGTGCGGTGACGGCGGTTTCGACGCGCAGGATGCGCTCGCCCAGTTGCACCGGTTGCAGGCCGGACTTGGCCAGCAGATCGATTTCGTAGGGAATCCAGCCACCCTCGGGGCCGATGGCCAATGTCACCGGTTCGCTGAGGGCGCGGGGGCAGGGCGGGTAGTTGCCGGGATGGCCGACCAGACCGAGGGTGCCGTCGGTGATTGCCGGCAGTCGATCTTCAACGAAAGGCTTGAAGCGCTTCTCGATGACGATCTCGGGCAACGCCGTATCGCGGGCCTGTTCGAGGCCAAGAATCAATTGCTCACGAATCGCTTCCGGCTCCAGAAACGGTGTCTGCCAGAAGCTTTTCTCCACGCGGTAACTGTTGACCAGAATCACCTTGGCCACGCCCATGGTCGCAACGGTCTGGAACACCCGGCGAAGCATTTTCGGCCGGGGCAGGGCCAGTACCGGGGTCAGCGGCAGCTTGGCCGGCGGAGGCTGATCGAGGCTGACACGCAGTTCCGCTTCGCCCGCCTCCAGGCGCAGCAACTCGGCCGAACCCATCAGCCCGTTGATGCGCCCGACACGCAGGCTGTCGCCCACTTCCGAGCGATGGACTTCCTGCATATGGGTCAGGCGGCGATCGCGCAGGACCACGCGGTCCGCCGCAATGAAATCGGCCTCTTCGAGCAGCAGCAGGTTCATGCCTGGGTCGCTGGCGGCTGGTCGTTGTGATCGTCGGCCGGGGTTTCGTCCGGGCGTTCGCGCTTGCTGACCAGCGCGCCGAAGAGGATGCCGATCTCGAACAGCATCCACATCGGCACGGCCAGCAGGGTCTGCGAGAAGATGTCCGGCGGCGTCAGGATCATCCCGACCACGAAGCAGCCGATGATCACGTACGGACGGATCTTCTTCAGGTATTTGACGTCGACCACGCCGATCCACACCAGCAGCACCACGGCCACCGGAATCTCGAACGCCACGCCGAAGGCGAAGAACAGCGTCATGACGAAATCGAGGTAGCTGGCGATGTCGGTCATCATTTCCACGCCGGCCGGGGTGGCGGCGGCGAAGAACTTGAAGATCAGCGGAAAGACGAAGTAATAGGCGAACGCCATGCCGATGTAGAACAGCAGGATGCTGGAGATCAGCAGCGGTACCGCAACTCGTTTTTCATGCTTGTACAGGCCTGGCGCAATAAAGCCCCAGATCTGGTGCAGGATCACCGGAATCGCAAGAAACAGCGAAACCATCATCGTCAGCTTCAGCGGCGTCAGGAATGGCGACGACACGTCGGTGGCGATCATCGTCGCGCCGACCGGCAGGTACTGGCGCAGCGGCGTCGAGACGAAGGTGTAGATCTGCTGGGTAAAGGCGAACAGCCCGGCAAAGATAATGAAGATCGCCGCCACGCAACGCAGCAGGCGGGTGCGCAACTCGGTGAGGTGCGAAACCAGCGGCATGTGCTGGTCGTTTTCCGGAAGATCGCTCATGGGGCTCGCGGCGGCAAAGTGGTGTCGTGAGGCGCAGGTGGAGTCGGCGCGGCGGTGGGAGCTACGTGTTCAACCGATGTGTCCGCGGCAACCGGCGCCGGTGCTGGCGGTGTTACAACCGGTGCAGGTGCAGGTGCAGGTGCAGTCGGAGCGGAAGCGCTGTGAATTGTCTGCTCGCCCACATGCTCTACCGGCGTCGGCTCCTGCTGGCTCGGATTGAAAATCTTCCGCGCCTCTTGCTCCAGCGACAGAATATGTTCGTTGTGCAGTTGCCGACGGATCTCGTCGGCGCCGATTTCACGTTCAACTTCCTGCTTGATCGCGTTGAAGCTGCGCTTCAGGCGGCCGACCCACAGACCGGCGGTGCGCGCAGCGCCCGGCAGACGCTCGGGGCCGAGCACCAGCAGGGCGACGAGGCCGACGAGCAGCAGTTCAGAGAAGCTGATACCAAACATTAGTCAGTGCTCACACGTCTTTGCGGATCGGCTCTTCGACTTTTTGCGCCTGCACGTCGATGGTGTGCGGCGGGCTGGCCTGAGCGGTGGTTTGCGGCTGCACCGGTGGCACGGGCTGCGCCGGCGGGGTCACGTTCGGCTCGGTCGGTTTTTCGTCGTCATTCATGGCTTTGCGGAAGCCCTTGATTGATTCACCAACGTCAGTGCCGAGGTTTTTCAGTTTCTTGGTACCGAACACCAGCACCACGACAATCAGAATGACGACCCAGTGTTTCCAGTCAAAAATGCCCATGTGGCGATTCCTCTCTAAAAATTGTTCAGGCGGACGGACGCGAGGCTTTCTCGACGTGTCCGGACAGGCCGAAGCGACGGTCCAGTTCATCCAGCACGGCCTGCGGATGCTGCCCCAGTTGGGCGAGCATGACCATGCTGTGGAACCACAGGTCGGCGGTCTCGTAGATCACATCACTGCAGTCGCCGCTGATCGCGGCATCCTTGGCGGCAATAATGGTTTCGACCGACTCTTCGCCGACTTTCTCCAGAATCTTGTTCAGCCCCTTGTGATACAGGCTGGCGACATACGAACTGTCGGCGGCTGCACCTTTGCGCTCTTCGAGCACTTCAGCCAGACGGGTCAGGGTGTCACTCATGTGTGTGTCCTGCGGAGTAGATGGCATGCGGGTCTTTCAGAACCGGGTCGACCGTTTTCCAGTCGCCGTTTTCGAAGACCCGGTAAAAGCAGCTTTGACGGCCGGTGTGGCAAGCGATGTCGCCGATCTGTTCAACCATCAGGATGATCACGTCGGCGTCACAGTCCAGACGCATTTCATGCAGAGTCTGCACATGGCCGGACTCTTCGCCCTTTCGCCACAGCTTGCCACGGGAACGTGACCAGTAGATTGCACGATTCTCCGCTGCGGTCAGTTCCAGCGCTTCGCGGTTCATCCAGGCCATCATCAATACGCGCCCGGTCTTGTGATCCTGAGCGATCGCCGGCACCAGGCCGTCAGCGTCCCACTTGATCTCGTCCAGCCAGTTTTTCATCTTCAGTTCCTGAAAAGCAGCTTCGAGTTTCAAGCTTCAAGCTGCAAGTAAAAGCAGGTTGCGGTGTACCTGTGTCGTCAAGCTTGCAGCTCGCAGCTTATAACTTGCAGCCGATTCGTGCTATCGGCGAACGACCAGATACAAGCCGACCGCCACCATGATCCCGGCGGGCCAGTGCGCCCAATCGGTCAGCGGGCCACCAGCGGCGAGGGTCGCGCCGCCGGCCAGATGCGCGCAGCCGAGCAGGCGCAGGAACCAGTCGTCCTTGCGTTTGTGCCACGGCGGCGGCGGGTCTTTGGCATGGGGTTGCGACATGCGCTCGAGCAGGTCGCGGGCCATGTTCGACAGGTGCGGAATCTGCTCCAGCTGGCTCTGCACGTTGCCCAGCAAGGCTTTCGGGCTGACGCGCTCGCGCATCCAGCGCTCGAGAAACGGCTGCGCGGTGTTCCACAGATCCAGATCCGGATACAGCTGGCGACCGAGGCCTTCGATGTTCAGCAGAGTCTTCTGCAACAGCACCAGTTGGGGCTGCACCTCCATGTTGAAGCGGCGCGCGGTCTGGAACAGGCGCATCAGCACCTGGCCAAATGAAATATCTTTTAACGGTTTTTCGAAGATCGGTTCGCAGACGGTACGGATCGCCGCTTCGAATTCATTGAGTTTGGTTTCCGCCGGCACCCAGCCCGAGTCGATGTGCAACTGCGCGACACGGCGGTAGTCACGCTTGAAGAAGGCGAACAGATTGCGCGCCAGATAATCCTGGTCTTCCGGGGTCAGGCTGCCGACGATACCGCAGTCGATCGCAATGTACTGCGGGCTCCACGGGTTGACGGTGCTGACGAAGATGTTGCCCGGGTGCATGTCGGCGTGGAAGAAACTGTCGCGGAACACCTGCGTGAAGAAGATCTCCACACCGCGCTCGGCAAGCATTTTCATGTCGGTGCGCTGATCGGCGAGGGTCGCCAGGTCAGTGACCTGAATCCCGTAGATGCGCTCCATCACCAGCACTTTCGGCCGGCACCAGTCCCAATAGACTTGCGGCACGTACAGCAGCTGCGAGCCCTCGAAGTTGCGGCGCAACTGGCTGGCGTTGGCCGCTTCGCGCAACAGGTCGAGTTCGTCGTAAATGGTTTTTTCGTAATCCTGCACCACATCGACCGGGTGCAGCAGGCGCGCGTCAGCGGAGAATTTCTCGGCAGCGCGGGCGAGGATGAACAGCCACGCCAGATCTTGGGCAATCACCGGTTTCAGGCCAGGGCGAATGACCTTGACCACCACTTCTTCGCCGCTTTTGAGCTGCGCCGCATGCACCTGCGCCACCGAGGCCGAGGCCAGCGGTTCAACGTCGAAACGGCTGAACACTTCGCTGATTTTCTTGCCCAGCTGTTCTTCGATCAGCTTGATCGACACCTGCGAATCGAACGGCGGCACGCGGTCCTGCAGGAGCATCAGCTCATCGGCGATGTCTTCCGGCAACAGGTCGCGACGGGTCGAAAGGATCTGCCCGAACTTGATGAAGATCGGCCCCAGATCCTGCAACGCCAGGCGCAAGCGCGCGCCACGGTTGAGCTCCAGCGGCTTGCGCGGCAGCCAGCGCCACGGCAGCAGAAAGCGCACGGCCAGGAGAAACCACGGCAGCGGCAGATCGAACAGCAGGTCATCGAGGCGGTAGCGGATCACGACGCGCTGGATGCGCAACAGACGGCGGACGGCAAGCAGCTTCATGCGTTATCGCTTGGGTCGAGGGATCGGGAAAGGCGCTCGAAACGCGCCTCGAGTCGTTCCAGATCAAGTTTGATCCGGTCCAGTTCGCTGAACCGCGCTTCGGCTTCGCGCTGCCCGACAAGGGTGCGCGATTCTTCGGCGAGGTATTCGGCAAGATTCTGGTTGAGGCTGGCAAATCCTTGTTGATACCAGCGCGCGCGGCTGCGCAGATGACCACCGAGCAACTGCGTGGCGACCGGACCGAGCCAGCGCGAGAGTTCGTACTCCCAGTCCAGCTCGAGGTCTTGCAGCACGCCGGCCAGCGCCAGCAACGCGCCGCTGTCGCCATCGAGCTCGACCTCCGGAGCGTGCAGCACGGCTGTCTTGTCTTTGCTCAGAGCCAGTTTCACCAGGCTCGAGGCCGGTGCGCGCAATGTGCAATCGACGTCCGCCGCCCACTGTGAAGCCAGCATCAGGCCTTCGTCGCTGGGCAGAATGAACAGTTGCAGGGCCGGGCTGCGGCAATCGACGGCAATCACCTTGCCGGTCAGATGCGCCAGGCGCGGCAGCGCCGTGCTGTCGAGACGCAGCACCCGGTTGAGGCCGAGTTCGACGCTGGCGAGCAGCCCGGTCAGCAACATCAGGGTTTGATGCCGCGGTGCAGGGCGACGATACCTGCGGTCATGTTGTGATAGGTCACGCGGTCGAAACCGGCCTCGACCATCATCGACTTCAGGGTTTCCTGATTCGGGTGCATGCGGATCGATTCGGCCAGGTAGCGGTAGCTTTCCGAGTCATTGGTGATCAGCTTGCCCATCAGCGGCATGAAGGCGAACGAGTAGGCGTCGTAGGCTTTGGACATCAGCGCATTGGTCGGCTTGGAGAACTCCAGCACCAGCAGGCGTCCGCCGGGCTTGAGCACGCGCAGCATCGAACGCAGCGCGTCCTCTTTGTGCGTCACGTTGCGCAGGCCGAAGGCGATGGTCACGCAGTCGAAATGGTTGTCCGGAAACGGCAGCTTTTCTGCGTCGGCCTGAACGAATTCGACATTGCCGGCAACGCCGAGATCGAGCAGGCGATCACGGCCGACCTTGAGCATCGATTCGTTGATGTCGGCCAGCACCACTTGGCCAGTCGGGCCGACGAGGTGCGAGAACTTGCGGGTCAGGTCGCCGGTGCCGCCGGCGATGTCGAGCACGCGGTTGCCGCTGCGCACGCCGGAAAGCTCGATCGCGAAACGCTTCCACAGGCGGTGCATGCCGCCCGACAGAAGGTCGTTCATCAGGTCGTATTTCGCGGCTACGGAATGGAAAACCTCAGCGACTTTTTCCGCTTTCTGGCTTTCCGGAACGTTTTTGAAGCCGAAGTGAGTGGTGGGTTCGGCATCGCTGCCTTTGCGCTGATCAGTCATATCGCTGTCACCAAAAGAGAATGCGCGACATTCTAATCCCCAAGCCATGCTTTGTCTTGGAATGGCTAAAGGTAAGATGGGCAACCTTCGGGACGATTTGCCGCAGATGCGGTCAAGATTCCACGTCAGCCATTCAATCATCAGGAGTCATTCCATGGCCAAAATCAGTGTTGAGCGCGCCCACACCCTGGGCAAGGAAGCCGCCCGCGAGAAGGCCGACAAACTGGCCAGGAAACTCAATGAACAATACGGCCTGGAGCCGCAGTGGTCAGGCGACACCCTGAACCTCAAACGCTCGGGCGTGAAAGGCGCAGTGCATGTGGCGGACGATTCGATCAGGGTCGACGTCGAGCTGGGCCTGATGATGTCGGCCATGAGCGGCATGATCAAAGCCGAGATCGAAAAAGCCCTCGACAAAGCCTTGGCTTGAAACACGATCCCCTGTAGGAGTGAGCCCGCTCGCGATAGCGGTCTGTCAGTCAAATTATCTGTGACTGACAGACCGCTATCCCGAGCAGGCTCACTCCTACATTTGTTCTGGTGCTCCCACTGGTTAGGGTGCCCTTTCTAATTTTTCTACCTACTTTGTGCCTGAGCCCGACACTCGTCCGGCAGTTCCTCAAACCTTCTGCGCGTGAGGTGCACCATGGCCAAAGTCATTTTGAAGAAAAAAATCGACGCTCCGACTTCCACTCTGAGCGACGTCAAATCCTATGCCCGCAAGATCTGGCTGGCAGGCCTGGGCGCCTATACCAAGGTCGGCCAGGAGGGCAGCGAGTACTTCCAGGAACTCGTCGCCGCTGGTCAAACTGTTGAAAAGAAAGGCAAAAAAGCCGTTAGCGAAAAACTCCTCGCGGCCAACGCCGAGATCGATGATGCGGCCACTCAGGTCAGCTCGTTCAAGGGTCGTGTTGAAGTTCAGCTGGACAAGGTCGAGAAGGCCTTCGACAACCGTGTGGCCAGCGCCTTGAATCGGATCGGCATTCCGTCTAAACATGACGTTGAGGCACTCTCTGCTAAGCTCGATGAGCTGACGGCATTGCTCGAACGCGTCGCGCGAAAATCTTAAGGAGAACGGGATGGCTGGCAAAAAGAACACCGATAAAGAAAGCAGCTCGTGGGTCGGGAAGGTCGAGTCCTACTCCCGCAAGATCTGGCTGGCTGGTTTAGGCGTGTACTCGAAGATCGACACTGACGGCAGCAAACTCTTCGATGCATTGGTCAAAGACGGCGAGAAAGCCGAGAAGCTCACCAAGACAGCAGTCGGCAAGAAAGTCGAGGACTCGACCTCCTCGGCGAAGTCGCGCATCAGCGGCGTGAAAGACCGCGCACTGGGCAAATGGGACGAGCTGGAAGGCGCGTTCGACAAGCGCCTGAACAGCGCGATTTCGCGCCTGGGTGTGCCGAGCCGCAATGAGGTCAAGGCGCTCAACGCCAAGGTCGATACGCTGACCAGGCAGATCGAGAAACTCACCGGTCTGAAGGCTCAGCCCGTAGCGGCGAAAACCGCGGCGGCGAAACCGGCTAGCAAAACTGCGGCGGCCAAACCTGCAACGAAAACCGCGGCGGCCCAACCTGCAACGAAAACCGCAGCCAAGCCACTGACCAAACCGGCGGCAAAACCTGCTGCGAAAGCTGCGGCCAAGCCGGCCGCGAAAACGGCAGCCGCCAAGCCTGCGGCCAAAGCGGCCGCCAAACCGGTTGCCGCCAAAGCCCCTGCCAAACCGGCAACCAAGGCGGCAGCAAAACCTGCGGCTAAAACTGCAGCGAAACCAGCGGCCAAGCCAGCAGCGAAGACCGCTGCCGCCAAACCTGCTGCGAAGCCTGCGGCCAAACCGGCTGCGGCGAAAAAGCCTGCAGTGAAAAAACCGGCCGCGCCGAAAGCCGCTGCACCGAAACCGGCCGCCGCGCCATCGACGGCTCCAACAGCTCCGGCCAACGCGGCAAATTCCGCTGCGGCACCCACGGCAGCAGCTACCCCGACTGCAGCATCGACTCCGTCGACGCCATCCAGTCAGTCCTGATTTCAGGGCAAATCAAAAACGCCCGGCCTGTGAAGGTCGGGCGTTTTTGTTTGTGCATTCCAAGCGGCCCCTCACCCCAGCCCTCTCCCCTAGGAGAGGGAGCCGACCGAGGTGTCCTGCGTCATACATCGACCTGAAAAAATCGAGTCGATTATGGATTCGAAAAAGCTCGCTCAGGTCGGCGTAGCTCTCGAACATCCCCCAATCAATCCCCTCTCCCTCAGCGAGAGGGCTAGGGTGAGGGGCTTTTGGAGTCAGCCGTAATCTTCGGGTAGTTGATTATGGATTCAACGAAGCTCGCTCAGGTGGGCGTAGCTCTCGAACATCCCCCAATCAGTCCCCTCTCCCTCTGGGAGAGGGATAGGGTGAGGGGCTTTTCAGGTCAGTCGTGATCCTCAAGGTATTGCAGCGCCATCCGCTCTGTCGCCACCTTCACCGGCGGCAGCAGATGCGGCGCCACCAGCATCATGATCTGATAAACCACCAACCGAACCTCACCCTCACGATCGAGGATCCGCTGGTAATCCAGTGAGAACAGCAACGTCATGGTCACCTGCTCCACCAGTTGCCCCAGCGCCTGGGTATCGCTGACCAGTTGCCCGGCAGCCTTCAACCGCGCCAGCAGCGACGCCAGCGTCCTCTTCAACGCGTTAAGCAGGTTGCGAATGCCCTTGGCCAGTTTCGGCAGGCGTCCGGCGAGGTTCGACAGGTCCTGGAACAGGAACCGGTATTGCGCCAGCCGCTCGACGATCAAATGCAGAAACAGCCAGTAATCCTCCGGTGCCAGTTCCACCTCCGGCGGTGGGTCGAGCAGTGGCGCGAGTTCATGCTGGAAGCGCTCGAACAGACCGAGAATCAGTGGTTCCTTGCCGTGGAAGTGGTAGTAGAGGTTGCCGGGGCTGATCCCCATTTCGTTGGCCACTTCCATGGTGGACACGTTCGGCTCGCCCTTTTCGTTGAACAGTTGCAGCGCACATTCGAGAATCCGGTCGCGGGTTTTCATCCAGTCTTCTTAGAAAAATTCGGTTGAGCGTCAACGCACATGCACGTAGGTGCCGGGTGCCGCTTCCATCGGTGGATAATTCGGGCTGCCGAGGGTGGTACGGGTCTCATGCAGGGCGCCGGAGCGCTGCGCGACCCACTCCAGCCACTGCGGCCACCAACTGCCCTCGACATGTCTGGCGTCGTAGTACCAGGCGCGCGGGTCGCTGCTCAGTCTGGTGTTTTCGACGTAGGCAGCTTTCGGATTGCTCGGCGGGTTGAGGATGCTTTGCACGTGGCCGCTGTTGGACAGCACGAAGCGCCGCTCGCCACCGAGCAGCAGGGTCGAGCGGTACACCGCGTCCCATGGCGTGATGTGGTCGTTCATGCCGGCGACGCTGAAGCTGTCGACGTTGACCTTCTGCAGATCGATCGGCGTGCCGCACACCTCGAGACCGCCCGCGTGGCTCAGCGGGTTGTGCTTGAAGAAGTCCAGCAGATCACCGTGCAGCGCCGCAGGCAGGCGGGTGTTGTCGTTGTTCCAGTAGAGGATGTCGAAGGCTGGCGGCTCTTTGCCCAGCAGGTAGTTGTTGACGAAGTAACTCCAGATCAAATCGTTGGGGCGCATCCAGGCGAAGACCCTGGCCATGTCGCGACCGTCGAGCACGCCCCTCTGATAGGAGCGACGCTTGGCTGCTTCCAGTGTTTGTTCATCGGCGAACAGCGTGGCCGGGGTGTCGATCTGGCTGTCGAGCAGGCTGACCAGATACGTCGCGCTGGCGACCCTACGCAGTTGCCGTTTGGCCTGCAGATGGCCTTGCAGGGCGGCGATGGTCAGGCCGCCGGCGCAGGCGCCCATCAGGTTCACTTCGCGCGCGCCGGTAATCGCCCGGCAGATGTTCATCGCTTCTTCGGCCGCCTCGACGTAACTCGACAGGCCCCACTCGCGATGGCGCACATCGGGGTTGCGCCAGCTGATCATGAAAGTCTGCAGGCTGTTTTTCAGGGCGTACTGGACGAAGCTGTTCTGCGGGCTCAGATCGAAAATGTAGTACTTGTTGATTTGCGGCGGCACCACCAGCAACGGCTTGGCGTACTGCTTTTCGCTCATCGATTTGTACTGGATCAACTCGAACATTTCGTTGCGGAATACCACCGACCCGGTGGTGGTCGCTACGGTTTTGCCGACCTCGAACGCCTGCCTGGTCACTTGCCGTGGCAGGCCGTCGTTGTGCAACAGATCATCGAACAGATGGCTCAGGCCACGCACCAGACTCTGCCCGCCGGAATTGAACAACTCCTTGACCGCCAGCGGGTTGAGCAGAGTGTTGGAGGGCGCCACGGCGTCATTAAGCAGGGTGAAAGCGAAGTGCGCACGGGCACGATCTTCGGGACTCATGTCGCCTTCGTCGATCCAGCTCTTGACCTGTTTCTGCCAGGCCAGATACGCCTGCAGGCTGCGCCGATAGAACGGGTTGAGGCTCCACGCCGGATCGGCGAAGCGGCTGTCTTGCGGATTGGTCGGATGCAGGGTTTCGCCGAGCAGAACGCGTCCCAGTTGTCCGCCCAATGTCAACGCGTGCCTGGCGCTGTGCAACGGATTGCGCAAGCCGTGGGCGGCGACGCTGCGCAGTGTCGACAGCAGATCTCTGCCACGCAGGCCGGCGATCGCGCTTTGGGCGTTGATAAACACGGCGGGGCTGGGCACCACGCCCGTCGCTGGTTTTTCGCGCATGACTCAACACTCCTTCGTCTTCAGGGCAAAAACACACTCACCGAACCAGAACACCATAGACGCTGTTGCCGGTTGCTGCCTGCGCGGCGTCCTGCCGCGCGCTTGATTTGAAAAGTGCTGCATAAAGCCTGCCGCCGCCATCAGCCGCCCAGCGGTGTCGGATGCGGGTGCATGACCGCGCGCAGACGCTCCTCCTCGAGAAACTTCATGATGATCGGCGCCACTGCTTCGGCGCGGGTGATCAGGAACAGATGGCCATCATCGATGATGTGCAACTGCGCGTTGGGAATGCGCCAGGCAAGCATGCGCATGTTGATCAGCGGGATCAGCGGATCGTCATCGCCGGCCAGCACCAGCGTCGGCTGATGGATCTTGTGCAGCCAGTGAATGCTGGTCCAGCCGAGGCCGGCGAACAGCTGCCAGTAGTAACCGAGCTTGCCCGCCGAACGCACTTTCGCCGCATGGCTGGCCGCCAGCGTCGGGTCGCGGCGGAACGAGCCGCCGTAGATCATCGGCGCGATGCGAATCACATGGGACGGCTGAATGTAGCGGCGCGGGCTGGCCATCATCCACAGCACTTTCGGTTTGCCCGGCACCATCACCGCACCGGCAGCGGTGGCCGCCAGCACCAGTTTCTTGCAGCGCTCGGGGTAGTCGTAGGCAAACTGCTGCGCCAGGGCGCCGCCCCACGACACGCCGATCACATTGACCTGACCGTAGTCGAGATAATCGAGCATCCGCGCCGTCAGTCTGGCCAGACCGGGAAAGCGATACGGCCGGGTTGGCGTCGACGAACCGCCGACCCCGGGCACGTCGAAGGCAATCACTTCCAGATCCGGGTCCAGCGCCGCGACGAACGGAAACACCAGCTCCAGGTTGGCGCCGATGCCGTTGAAAATCAGCAGAGGCGTCAAATGAGGCTTGCCGGGACGCACCGCCGTGCGGAGGGTCTGGCCATCCAGATCGACGGTGCGGAATATGAACGGTTGCGGCATGCGTGAGGCCCTGTAGATTTCAAGTCCACCCGTATCCAGTAGGAGCTGACGAGTGAAACGAGGCTGCGATCTTTTGATCTTTGACGACGACATCAAGAGATCGCAGCCTTGTTTCACTCGACAGCTCCTACAGCGTCCGGGGGGTGTCAGTTACCGTTCGTGAACATAAGTGCCCGGCGAAGCCTCGCCCGCCGGATACGCCTTGTTGCCCAGTTTCGTCGGGGCCTTTTTCAGGTTGCCTGAGCGCTCGGCCAGCCATGCCTGCCAGTACAGCCACCAGGAATCGGTGTGCTTGGTCGAGTTTTCCTGCCAGTCATCGGCAGTCGCGGCCATTTCTTCGCCGGTCATATAGCGCGACTTCGGATTGCCCGGCGGGTTGAGGATGCTCTGGATATGGCCGCTGCTCGACAGCACGAATTCAACTTTTCCGCCGAACAGCTGCGCCGACTTGTAGCAGGACTTCCACGGGGTGATGTGGTCGTTGGTCCCGGCCAGCGAGAAAATGTCGGCGGTCACCTGCTTGAGGTCGATCGGCGTGCCGCACACTTCCAGTGCATTGGGGCGGATCAGTGGATTGTTTTTGAACATCTCGATCAGGTCGCCGTGGAATGCGGCGGGCAAGCGCGTGGTGTCGTTGTTCCAGAACAGGATGTCGAACACTGGCGGCTCATTGCCGAGCAGGTAATTGTTGACCCAGTAATTCCAGATCAGGTCGTTGGGACGCATCCAGGCGAAGACCTTGGCCATGTCTTTGCCTTCGAGCACACCGGCCTGGTAGGAGTGGCGCTTGGCGGTCTCCAGGGTCTGCTCATCGACGAACAGGGCGACATCGCTGTCCAGGGTGGTGTCGAGCACGCTGACCAGCAGGGTGAGAGCGTTGACCTTGTTCTGGCCGAGCGCGGCGTAGTGGCCGAGCAGGGCGGTGCAGGTGATGCCGCCGGAGCAGGCGCCGAGCATGTTCACATCTTTGCTGCCGGTGATTGCGGTGACCACGTCCACCGCTTCCTTCAGCGCTTCGATGTAGGTCGACAGCCCCCATTCACGCTGGGCCTTGGTCGGATTGCGCCAACTGATGATGAAGGTCGGCACGTTATTGCGCAGGCAGAAACGCGCCAGGCTCTTGTCCGGGCTCAAATCGAAAACATAGAACTTGTTGATCTGCGGTGGCACCACCAGCAGCGGACGCTCGTGGATCTGCTCGGTGATCGGCCGGTACTGGATCAGCTCCAGCACGTCGTTGCGAAACACCACGGCGCCTTCGGTGACGCCGAGGCTCTTGCCGACCTCGAACGCACCCATGTTGACCTGGCTCGGCATGCCGCCGTTGTGCACCAGATCCTTGGCCAGATGCGAGAGGCCATCGAGCAGGCTCTTGCCGCCGGTTTCGAAGAAGCGTTTGACCGCTGCCGGGTTGGCCGCCGTATTGGTCGGGGCCATGGCTTCGGTCATCAGGTTGATGACGAAGTGCCCGCGAGCGATGTCTTTGGGTGACAGGCTGCTGTCGTCGATCCAGGCATGCAGTTCCTTGCGCCAGGCCAGGTAGGTTTGCAGATAGCGTTTGTACAGCGGGTTCTGGCTCCACGCCGGGTCGGCAAAACGGCGGTCATCGCCGGCCGGTTGCAGGGCGGATTTGCCCAGCAGCACGTTCTTCAGTTCGAGGCCGAAATGGGTCACGTGCCTGACGCTGTGAATCGGTTGTCTGATGGCCTGTTTCAGCACCATTCGAGCAGAGGCCAGCAGATCCTTTCCGCGCAGCCCGACGACGGGGTTAAGCCCCAGGGTGTTTTCCGAGGCTTGGTACTTCAGGTCATCGTTATTCTTGTCACTCATCTACGACGCTCCATTGTCCTGAGACGAGTACCCGGTCTTGCGCTGTCGCTTCCACAGCCAATGCCGGGTACTACTGCTCGGGTGACCGTTGATTCTGCATGGCTGCTTTACAGTCGTAGAGCACTGCAGGGAACTTGCCAGCTCCATTGGTTACCCGAGTTTAATTTTTTTCGCAAGCGGCCCATCCTGGGCTGCGTGAGCGGAGCATTCAAACAGATGAAGTTAGAAAATGCCCTCTAAAGAGCAAGAGCCACGGGCTAGAGCATCAGCTTGACGAACGACTCGTTCGGATCGCGGGATTTTCCGGCAGCGCGCAACTCGGCGAGATAATCGTCCCAGAGTTCGGTCTGGCGTTTGCCGAGTTCGTAGAGGTATTCCCAGGTGAACAGGCCACTGTCGTGACCGTCGTCGAAGGTCAGTTTCAGTGCATAGTTGCCGGCCGGCTCCAGCTTGCTCAAACCAACATTGAGCTTGCCGAATTGCAGGATCGGTTTGCCGTGGCCCTGGACCTCGGCGGAGGGGGAGTGCACACGCAGAAACTCGGCGGGCAGGGTGAATTCCTCGCCGGACGCATAAGTGAGCGTCAGGGTTTTCGAGGCTTTGTGCAGTTTGATGTCGGTGGGGATTCGATTCATGGGCTGGCGTCCGATGTGTGGGCGACCCTGATTCAAATGTGGGAGCGAGCCTGCTCGCGAAAGCGGTGGGTCAGACGGCATTGATACCGCCTGACACGACCTCTTCGCGGGCAGGCTCGCTCCCACAGGGTCCGCTATCGCTGTAAGTATGGCTTACAGGATATAACGGGACAGATCTTCGTTCTGCGCCAATTCGCCGAGGTGGCTGTTGACGTAGTCGGCGTCGATCAGGATCGCCTTGTCATCGTGGGCGCTGGCCAGGTCGCCGGCGCTGAACGACACCTCTTCAAGCAGGCGCTCAAGCAGCGTGTGCAGGCGACGGGCACCGATGTTCTCGGTCTTCTCGTTGACCTGCCAGGCGATCTCCGCCAGACGCTTGATGCCCTCGGGCTGGAACTGGATGTTCAGGCCTTCGGTTTTCAGCAGCGCGCAGTATTGTTCGGTGAGCGAAGCATGCGGTTCGCTGAGGATGCGTTCGAAGTCTTCCGGGCTCAGCGCCTTGAGTTCGACGCGAATCGGCAGACGGCCTTGTAGCTCCGGCACCAGATCGCTCGGCTTGCTCAGGTGGAACGCGCCGGAGGCGATGAACAGGATGTGGTCGGTCTTGACCATACCCAGTTTGGTGTTGACGGTGCAGCCTTCGATCAGCGGCAGCAGGTCGCGCTGTACGCCTTCGCGGGAGACATCGGCGCCGCCGACATTGCCGCGCTTGGCGACCTTGTCGATTTCGTCGATGAACACGATGCCGTGCTGCTCGACCGCTTCCAGCGCCTTGGCCTTCAGCTCTTCTTCGTTGACCAGACGCCCGGCTTCTTCATCGCGCACCAGTTTCAGCGCTTCCTTGACCTTGAGCTTGCGCGACTTCTTCTTGCCCTTGCCCATGTTGGCAAACAGCGATTGCAGCTGGTTGGTCATCTCTTCCATGCCCGGCGGCGTGGCGATTTCGATGCCGGAAACTTCGGCCACTTCGATCTCGATTTCCTTGTCGTCCAGCTGGCCTTCGCGCAGGCGCTTGCGGAACAGCTGACGCGTATTGGAATCGGAGCTCGGCGCTTCTTCGTTGCTGAAGCCCATGCGTGCCGGCGGCAGCAACGCGTCGAGGATGCGGTCCTCGGCAGCGTCTTCAGCGCGGTGGCGCACGCGGGTCATTTCCTGCTCGCGGAGCATCTTGATCGCAGCGTCAGCCAGATCACGGATGATCGACTCGACGTCACGGCCGACATAACCGACTTCGGTGAATTTGGTCGCTTCGACCTTGATGAACGGCGCATTGGCCAGTTTTGCCAGGCGACGGGCGATCTCGGTTTTACCGACACCAGTCGGGCCGATCATCAGGATGTTCTTCGGGGTCACCTCAACGCGCAGCTCTTCAGGCAGCTGCATGCGGCGCCAGCGGTTGCGCAGGGCAATCGCGACGGCGCGCTTGGCATCGTCCTGGCCGATGATATGGCGGTTGAGTTCGTGGACGATTTCGCGGGGAGTCATGGACATAATAATTGACGGTCCTCAAGCAGAAACAAGCCGTGGCACACGGGCCGCAACAGGCTTATTCAGCGAGATCCTGCTCCTCAATGGTCTGGGTGTGGTTGGTGAATACGCAGATGTCGCCGGCGATGCCGAGGGCGGTTTCGACGATCTCGCGCGCCGACAGATCGGTCTTTTTCAGCAGAGCGCTGGCTGCGGCCTGCGCATAGGCGCCGCCGGAACCCATGGCGATCAGGCCATCTTCCGGTTCGACCACGTCACCGTTGCCGGTGATGATCAGCGAGGCGTCCTTGTTGGCGACCGCGAGCATCGCTTCGAGGCGGCTCAGGGAGCGGTCGGTGCGCCACTCTTTGGCAAGCTCGACGGCGGCGCGGATCAGGTGGCCCTGATGTTTCTCGAGCTGGCCTTCGAAACGTTCGAACAGGGTGAAGGCGTCAGCGGTGGCACCGGCGAAACCGGCGATGACCTGGCCGTGATACAGGCGACGTACCTTTTTGGCGTTGCCTTTCATCACGGTGTTGCCGAGAGAAACCTGGCCGTCGCCGCCCATGACGACTTTGCCGTGGCGGCGGACTGAAACGATGGTGGTCAAGGGAAGAGTCTCCACGCAGCGGGGCGAAAATGCCTTATGCCCATTCATATGGGGGTGCTGGAGGGGATTTCAACCGCAGGGCGGGAGAGGGGACGAGCGGTGTCGAGCGAGGGTGCCAGACTCTGTGGCGAGGGAGCTTGCTCCCGCTCGGCTGCGCAGCAGTCGCTAACCCAGCTGATGCGGTCTGTCTGATGCACCGCATTTGCAGGGCTTGGGGGCGCTTCGCACCCCAGCGGGAGCAAGCTCCCTCGCCACAAAGTGAGCCGGACCCTGTACGCCCGGCGTGGGATCAGCGGCTCTGGCGTTGTTGTAACAACAGGTTGCTGAAGCCGGCGCCGGCCAGTTGTTTCTGGGCCGTGGTCAGTTGCTCGCGGTTGCTGAACGGGCCGACCAAAACGCGATACCAGGTTTCATCCTTGACCGTGCCGGACTCCACCGCCACGGCCTGGCCGAGCAGAATGATCTGCGCGCGCACCTTGTCGGCATCGGTCTCTTTGCGGAACGAGCCGGCCTGGAGGAAGAACTTGGTGACCGGCGCGGCCTTGCTCACTGGCGGCGCAGGCGGCGGAGTAATACCCGCCAGAGCTGCCTGCGCGCGCGCCGTGTCGATCTTCGCCGCCTCGGCCGGGGTCACCGGCGTGGTCGGGATCGCCGGCACTTGCGGCGTCGGCAGGGTTTTCTCCGGCACCGCGTCCGGCGGCACGATCACTTCCGATTCCGGCAGCAAGGTGTAGAAGTCGTACTTCGGCTTCACCGGTTGCGTCGGGCTCGGCGGGGTCTTGTTGGCCTCGGCGATCTTCGACGCTTTCTGCTGCTGTTCGACTTTCTCGCGCTTGACCGTGTCGCTGCCCTTGCCCGGTTCCAGTTTCATCAGGAATACGATGAAGGCGCCGACGGTCAGGCCGATGGCCATCCACAGCCAGCCCGGAATCGGTTGTTTTGCCGGAGCCTGATAGCGGCTGGCGCCGCGTTTGGGTGCAGGTTTTTTCTTGGCGGCCAACTTACATACGCTCCAGAGTTTCCAGACCCAACAGCTCCAGGCCTTGCTTGAGGGTGCGACCGGTCAGTGCGGCAAGACGCAGACGGCTCTGCATCTGCGCCGGGGTGTCGGCGGCGAGGATCGGGCAGTTCTCGTAGAAGCTGGAGAACAGGCCGGCGACGTCGTACAGGTAGGTGCAGAGAATGTGCGGTGTGCCTTTCTCAGCGACGTTGTTCAGCACTTCGCCGAATTGCGCCAGTTTCGCCGCCAGCTCAAGTTCGTGTTCCGCCTCGAGGACGATCTGGCCATCCACTTCGCTGAAGTCCTTGCCCAGTTTGCGGAACACGCCGGCCACGCGGGTGTAGGCGTAAAGCAGGTACGGTGCGGTGTTGCCTTCGAAATTCAGCATGAGGTCGAAATTGAAGCTGTAGTCGCTGGTGCGATGCTTGGACAGGTCGGCGTATTTCACCGCGCCGATGCCGACCACCTTGGCGATGTTGCGCAACTCGTTTTCGGCCAGGGTCGGGTTCTTCTCTTTCACCAGGTTGTAAGCGCGTTCCTGGGCTTCGGTCAGCAGGTCGATCAGCTTCACGGTGCCGCCGTCACGGGTCTTGAACGGACGGCCATCGGCGCCGTTCATGGTGCCGAAACCCATGTGCTCCATTTCCATCGGATGGGTGACGAAACCGGCCTTGCGCGCCACGGCGAAGACTTGCTGGAAATGCAGTGCCTGACGCTGATCGACGAAATACAAAGCGCGATCAGCCTTGAGCTTGCCGCTGCGGTAGCGCACGGCCGCCAGGTCAGTGGTGGCGTACAGGTAACCGCCGTCGGCCTTGACGATGATCACCGGCAGCGGGTCGCCATCGGCGTTCTTGAACTCGTCGAGGAACACGCACTGGGCGCCGTTGCTCTCGACCAGCATGCCGGCAGCCTTGAGGTCGTTGACCACATTGATCAGGTCGTCGTTGTAGGCGCTTTCGCCCATCACGTCGGCCATGGTCAGTTTGACGTTGAGCAGTTCGTAGATCTTCTGGCAGTGCGACAGCGAAATGTCCTTGAACCTGGTCCACAGTGCCAGGCATTCGGCATCGCCGGCCTGCAGCTTGACCACCAGGCCTCGGGCGCGGTCGGCGAACTCTTCGGACTCGTCGAAACGCTGCTTGGCGGCGCGGTAGAAGTTTTCCAGGTCCGACAGCTCGTCGCTGGTGATCGGGTTTTCCTGCAGATACGCCATCAGCATGCCGAACTGGGTGCCCCAGTCGCCGACGTGGTTCTGGCGGATCACTTCGTCACCGAGGAATTCCAGCACGCGGGCCACGCCGTCACCGATGATGGTCGAGCGCAAATGGCCGACGTGCATCTCTTTGGCCAGGTTCGGTGCCGACAGATCGACCACGGTGCGCTGCGCCGGGCCGGCCTTGCGCACGCCGACATGGGCATCGGCCAGCGCGGCGTCGAGGCGCGCGGCCAGGGCCTGGGTGTTCTGGAAAAAATTGATGAAGCCCGGGCCGGCGATTTCGGCCTTGGTGACGTTCTCGTCGGCGGGCAGTGCGGCGATGATTTTCTCCGCCAGGTCGCGCGGCTTCATGCCGGCTGGCTTGGCCAGCATCATGGCGATGTTGCTGGCGAAGTCGCCGTGGGTCTTGTCGCGGGCGTTCTCCACCTGGATCGCCGGCGTCAGGCCTTCAGGCAACACACCTTCGTTGACGAGTTGGGTGAGGGCTTGCTGGATCAGCTGGCGAATGGTGTCTTTCATGGTCTTCTCTTTCGACCGCAAGCGCGGCGGGCGCATCGATGCGCGGGTGGAAAAACTGGGCATTATCCGTTGCGAAGACGGGCTTGCCAACCTTAGCAGGCAGGATGTGGATATGTGGTGACATCAAAGTCAAAAGATCGCAGCCTTCGGCGGCTCCTACAGTGGAATCGGCATTTATCTGTAGGAGCTGCCGAAGGCTGCGATCTTTTGCTCTTTCGGTTCTTCAATACAGATCCACCGGATCGACATCCAGCGACCAGCGCACCGCCCGCCCGCTCGGCATCTGCTCCAGCACCAGCATCCAGCTGGCCAGCAATCGGTGCAGTGGCGCCCGCGCGGTCGCCTGCAACAACAGCTGCGCGCGATAACGCCCGGCGCGGCGCTCCATCGGCGCCGGCACCGGCCCGAGCAGTTCGATGCCGCTCAGGTTCAATTCGGCCAGCAAGCGCTCGGCCTCGCTGCACGCTTCATCGAGAAAGCCTTCCGCCTGCCCCGGCTTGTGCGCCTCGGCGCGCAACAACGCCAGATGGGCAAAGGGCGGCAACCCGGCGGCGCGGCGTTCGCTCAGGGCCTGCTCGGCGAAGGCGAAGTAACCCTGCTCGGTCAGTTGCACCAATAAAGGATGGTCGGCGAGGTGCGTCTGGATGATCACCCTGCCCGGTTCCTCAGCCCGCCCGGCACGCCCGGCAACCTGGACGATCAGTTGCGCCATGCGCTCGCTGGCGCGGAAGTCGCCGGAGAACAGGCCGCCGTCGGCATCCAGAATCGACACCAGCGTCACCCGGGGGAAATGGTGCCCTTTGGCCAACATCTGCGTGCCGACCAGAATGCACGGCTGGCCTTTCTGGATCGTCGCGAACAGCTGATTCATCGCGTCCTTGCGCGAGGTGCTGTCGCGATCGACGCGCAAAACCGGGTAATCAGGGAACAGAATCGCCAGACGCTCTTCGGCACGTTCGGTGCCAGCGCCGACCGGACGCAGATCGACCTTGCTGCACTTTGGACACTGGCGCGGCGTGCGCTCGACGTTGCCGCAATGGTGGCACCGCAATTCGCCATAACGCTGATGGACGGTCATGCGCGCATCGCAGCGCGAGCACTCCGACATCCACCCGCAATCGTGACAGAGCAACGTCGGCGCGAATCCGCGCCGGTTGAGGAACACCAGCACCTGCTGGCCGTTGGCAAGGGTCTGGCCGATGGCTTGTTGCATCGGCCCGGAAATACCACTGTCGAGCGGACGGCTTTTCACGTCCAGACGCAGGAAGCGCGGTTGCTTGGCGCCGCCGGCGCGTTCGTTCAGACGTAACAGACCATAGCGACCGGTGTAGGCGTTGTGCAGGCTCTCCAGCGACGGCGTGGCGGAACCGAGCACGATCGGGATGTTTTCCTGCCGCGCGCGTACCAGCGCCAGGTCGCGGGCGTGGTAGCGCAGACCTTCCTGCTGTTTATACGAGCCGTCATGCTCTTCATCGATGATGATCAGCCCGGGATTTTTCATTGGCGTGAACAGCGCCGAGCGGGTGCCGATAATAATGTCGGCCTCGCCATCGCGGGCGGCGAGCCACGCGTCGAGGCGTTCGCGGTCATTCACCGCCGAGTGCAACAGGGCAATGCGCGCGTTAAAGCGCTGTTCGAAGCGCGCCAGGGTCTGCGGGCCGAGGTTGATCTCCGGAATCAGCACCAAAGCCTGCTTGCCGGCTTCGAGGGTTTCGCGGATCAGTTGCAGATAGACTTCGGTCTTGCCGCTGCCGGTAACCCCGGCCAGGAGAAAGGCGTGGTAGCTGTCGAAGCCGGCGCGAATCGCTTCGTACGCCGCGCGTTGTTCGCTGTTGAGCGGCAGCTCCGGTTGCGCCAGCCAGTGCTCGTGGCGCGCGCCGGGGGCGTGGCGGCGGATCTCGACTTGCACCAGACCCTTGGCCAGCAGCAGGTCGAGGCTGTCCTTGCTCAGCATCAGTTTGCTCAGCAACTGATGAGCCACGCCGTGGGGATGCTGGGCCAGCGTGGTCAGCGCCTCGCGCTGGCGTGGCGCACGGGCGACCCGTGGGTCATCGACGCTGGCGCCGGGGGCCACCGACCAGAAGCGTTCCTGCCGGGCCTCGGCCAGCTCGCCCTGACGCAGCAGCACTGGCAAGGCCCAGTTCAAGGTGTCGCCAAGGCTGTGCTGGTAATACTGCGCTGTCCACAGGCACAGCTTGAACAGTGCGGGCGGCAGCGGCGATGTCGAGTCAAGGAGGGCCAGTGCCGGTTTGAGTTTTTCTGCCGGCACCTCGCTGGTGTCGGTGACTTCGACCAGAATCCCGATCATCTCGCGCCGACCGAACGGTACCCGCAGGCGCATGCCCGGCTGCAATTGCTCGCGCCGCACCCCGGCCGGCGCCCGGTAATCGAACAGGCGGCGCAGGGGCGAAGGCAGGGCAAGGCGCAGAATGGCGTCGGGCACGCGGGGGGATCTCGATCAGCAGGCGGTAGGACTTGGCACATAACCTTGTAGGAGTGAGCCTGCTCGCGATAGGCCTTTCATTCAACATTGAGTCGTCTGATACACCGCTATCGCGAGCAGGCTCACTCCTACAAGGGAATCGCATATTGGGCCGGGAGCCTAGCAGACGGTCGGTCTCGGTGACAGCTTGCGTGTTTGAAAAGGTCTGGTAGAATCCGCGGCCTAATTACGTGCGGTATTCAACAATAGTGTTGGGTGGCGGCACGCTAGCCTGAGGAAGACACCATGAAAGCCGATATCCATCCGAACTACCCGGAAATTGCTGTTACCTGCAGCTGCGGTAACAAGTTCGAAACTCGTTCGACCTACGGCAAAGCCCTGGCGATCGACGTTTGCAACGAATGCCACCCGTTCTACACCGGTAAGCAGAAGACTCTGGACACCGGCGGCCGTGTGCAGAAGTTCGCAGACCGTTTCGCTACTTTCGGCGTCGGCAAAAAAGCCTGAGGCTGATCATTTTGGAAGGTCGTCCCGACTTCTCCAGACTGATGAAAAAGGCGTCCCTTGCGGGCGCCTTTTTTGTGTCTGCGATTTGGCTGTCCGCCGCCCAGGCCTTTTGTCCGACCCCCGCGGGGCTGACCAGCGTCAGCGTGCAGCGAGTGGTCGATGGCGACACCCTGCGCCTGAGCGACGGCCGCAGCGTGCGCATGATCGGCCTCAACACGCCGGAGCTGGGCAAGCAGGGCCGCAGCGACGAACCCTTCGCCGTGGCGGCGCGCAAACGCCTGCAAGCGCTGGTCGATGACAGCGGCGGCCGTGTCGGTCTGCGGCCCGGCAAGCAGGCCAAAGACCATTACGGGCGTACGCTTGCGCATGTCTACAGCGTCAGCGGTGCCAATCTCGAAGCGCAAATGCTTGCCGATGGCTTGGGCTTTCAGGTTGCCGTGGCGCCGAACGTCGATCTGCTCGCCTGCCAGCAGACCGCCGAACGCAGCGCACGACAAGCCGGACTCGGCGTCTGGCGGCAATCGCCGGTGCTCAAAGCGCCACAGATTCAGCGATCCGGTTTCGCCATAGTCAGCGGTCGGGTGAGCAAGGTGCAGCGCAATCGCGGCGGAATCTGGATCGAGTTGCAGGACGCGCTTGTATTGCGGGTTGCACCCAATCTGCTTGAACAATTCGACAGTGCCCGCTTGCAGGCGCTGAAGGGTAAGCAAATCGAGGCGCGCGGGTGGGTGATAGACCGATCCCGGCGCGGTGGATCGCAAAAAGGTCAGCCGCGCTGGTTGTTGCCACTGACCGATCCTTCGATGCTGCACGTGCCGCGCTGAAGAAAAAATTGTAGACATTTTCCGTGTTGATTGTGAACAGTCCAGCCCTTGTGCGCCGTGGCTCTTGGCCCAAAGTCGTAGGGCAGGGCGCTTGACAGCAGTGACTGCCCAGTCTTGTGGGGACTTTGCGAGGCGCGTATCCTCGCTGACCAGTCTGTCCAACAGTAAAAAAGCGGAATGCCAAAATGTCTGATCTGAAAACTGCCGCTCTCGAATATCACGCCAATCCTCGTCCGGGGAAGCTGAGTGTCGAGCTCACCAAGGCCACTGCTACCGCCCGCGACCTGTCGCTGGCCTACAGCCCCGGCGTAGCTGAACCAGTGCGCGAGATCGCTCGCGATCCTGAACTGGCTTACAAATACACCGGCAAGGGCAATCTGGTGGCAGTCATTTCCGATGGCACCGCGATTCTTGGCCTGGGCAACCTCGGCCCATTGGCCTCCAAGCCAGTCATGGAAGGCAAAGGCGTGCTGTTCAAGCGCTTCGCCGGCATCGACGTGTTCGACATCGAAGTCGATTCTGAAAGCCCGCAAGCCTTCATCGACACCGTCAAGCGTATCTCGATTACCTTCGGTGGCATCAACCTGGAAGACATCAAGGCGCCTGAGTGCTTTGAGATCGAACGTGCTCTGATCGAGCAGTGCGATATTCCGGTGTTCCACGATGACCAGCACGGCACCGCGATCGTGACCGCTGCCGGCATGATCAACGCCCTGGAAATCGCTGGCAAAACCCTGCAGGACGCGAAGATCGTCTGCCTCGGCGCCGGCGCTGCCGCCATCTCCTGCATGAAACTGCTGGTGAGCATGGGCGCTCGCATCGAAAACATCTTCATGGTTGACCGTACCGGCGTGATCCACTCCGGCCGTGATGACCTGAACCAGTACAAAGCCGTGTTCGCCCACGCCACCGAGAAACGCACCCTGGCTGACGCACTGGCAGGCGCTGACGTGTTCGTCGGTCTGTCCGGCCCGAACCTGCTGAGCGCTGAAGGCTTGCTGTCGATGGCGGCCAACCCGATCGTGTTCGCCTGCTCGAACCCGGATCCGGAAATCTCCCCGGAACTGGCGCACGCTACCCGTAGCGACGTGATCATGGCCACCGGCCGTTCGGACTACCCGAACCAGGTCAACAACGTACTGGGCTTCCCGTTCATCTTCCGTGGTGCCCTGGACGTTCGCGCCAAGCGCATCAACGAAGAAATGAAAGTTGCCGCGGCCAATGCCCTGCGCGAACTGGCCAAACTGCCAGTACCGCAGGAAGTCTGCGACGCCTACGGCGGCATCAAACTGGAATTCGGCCGTGAGTACATCATTCCGAAGCCAATGGATAAGCGCCTGATCACCCTGATCTCCGACGCCGTGGCCAAGGCCGCGATCGAGACTGGCGTTGCTACCCTGCCGTATCCGAAGAACTACCCGCTGAAAAGCGTGGATGACGTGTTCAACGGCTAAGTCGTTGTAGCGCTTCAAACAAAAGCCCCGGCTCGTTATGAGTCGGGGCTTTTTTGTGGCTAAGGGCTTTGTATTCCATATCTGGAGCAGCCCTCACCCTAGCCCTCTCCCAAAGGGAGAGGGGACCGAATGGGGGATATTGATGAATGACGCCGACGTGAAAGTCTTGCTTTGAATCCATAATCGACTCGGTTGCGCAGGTCGATGCATTAAGCCAGACACCTCGGTCGGCTCCCTCTACCTCCGGGAGAGGGCTGGGGTGAGGGGCTGGATGTTCGTAACGCCGCGAACTCCAAACATCGGGCAATAAAAAGCCCCGCTCTTCTCTCGAATGCGGGGCTTTTCAATGGTGCTGGATCAGAACAGATCGATCGGCGCCTGCTCGTCCGCCGGCAGCGGGCTGCCCGGCACGGCGCCGTTGCCCAGCTCGTTCACCGACGGCGGCGTGTCTTCAGCCTTGAACAGTTCGAAGTAGGCCCCCGGCGTGCTTGGCGTCGCGGCGCGGCCACTGACCGGATCCACCCGCAGGCTGAGCAGGCCTTCCGGCTCAGGCTGTACATGCGGCGGCTTGTCTTTCAGCGCGGCGGACATGTAATTCATCC
This sequence comes from Pseudomonas sp. RIT-PI-o, assembly GCF_001297215.1. NCBI lineage: Bacteria > Pseudomonadati > Pseudomonadota > Gammaproteobacteria > Pseudomonadales > Pseudomonadaceae > Pseudomonas > Pseudomonas sp. RIT-PI-o. The sequence continues at coordinate 351,565 of NZ_LHPA01000020.1, read as the reverse complement.
AGATCGGCAGCGCCACAGTACCGCCAAACTCGCGACGGCCGAGGCTTTCCGGCTGGTCGAAGCCAGTCCACACCGTGGTCACGTAATCGGCGTTATAGCCGGAGAACCAGGCATCTTTCGATTCGTTGGTGGTACCGGTCTTGCCGGCGATGTCGCTGCGGCCCATCGCCAGTGCGCGACGGCCGGTACCGAGTTTGATCACATCCTGAAGCATGCTGTTGAGGATGTAAGTGGTACGCCCATCGACAATCCGCTCGGCCACGGCTGGCGCTTGCGGCACCGCCGGGTTGCCCGGGGCTTCACCGGCAACCGGTGCGGCATTGACCGTGAACGATTCGGTGGCTGGCGCGGCGATGCCATCGGTCGCCGAACCGCCCTGTGGCACAGTCGGCGGGTTGGCGACGAATAACGTGTCACCGTTACGGCTTTCGATCTTGTCGATGATGTACGGGGTGATCTTGTAGCCGCCGTTGGCAAAGGTGCTCCAGCCAGTGGCGATTTCCATCGGCGTCAGCGTCGCGGTGCCGAGTGCCAGCGACAGGTTCGGCGGCAGGTCCTGCTTGTTGAAGCCGAAGCGGGTGATGTAGTCGATGGTCTTGCCCACGCCCATGGCCTGCAGCAAGCGGATCGACACCAGGTTGCGCGACTTGTACAGCGCTTCACGCAGGCGGATCGGGCCCAGGAAGGTGTTGGTATCGTTCTTCGGGCGCCAGACCTTGTCCAGGTATTCGTCGACGAACACGATCGGCGCATCGTTGACCAGGCTCGCGGCGGTGTAGCCGTTATCCAGCGCGGCGCTGTAAACGAACGGCTTGAAGCTCGAACCCGGCTGACGCTTGGCCTGCAGGGCACGGTTGTAGTTGCTCTGCTCGAAGGCAAATCCGCCCACCAGCGAACGGATCGCACCGTTCTGCGGATCCAGCGACACCAGCGCGCCCTGGGCCTGCGGTATCTGACTGAATTTCAGCGAGTTGTCTGTCTGCCGCTGCACGCGGATCAGATCACCGACCTGGGCGACATCCGCCGGCTGACGCGGGTTGGCACCCATGCTGTTGGTATTGAGGAACGGCCGCGCCCATTTCATCGTGTCCCAGGCAACGTGCTCTTCACCGGTGCGGGTCAGGACCTGCAGGCCGTTCTTGTCGACCTGAGTGACGATGGCCGGTTCGAGGCTGCTGATGGTGCGCTGTTTGGTCAGTTCGCTGGCCCAGGCTTCGCGGGTCTTGCCCGGCAAGCGCGACTCGGGGCCACGGTAGCCGTGGCGCTGGTCGTAGGTCATCAGGCCTTCGTGCAGCGCAGTATTAGCCATTTCCTGCAGGTTGCTCGGCACCGTGGTGGTGACGCGAAAACCTTCGGTGTAAGCGTCGCTGCCATAACGGCCGACCATTTCGGCACGGGCCATTTCAGCAATGTACGGTGCGTTCACTTCCGGGGTCGGAACGTGGTAGCTGGCGTTCAGCGGCTCGTTGATCGCCGCGGTGTAGTCGGCCTCGCTGATCTTGCCCAGCTTGTACATGCGCCCGAGGATCCAGTCGCGGCGTTCTTTACTGCGCGCCGGGTTGGCGAGCGGGTTGAAGCGCGACGGTGCCTTCGGCAGGCCGGCGATCATCGCCATCTGCGCCAGGCTGACGTCACGGATCGATTTTCCGTAATAGACCTGCGCCGCGGCTTCGATGCCGTAGGCGCGGTTGCCCAGATAGATCTTGTTGACGTACAGCTCAAGGATCTCGTCCTTGGTCAGCTGCCGCTCGATCTGCAGAGCCAGGAGAATTTCCGTGGTTTTACGCGAGAAGCTGCGCTCGCTGGTGAGGAAGAAGTTCTTCGCCACCTGCATGGTGATGGTGCTGCCGCCGGACTGAATGTGTCCGCTTTTGACCAATTGGGTCGCCGCGCGCATCAGGCTGCTCGGGTCGACACCGTAGTGGTTGGCAAAATTATCGTCTTCAGCACTTAGTAACGCATTAATGAAATTGGGCGGAATGTCGGCGAAACGGATCGGTGTGCGGCGCATTTCGCCAAATTCTGCGATCAACTTGTTGTCGCTGCTGTAGACCCGCAGAGGAATCTGCAACTGAATGCTTCTCAGCGCCTCCACAGACGGCAAACCCGGACTAAGGTAAAGAAAGGCGCCGCTGAGACCTAAGAGCAGTCCGCAGAAAACGGCGACGATGGACCAACCGAAAAATTTCAGCAGACGAATCAAGGCTTTTGGACATCCAGGGCAAAGAATGAATTTGGCACGGGGCTGCGGTTACACACAAAGCCATCCGCGCGGGCAGTAAAAAGCGGAAAAAATCGCTGGGCATTATAAGCACTTTTCCGTCGGGGGCGTCATTGGCGCTTCTGTCAAGACGGGGGTGAAGGAACGCAATGCGTATTACAGAGTCCGTAACTCACGGAAAGTCATAGGGAATTGGTAGTGCTGGGACTCTTCAATAAAAAGACCAATGCGTTACTGGGGATCGACATCAGCTCCACGTCGGTGAAGCTGCTGGAACTGAGTCGTCAGGGCGAGCGCTACCGGGTCGAGGCCTACGCGGTAGAGCCGTTGCCGGCCAACGCCGTGGTCGAAAAGAACATCGCCGAACTGGAGGGTGTCGGCCAGGCGCTCAGCCGGTTGCTGGTCAAGGCACGCACCGGGTGCAAGAGCGTGGCGGGGGCGGTGGCCGGTTCGGCGGTGGTCACCAAGGTCATCGAAATGGACGCCGGGCTGTCCGACGATGAACTGGAAAACCAGCTCAAGATCGAGGCCGATCAATACATTCCCTATCCGCTGGACGAGGTCGCCATCGACTTCGAAGTCCAGGGCGTCTCGCCGCGCAACCCGGAACGGGTCAACGTGCTGCTCGCCGCCTGTCGCAAGGAAAACGTCGAGGTGCGCGAGGCGGCGCTGGCGCTCGCCGGCCTGACTGCACGGGTGGTGGATGTCGAGGCCTACGCGCTGGAGCGCTCGTTCGGGCTGCTGGCGACGCATCTGGCTGCTTCCCAGGAGCGCCTGACCGTGGCGGTGGTCGACATCGGCGCGACGATGACCACCCTAAGCGTCCTGCATAACGGCAAGATCATCTATACCCGCGAGCAACTCTTTGGCGGGCGTCAGCTCACCGAAGAGATCCAGCGCCGCTATGGCCTCACTGTCGAGCAGGCGGGCCTGGCGAAAAAGCAGGGCGGCCTGCCTGACGATTACGTGACCGAAGTCCTGCAGCCATTTCGCGAGGCACTGGTGCAGCAGGTTTCGCGTTCGCTGCAGTTCTTCTTCGCCTCTGGCCAGTACAACGCCGTCGACCATATCCTGCTGGCCGGCGGCACGGCCTCTGTGCCCGGGCTGGATCGCCTGATCGAACAGCGCTTGAACACGCCGACCCAGGTTGCCAACCCGTTTGCCGACATGGCCCTGGGCAGCAAGGTCAACGCCGGTGCGCTGGCCAGTGATGCGCCCGCATTGATGATCGCCTGCGGGCTCGCGCTCAGGAGTTTCGACTGATGGCGCGGATCAATCTTCTCCCCTGGCGCGAGGAGCGTCGCGAAGAACGGCGCAAACGCTTCCTGCTGGTGTTGATCGGCGTGCTGGCCGGCTCGATCGGTGCGGTGCTGATTGCCGATCAGATCATCAGCGCGGCCATCGAGCGGCAGATGGCGCGCAACGATTACATCGGCAAACAGATTGCCGTGGTCGACGAACGCATCAAGCAGATCAGCGAACTCAAGGCGCGCCGCCAGCAACTGGTCGAGCGCATGCGCATCATCCAGGACCTGCAGGGCAACCGGCAGATCAGTGGGCGGGTATTCGATCAACTGGCGCGTACGTTGCCGGACGGTGTGTATTTCACCGATGTGAAAATGGCCGGCAAGACCCTGTCCATCAGTGGCGCGGCGGAGTCGAACAACCGGGTTTCCGAGCTCATGCGCAATCTCGACGCGTCCGACTGGTTCGACGCGCCGAGCCTGAATGAGGTCAAGGCGACCAGTGCCGATCAGGTCGAGCAGGCCAACGTCTTCCAGCTGACCGTTCGACAGACCCAGCCCAAGGTTCTGGAGGACGAGCAATGAAAGCCTCCGAATGGCTGGAAAGCCTGCGCAACATCGATTTCAACGACCTCGACACCAGCAACATGGGTTCCTGGCCGCCGGCGGTGAAAACCTTGTGCGGTGCGTTGGTGATGGCGTTGATCCTCGCGCTCGGCTATTACTTTTTCATCAGCGATATGGAAAATCAGCTCGACCTCAAGCGCGAGGAGGAAGTCACGCTCAAGGAGCAATTCGCCAGCAAGGCGCGGCTATCGGCAAATCTTGAGCTGTACACCCAGCAGATGAAGGAAATGGAAAACACCTTCGGCGTGCTGCTGCGGCAACTGCCCAGCGACACCGAAGTGCCGGGCTTGCTTGAAGACATCACTCGCACCGGTCTGGGCAGCGGTCTGGAATTCGAAGAGATCAAACTGCTGCCGGAAGTGACCCAGCCGTTCTATATCGAGCTGCCGATCCAGATCACCGTGACCGGCGCCTATCACGACCTGGCAACGTTCGTCAGCGGCGTCGCCGGACTGCCACGCATCGTTACCCTGCACGATTTTGAACTGGCGCCGGCCAACCCCGAAGGCGGGCCGAAGCTGCGCATGAGCATCCTCGCCAAGACGTATCGCTACAACGACAAGGGGCTGGAAAAATGACCCCGATTCGTTATCTCGTTCTGCTCATGGCGCTGGCGTTGGGCGGCTGCGGTGGCGGCGATGACTTCAGCGACCTCGACGCTTACCTCAACGAAGTCCGCCTGCGCCCGGCGGGCAAGATTGAACCAACGCCGACATTCCGGTCTTACCCCACATTCACTTACAGCGCCGCCAATCTGCGCAGCCCGTTTTCGCGGCAGGCACGGGTTGATCTGGCCGGGCAAAAGCACGGCTCGCGCAACGTCAAACCCGACCCCAACCGGGTCAAGCAATACCTTGAAGGGTTCAATATCGAGCAGTTCGAAATGGTCGGCACGATCGCCAACGCCTCCGGATCGTTTGCGCTGCTGCGCGGCGCGGGCGGGGTGCATCGCCTGAAGGTCGGCGACTATCTGGGCCGCAACGATGGCCGCATCGTCGCCATCAGCGCCACTCAGGTCGATGTCGTCGAGATCGTGCCCGACGGCGCTGGCGCCTGGCTGGAGCGGCCCCGCACCATTCCTTTGAAAGAGCACTCATAGTGGAAGTCGAACAATGAACAGGATTTTCTCCACCCTCGGTTTTTCGCTATGGATAGCGCTGGTGTCACCGATGGTAATGGCGGCCAATCTGAAAGCGCTGGATGTTGCCGCGCTGCCGGGTGACCGCGTCGAACTGAAGCTGTCGTTCGACGGCCCGCCACCCCAGCCCAAGGGCTACACGACCGAGTCGCCCGCGCGTATTGCACTGGATCTGCCGGGGGTGGCCAGCCAGCTGGCCAACAGAAATCTTGATCTGGGCAGCGGCAATGCGCGCACGGCCACGGTGGCCGAAGCCAAGGATCGCACGCGGCTGATTGTCAGCCTGACGCAATTGGCGCCATACAGCACGCGGGTCGAAGGCAATAATCTGTTCGTGGTGGTTGGTCAGGGCGCCTCCGCGACCGCGCCGCGCCCGGCCACCGTTGCACCACGTGCCGCCCCGGCCGCTGCGGCGCCCGCGAAATCTTCTGTGCCGCGCAGCCGGGCAATTCGCGGCGTCGATTTCCAGCGCGGTACCGAGGGCGAAGGCAACGTGGTCATCGATCTCTCTGATCCGACCATCGCCCCGGATATCCAGGAACACGACGGCAAGATCATCCTCAGCTTCGCCCGCACCCAATTGCCGGAAAAGCTGCGCGTGCGCCTCGACGTCAAGGACTTCGCCACCCCGGTGCAGTTCGTCAACGCAGCGCTCACCGGCGATCGCACCGTGATCAGTGTGGAGCCCAGCGGCACCTTCGACTATTCGACCTTCCAGACTGATAACAAGCTCACGGTGAGCGTTCGCCCGATGAGTGTCGACGATCTGCAAAAGCGCAACGCCGACCGTCAGGCCTATGTCGGCGACAAGCTGTCGCTGAATTTTCAGGACATCGATGTACGCTCGGTGCTGCAACTGATCGCGGACTTCACCAATCTCAACCTCGTGGCAAGCGACACGGTGCAGGGCGGCATCACGTTGCGCCTGCAGAACGTGCCGTGGGATCAGGCACTGGATCTGGTGTTGAAAACCAAAGGTCTGGATAAACGCAAGATCGGCAACGTGCTACTGGTGGCGCCGGCCGATGAAATTGCCGCCCGCGAGCGCCAGGAACTGGAGTCGCAGAAGCAGATCGCCGAGCTGGCGCCATTGCGTCGCGAGCTGCTGCAAGTCAATTACGCCAAGGCTGCGGACATTGCCAAACTGTTCCAGTCGGTGACCAGTGCCGAGGCCAAGGTCGACGAGCGCGGTTCGATCACTGTCGATGAGCGGACCAACAACATCATTGCCTACCAGACCCAGGATCGCCTCGACGAATTACGGCGGATCGTCGCGCAGCTGGATATTCCGGTACGTCAGGTGATGATCGAGGCGCGCATCGTCGAGGCCAACGTCGATTACGACAAGAGCCTCGGCGTACGCTGGGGCGGCTCGGTGCAGAACAAGGGCAACTGGAACGCCTCCGGGGTCAACGGCTCATCGAGCACCATCGGTACGCCGGGCAGCACCAGCACCAACTCGCCCTTCGTCGACATGGGCACGGTCAACAATACCTCCGGGATCGGTATCGCGTTCATCACCGACAACGTGTTGCTGGACCTGGAACTTACGGCGATGGAAAAGACCGGCAACGGCGAGATCGTCTCGCAGCCGAAGGTGGTCACCTCGGACAAGGAAACCGCGAAGATCCTCAAAGGCACCGAGATACCGTATCAGGAGGCCAGCTCCAGTGGCGCGACCTCGGTGTCGTTCAAGGAGGCTTCGCTGTCGCTGGAAGTCACTCCGCAGATCACGCCTGACAACCGCATCATCATGGAGGTCAAGGTCACCAAGGATGAGCCCGACTACCTGAACAAAGTGCAGGATGTACCGCCGATCAAGAAAAACGAGGTCAACGCCAAAGTGCTGGTGAATGACGGCGAGACCATCGTAATCGGCGGTGTTTTTTCAAATACTCAGAGCAAGGTTGTAGATAAGGTGCCATTTCTTGGCGATGTGCCGTATCTTGGCCGCCTTTTCCGGCGTGATGTGGTTTCGGAGAAAAAATCCGAGCTGCTGGTATTTCTCACTCCGCGTATCATGAATAACCAGGCGATTGCTGTGAGTCGTTGATTCTGTGCGAAATTTGATACTTGTAGGACCGATGGGTGCTGGCAAAAGCACCATCGGCCGATTACTGGCCAAAGAGCTGCGCCTGCCGTTCAAGGATTCCGACAAGGAAATTGAGCTGCGCACGGGTGCCAATATCCCATGGATCTTCGACAAGGAAGGCGAGCCTGGCTTTCGTGACCGCGAGCAGGCGATGATCGCCGAGCTCTGCGCGTTCGATGGCGTGGTGCTGGCGACCGGCGGCGGCGCGGTGATGCGTGATGCCAATCGCAAGGCCCTGCATGCAGGCGGGCGCGTGGTGTATCTGCACGCCTCCGTCGAGCAGCAGGTCGGCCGCACCTCCCGCGATCGCAATCGGCCGCTGCTGCGCACCGCTGATCCGGCGAAAACCCTGCGTGATTTGCTCGAGATCCGTGACCCGCTTTATCGGGAGATCGCCGATCTGGTGGTGGAAACCGACGAGCGGCCACCGCGCATGGTGGTGCTCGACATTCTTGACCGCCTCGCGCAGCTGCCACCCCGTTAAAGCGTTGCCCGAAATGCGCTATCCTCGGCGTCCTGTCAGCGCCCGCCGAGGGTGTGGCGGATGCCGGGCGAGCGGCGTCATATCGCTACAGGCCGCAGAACACCAATAATTTCAGGGCAGGATGCCTGCTTCCATCTTCACTGTGGGGACACATGCAGACACTCAAGGTCGATCTAGGCGAGCGCAGCTACCCGATTCATATTGGCGAAGGTCTGTTGGATCAGCCGGAACTGCTGGCGCCGCATATTCACGGGCGGCAGGTGGCAATCATCTCCAACGAAACCGTCGCGCCGCTCTATCTCGAACGTCTGACCCGCAGCCTTGCGCAGTTTTCGGTAATCTCGGTGGTGTTGCCCGACGGCGAAGCCTTCAAGAACTGGGAAACCCTGCAACTGATTTTCGATGGCCTGCTGAGCGCCCGTCATGATCGCCGCACCACCGTGATCGCCTTGGGCGGCGGGGTGATCGGCGACATGGCCGGTTTCGCTGCCGCCTGTTATCAGCGCGGTGTCGATTTCATCCAGATTCCTACCACACTGTTGTCGCAGGTCGATTCGTCGGTTGGCGGCAAGACCGGCATCAACCATCCGCTGGGCAAGAACATGGTCGGCGCGTTCTACCAGCCGAACGTGGTGCTGATCGATACCGCATCGCTGAAAACCCTGCCGCAGCGCGAGCTGTCGGCGGGGCTGGCGGAAGTCATCAAGTACGGCCTGATCTGCGACGAACCATTCCTGACCTGGCTGGAAGACAACGTCGACGCCCTGCGCGCGCTCGATCAGACCGCGCTGACCTATGCGATCGAGCGCTCCTGCGCGGCCAAGGCTGCGGTGGTCGGCGCCGATGAAAAGGAAACCGGCGTACGCGCCACCCTCAATCTCGGCCACACCTTCGGCCACGCCATCGAAACCCACATGGGCTATGGTGTCTGGCTGCATGGCGAGGCGGTGGCGGCAGGTACCGTGATGGCGCTGGAAATGTCCGCGCGCCTGGGCTGGATCAGCGAGCAGGAGCGTGACCGCGGCATTCGTCTGTTCCAGCGCGCAGGTCTGCCGGTCATTCCACCGACAGAAATGACCGAAGCCGATTTTCTCCAACACATGGCAATTGATAAAAAAGTGATCGACGGTCGTCTGCGCCTGGTGCTGCTGCGCCGGATGGGCGAAGCGGTAGTGACCGACGATTATCCGAAAGAGGTTCTACAGGCCACGCTGGGAGCGGATTACCGCGCCCTGGCTCAGCTTAAAGGTTAAAACGATTCCGATGACTAGTTTGCATGCCGACGAGGCGTTTCTCGGCCATTTCCAGTTAAGTCACGACCCGTTCGCGCCACGGGTGCCGGGCTTCAAATTCTTTCCGGCCCAGCGCAAACCGGTGCTGGGTCAACTGCATCACCTCGCGCGTTACAGCCAGTTGCTGCTGGTGGTCACCGGGCCGCAGGGCAGCGGCAAGACCCTGTTGCGGCAGGCGCTGGTGGCCAGCACCAACAAACAATCGGTGCAAAGCGTGGTGGTTTCCGCCCGTGGCGCCGGCGACGCGGCCGGCGTGCTGCGCCAGGTGGCGCAGGCGCTGGATGTCGCCCAGGCCGAGGTCGGCGCGATTCTCGAGCAGGTGGTGCAACTGGGTCTGACCGGACAGGAAGTCTATCTGCTGGTGGACGACGCTGAGCAGCTCGACGAGTCGGCGCTGGAAGCGTTGATGGCGCTGGGTGCCGGCACACCGGAAGGTCGCCCGCATGTATTCCTGTTTGGCGAGTCGTCGCTGATCGCTCAGCTCGAAGCTTTGCAGCTCGAAGAAGAGCGTTTCCACGTCATCGAATTGCAGCCGTACACCGAAGAAGAGACTCGCGAATATCTCGACCAGCGGCTGGAAGGCGCGGGCCGGGGTGTCGAACTTTTCACCGCAGATCAGATCTCTGATATTCACGAAAGCTCCGAGGGCTGGCCGGGCAACATCAACCAGGTCGCTCGCGATGCACTGATCGAAGTCATGATTGCCAGCCGCTCTGCGGTCAAGCGTCCAAGTATGGGGTTCAACATGCCGAAGAAACACGTATTGGCGATTTCCGCCGTCGTTGTGGTCGCGGTTGCCGCCGCCTGGCTGATGCCGGGTCGCAGCAAGGCACCGACCACCGGTGCTCCGGCCAATGAACAGGCGCAACTGCCATTGGGTCAGGGCGCCGCGAATGGCGCCAACCCGTCCGTCGAGTTCGCTGGCAACACCCAGCCGATGCCGCTGCCGCTGGTCGGCAACTCGCAGCCGGTCATGCGTGGCCCGCTCGCTGAAGCCGCCGGTGGCATCACCGAAGGCGATGACGGCGTGCCACTGGAAGGCTCCAGCGATACTCCGCCGACCGTAACCACCTCTGCACCGCCTGCGGGCGTTCCGGCCGGTCCTGCGCCGACGCCGGTCCCGACTCCGGCGGCCAAGCCGGCGCCAACCCCGGCACCGACGCAGATCGCCGCGGCCAAGCCTGCTCCGGCCACTCCAGCGCCAGCTGCGAAACCGGCCCCGGCTCCGGCCAAGCCTGCCGACAAGCCGGTCACCGTGGCCAAGGCTGCCGGCGGCAGTTGGTATGCCGGTCAGCCGACCAGCAATTACGTGGTGCAGATCCTCGGCACCAGCTCGGAAACCGCCGCGCAGAACTTCGTCAAGGAGCAGGGCGGCGAGTACCGTTATTTCAAGAAAGTCCTCAATGGCAAGCCGCTTTACGTGATCACCTACGGCAACTTTGCCAATCGTGATGCGGCCGTTTCTGCCATCAAGGCCTTGCCAGCGAAGGTTCAGGCTGGTAAACCTTGGCCTCGCACTGTCGCCAGCGTCCAACAGGAACTGGCAACAACTCGCTGAAGATTCGGCGGCCTTACCCAGGCCGCCTCTCCCGGCACCTCAAAATCTCCACGAGTGCGCGCTTCCTGAAAAGGTCGCGTGCCTTGTGGTGTCTGCGTCACAGTAGTTTTTGAGTCGTTGCGGTCAGAATTTAAAAAAGTTTTGACTAGCACAGCATATCGCTTTAAACCTTTCACAAATGCGACATGAATTTGCGACAGTTCGTCGTCAAATTTGTGAGCCTCTGTGTCGCTGTGTACAATGACCACCCTTTTGCCCCCGCTAAGCCGGCGTACGTTCGGCGCGGAACGCAAGTGGTTGAATTGAAAAGAAATTTGCCTCGAATAGAGGCAGCCTGGTGAGAAAGTGTCTATGAAAGCAGGTCTGTACCAACCAGATGAATTCAAGGATAACTGCGGTTTCGGCCTGATAGCTCATATGCAGGGCGAGCCCAGTCACACCCTTTTGCAAACGGCCATCGAGGCCCTGACCTGCATGACCCACCGCGGTGGGATTAATGCCGACGGCAAGACCGGTGACGGTTGCGGTCTGCTGATTCAGAAACCCGACGCCTTCCTGCGAGCCATTGCCCAGGAGAGCTTCGGCGTCGAAATGCCCAAGCAATATGCAGTGGGCATGGTGTTCCTCAATCAGGATCCGGCCAAGGCCGAAGCTGCTCGCGAGAACATGAACCGCGAGATCCTCGCAGAAGGCCTGCAACTGATCGGCTGGCGCAAAGTGCCGATCGACACCAGCGTCCTTGGCCGCCTGGCCCTTGAGCGCCTGCCGCAGATCGAGCAGGTCTACATTGGCGGCGAAGGCCTGAGCGATCAGGACATGGCCGTGAAGCTGTTCAGCGCCCGTCGCCGTTCGTCGGTGGCCAACGCCGCTGACACCGACCACTACATCTGCAGCTTTTCGCACAAGACCATCATCTATAAAGGCCTGATGATGCCGGCCGACCTGGCGGCGTTCTATCCGGACCTGAGTGACGAGCGTCTGCAAACCGCGATCTGCGTGTTCCACCAGCGCTTCTCCACCAACACCCTGCCGAAATGGCCGCTGGCGCAGCCGTTCCGCTTCCTCGCCCACAACGGCGAAATCAACACCATCACCGGTAACCGTAATTGGGCGCAGGCCCGTCGGACCAAGTTCACCAATGATCTGATGGATCTGGAAGAGCTCGGCCCGCTGGTCAACCGTGTCGGTTCCGACTCGTCGAGCATGGACAACATGCTCGAACTGATGGTCACCGGTGGCATCGACCTGTTCCGTGGCGTGCGGATGATCATTCCGCCAGCGTGGCAGAACGTCGAAACCATGGACCCGGATCTGCGTGCGTTCTACGAGTACAACTCGATGCACATGGAGCCGTGGGACGGCCCGGCCGGCGTGGTCATGACCGATGGTCGCTACGCGGTGTGCCTGCTCGACCGTAACGGTCTGCGTCCGGCGCGCTGGGTCACCACCAAGAACGGTTTCATCACATTGGCGTCGGAAATCGGCGTGTGGAACTACCAGCCTGAAGACGTGCTCGCCAAGGGCCGCGTCGGGCCGGGTCAGATCTTCGCCGTGGACACCGAAACCGGGCAGATCCTCGACACCGATGCGATCGACAACCGTCTGAAATCCCGTCATCCGTACAAGCAATGGCTGCGCAAGAATGCCCTGCGCATTCAGGCGACCATGGAAGACAACGACCACGGTTCGGCTTTCTACGACGTCGATCAGCTCAAGCAATACATGAAGATGTATCAGGTCACGTTCGAAGAGCGTGATCAGGTGCTGCGTCCGCTCGGCGAGCAAGGTTACGAAGCCGTGGGCTCGATGGGCGACGACACGCCGATGGCCGTGCTGTCCCAGCGTGTGCGCACGCCGTACGACTATTTCCGTCAGCAGTTCGCGCAGGTGACCAACCCGCCGATCGACCCGCTGCGCGAAGCGATCGTGATGTCGCTGGAAATCTGCCTCGGTGCCGAGCGCAACATTTTCCAGGAGTCGCCGGAACACGCCTCGCGCGTGATCCTCAGCTCGCCGGTGATCTCTCCGGCCAAGTGGCGCTCGCTGATGAACCTCGACCGTCCCGGTTTCGAACGGGCGATCATCGACCTCAACTACGACGAAAGCGTTGGCCTCGAAGCGGCGATCCGCAATGTTGCCGATCAGGCTGAAGAAGCCGTGCGCGCCGGGCGTACCCAGATCGTCCTCAGCGACCGTCATATCGCGCCGGGCAAGCTGCCGATCCACGCCTCGCTGGCGACGGGTGCAGTGCACCACCGTCTGACCGAAAAAGGCTTGCGTTGCGATTCCAACATTCTCGTGGAAACCGCCACCGCCCGTGACCCGCATCACTTCGCCGTGCTGATCGGTTTCGGCGCTTCGGCTGTCTATCCGTTCCTGGCCTACGAAGTGCTGGGTGACCTGATCCGTACCGGTGAAGTACTGGGCGACCTCTACGAGGTGTTCAAGAACTACCGCAAGGGCATCACCAAAGGCCTGCTGAAGATCCTCTCGAAGATGGGTATTTCGACCATCGCTTCGTACCGTGGGGCGCAGCTGTTCGAGGCTATTGGCCTTTCCGAAGAAGTCTGCGAATTGAGCTTCCGTGGCGTGCCGAGCCGCATCAAGGGCGCGCGTTTCGTCGACATCGAAGCCGAGCAGAAAGCCCTCGCCGTCGAAGCCTGGAGCCCGCGCAAGCCGATCCAGCAGGGCGGTCTGCTGAAGTTCGTCCACGGTGGCGAATATCACGCGTACAACCCGGACGTGGTCAACACCCTGCAAGCGGCCGTGCAGCAGGGCGACTACGCCAAGTTCAAGGAATACACCTCGCTGGTGGACAACCGTCCGGTGTCGATGATTCGTGACTTGTTCAAGGTCAAGACCCTCGATACGCCGCTGGACATCAGTGAAGTCGAGCCGCTGGAATCGGTGCTCAAGCGCTTCGACTCCGCCGGTATCTCGCTGGGCGCACTGTCGCCGGAAGCTCACGAAGCACTGGCCGAAGCCATGAACCGCCTCGGCGCGCGTTCCAACTCCGGCGAAGGTGGTGAAGACCCGGCGCGTTACGGCACCATCAAGAGCTCGAAAATCAAACAGGTTGCCACTGGCCGTTTCGGTGTAACCCCGGAATACCTGGTCAACGCCGAAGTGCTGCAGATCAAGGTCGCCCAAGGTGCCAAACCGGGCGAGGGCGGGCAACTGCCGGGCGGCAAGGTCAACGGACTGATCGCCAAGCTGCGCTACGCAGTGCCGGGCGTGACCCTGATTTCGCCGCCGCCGCACCACGACATCTATTCAATCGAAGACCTGTCGCAGCTGATCTTTGACCTCAAGCAGGTCAACCCGCAGGCACTGGTTTCGGTGAAACTGGTGGCTGAAGCGGGCGTCGGCACCATCGCCGCCGGTGTGGCCAAGGCCTATGCGGACTTGATCACCATCTCCGGCTACGACGGCGGTACCGGTGCTTCGCCGCTGACCTCGATCAAGTACGCCGGAGCACCGTGGGAACTGGGCCTGGCTGAAACCCACCAGACCCTGCGCGGCAACGACCTGCGCGGCAAGGTCCGGGTGCAGACCGACGGCGGCCTGAAGACCGGCCTCGACGTAATCAAGGCAGCGATCCTCGGTGCCGAAAGCTTCGGCTTCGGCACCGCGCCGATGATCGCGCTGGGCTGCAAATACCTGCGCATCTGCCACCTGAACAACTGCGCCACCGGCGTTGCCACTCAGAACGAAAAGCTGCGCAAGGATCACTACATCGGCACCGTCGACATGGTGGTGAATTTCTTCACCTACGTCGCCGAAGAAACCCGTGAGTGGCTGGCCAAGCTTGGCGTGCGCTCCCTCGAAGAGCTGATCGGTCGCACCGATCTGCTGGAAATCCTCGAAGGCCAGACCGCCAAGCAACATCACCTGGACCTGACGCCGCTGCTGGGCAGCGATCACATCCCGGCGGACAAACCGCAGTTCTGCGGCGTTGAGCGCAACCCGCCGTTCGACAAAGGCCTGCTGGCGGAGAAGATGGTCGAGCTGGCCTCGTCGGCGATCAGCGATATGAGCGGTGCCGGGTTCGAGCTGGATATCTGCAACTGCGACCGCTCGATCGGTGCACGGATCTCCGGCGAAATCGCGCGCAAGCACGGCAACCAGGGCATGGCCAAGGCGCCGATCACCTTCCGTTTCAAAGGCACGGCCGGGCAGAGCTTCGGTGTGTGGAACGCCGGCGGTCTGAACATGTACCTGGAAGGCGACGCCAACGACTACGTCGGCAAAGGCATGACCGGCGGCAAGCTGGTCATCGTGCCGCCGAAGGGCAGCGTCTACAAGACTCAGGACAGCGCCATTATCGGCAACACCTGCCTGTACGGCGCCACGGGCGGCAAGCTGTTCGCCGCCGGCACCGCAGGCGAGCGTTTCGCCGTGCGTAACTCCGGTGCCCACACGGTTGTGGAAGGCACTGGCGATCACTGCTGCGAGTACATGACCGGTGGTTTCGTCTGCGTGCTGGGCAAGACCGGTTACAACTTCGGCTCTGGCATGACCGGTGGTTTCGCCTACGTGCTCGATCAGGACAACACCTTCGTTGACCGGGTCAACCACGAACTGGTGGAGATCCAGCGGATCAGCGGCGAGGCGATGGAAGCCTATCGCAGCCACCTGCAGAACGTGCTGAACGAGTACGTCGCCGAGACCGACAGCGAGTGGGGTCGTGAACTCGCCGAGAACCTCGACGATTACTTGCGGCGTTTCTGGTTGGTCAAGCCCAAGGCTGCCAGCTTGAAAACCCTGCTTTCCAGCACTCGTGCCAACCCGCAGTGATATGCGCCTGAAGAGTTTGATGAGGTTTTAACAATGGCTGAACGTCTGAATAACGACTTCCAGTTCATCGATGTCGGGCGCAAGGATCCGAAGAAGAAACTGTTGCGTCAACGCAAGAAAGAGTTCGTCGAAATCTACGAACCGTTCAAACCCCAGCAGTCGGCCGATCAGGCCCACCGCTGCCTGGGTTGCGGCAACCCGTATTGCGAATGGAAGTGCCCGGTGCACAACTTCATTCCCAACTGGCTGAAACTGGTGGCCGAGGGCAACATCCTCCAGGCTGCCGAGCTGTCGCACCAGACCAACACCCTGCCGGAAGTCTGCGGCCGGGTGTGTCCGCAGGATCGTCTGTGCGAGGGTGCCTGCACCCTCAACGACGGGTTCGGCGCGGTGACCATCGGTTCGGTCGAGAAGTACATCACCGACACCGCGTTCGCCATGGGCTGGCGCCCGGACATGTCCAAGGTCAAACCGACCGGCAAACGTGTCGCGATCATCGGCGCGGGCCCGGCGGGTCTGGGTTGTGCCGACGTGCTGGTGCGTGGCGGCGTGACCCCGGTGGTGTTCGACAAGAACCCGGAAATCGGTGGCTTGCTGACCTTCGGCATCCCCGAGTTCAAGCTGGAAAAGACCGTGCTGAGCAATCGTCGCGAAGTCTTCACCGGCATGGGCATCGAGTTCCGTCTCAACACCGAAGTCGGCAAAGACGTGACCATGGAACAACTGCTCGCTGAGTACGATGCGGTGTTCATGGGCATGGGCACCTACACCTACATGAAGGGCGGTTTTGCCGGGGAGGATCTGCCGGGCGTTTATGACGCGCTGGATTTCCTCATCGCCAACGTCAACCGCAACCTGGGCTTTGAAAAGTCGCCGGAAGATTTCGTCGACATGAAAGGCAAGAAGGTTGTAGTGCTCGGCGGCGGCGACACGGCGATGGACTGCAACCGCACCTCGATCCGTCAGGGCGCCAAGTCGGTGACCTGTGCCTATCGTCGTGACGAAGCGAACATGCCCGGCTCGCGCAAAGAGGTGAAGAACGCCAAGGAAGAAGGCGTGAAGTTCCTCTACAACCGCCAGCCTATCGCTATCGTTGGCGAAGACAAGGTCGAAGGCGTGAAAGTGGTCGAGACCCGTCTCGGCGAGCCGGACGCTCGTGGCCGTCGCAGCCCCGAGCCGATCCCGGGTTCCGAAGAGATCATCCCGGCCGACGCCGTGGTCATCGCCTTCGGCTTCCGCCCGAGCCCGGCACCGTGGTTCGAACAGTTCGAAATCCAGACCGACAGCCAGGGCCGCGTTGTTGCGCCCGAGCAAGGTCAGTACAAGCACCAGACCAGCAACCCGAAAATCTTCGCCGGTGGCGACATGGTGCGCGGCTCCGACCTGGTGGTGACGGCGATCTTCGAAGGGCGTAATGCCGCTGAAGGGATCCTCGATTACCTGGGTGTCTAAAAACAACGCAATCCCTTGTAGGAGTGAGCCTGCTCGCGATGGCGGTAGATCAGTCACCTGATGCATTGACTGATACTCCGCTATCGCGAGCAGGCTCACTCCTACAGTTGTTTTGTGTTGCTGCAAAAAATCAGCATTCCAACGCAATAAATTGACCCGATAGACAAAAGGCTGACCCACATCCGTGCCTTTTGCCTCGCGCTCTGAGAAAATGCCCGCACTTTTTTTCCGGATGCCGACATGACTGCCCTGAAGAACGACCGTTTCCTCCGCGCCCTGCTCAAGCAACCCGTTGACGTCACCCCTGTGTGGATGATGCGCCAGGCCGGTCGCTACCTGCCGGAGTACCGCGCCAGCCGCGCTCACGCCGGCGACTTCATGAGCCTGTGCATGAACCCGGAATTCGCCTGCGAAGTCACGCTGCAACCGCTCGACCGCTACCCGCAACTGGACGCGGCGATCCTGTTTTCCGACATCCTCACCATCCCAGATGCCATGGGCCAGGGCCTGTACTTCGAGACGGGTGAAGGCCCGCGCTTCAAGAAAGTCGTCAGCACCCTCGCTGACATCGAAGCCCTGCCAATCCCCGATCCGCACAAAGATCTCGGCTACGTCATGGACGCGGTCAGCACCATCCGCCGTGAGCTCAACGGTCGGGTACCGCTGATCGGCTTCTCGGGCAGCCCTTGGACTCTCGCGACCTACATGGTCGAAGGCGGCTCGTCGAAAGACTTCCGCAAGACCAAAGCGATGCTCTACGACAACCCGCAGGCCATGCACCTGCTGCTGGACAAACTGGCGCAGTCGGTGACCTCGTACCTCAACGGCCAGATCATGGCCGGCGCGCAAGCGGTACAGATCTTCGATACCTGGGGCGGCAACCTGTCGGCAGCGGCGTATCAGGAATTCTCGCTGGCCTACATGAAGAAAATCGTCAGCGGCCTGATCCGCGAGCACGACGGCCGCAAAGTGCCGGTGATCCTCTTCACCAAGAACGGCGGCCTGTGGCTGGAAAGCATCGCCGACGCCGGCGCTGACGCCCTCGGCCTGGACTGGACCTGCGACATCGGCAACGCCCGCGCCCGTGTCGGCGACAAGGTCGCGCTGCAAGGCAACATGGACCCGACCGTGCTCTACGCCAAACCGGAAGCGATCCGCACTGAAGTCGGACGCATCCTGGCCAGCTACGGCAAGGGCAGTGGTCACGTGTTCAACCTTGGCCATGGCATCACCCCGGAAGTTGATCCAGAGCATGCGGGTGCGTTCCTGCGTGCGGTGCATGAATTGTCGGCGCAGTATCACGAGTGATCAGCGCACAATAAAAAACGCCCGGCTAATGCCGGGCGTTTTTGTTTGCACGATCCAATGTCGGACACAGATCAACTGTAGGAGTGAGCCTGCTCGCGATAGCGGTGTGTCAGGCAGCATATTCAGCGACTGACTCACCGCTATCGCGAGCAGGCTCACTCCTACATGGGTTTTGTATCAGGCCTTAACACCCTGCAACGGCGGCAGCTTCGCCAGCTTCAGTGCCACCAGCAGTGCGATCAGCAACAACGCACCGATAAACAAGCCGATCCCGTTCCACCCGCCCAGATGCCAGAACACCCCGCCCGCCGTCCCGGCAATACTCGAACCGGCGTAATAACTGAACAGATACAGCGACGAGGCCTGTCCCTTGGCCGTCAATGCGCGCCGGCCGATCCAGCTGCTCGCCACCGAGTGCGCGGCGAAGAAGCCGAAGGTGAACACCAACATGCCGATGATCACCAGCAACAGAGGCGTGAACATCGTCAGCACCAGCCCTGCAAACATCAGCGCAATGGTCGCCCACAACACTTTGCGCCGTCCCAGCTTGTCCGCGAGCGAACCGATCTTCGCTGAGCTGTAGATCCCAGACAGATAGACCACCGAGAGCAAACCGACAAATACCTGATCCAGGTTGTACGGCGCGGCCAGCAAGCGATAGCCGATATAGTTGAACAATGTGACGAACGCGCCCATCAGCACAAACGCCTCAAGAAACAGCAGCGGCAGCCCGGCGTCGCGAAAGTGCATGGTGAAGCCATCGAGCAGGCTGCGCGGGTGCAACGAGCGGGCGCGGAAGTTGCGCGACTCCGGGAGGATCTTCCAGAACACCGCCGCCGCGATCAGCGCCAGGCCGCCTATCACCAGCATCGCTGTGTGCCAACTGACGAAGTCGATGAGAACTCCAGTGATCAAGCGCCCGCTCATCCCGCCGATCGCGTTGCCGCCGATGTACAAACCCATCGCCAGGCCGATGTGCTGTGGATGAATTTCCTCGCTCAGATAAGTCATCGCCACTGCGGCGAGACCGCTCAACGACAGACCGATCAACGCGCGCATGATCAGCACGCCGTGCCAGCTCGGCATCATCGAACTGGCGATGGTGCACAACGCGGCAGCGAACAGCGCCGCGACCATCACCGGTTTACGGCCGATGCGGTCGGAAATCGGCCCGGTGATCAGCAAGCCGAAGGCCAGCATGCCGGTTGCCACCGAGAGGATCAGGCTGCTCTGCGCTGCATTAATTCCGTATTCGTGCGAAAGCAGCGGCATCATCGGTTGCACGCAATAGAGCAGGGCGAACGTCGCAAAGCCGCCACAGAACAGCGCCAGCACCGTGCGCATGAACGCCGGCGTGCCTTTTTCGATGTAGATCTCCTGCAGCTCGGCGAGGGTATCGTCGCCGGCAGAGGGCGGGACTTCGTGGGCAAGGGGCGCGACAGCAGTTTTCACTTCAGACCTCGGAGGGCACGGCCAGGCAGGCAATGAAAAAATCATATAGCTGGCTAATGTTTCTATCCAATATATTGTTCGACCTGTTTGATAGCTTTGACGACCTATTGGAGCCCCCATGGAACTGCGTCATCTGCGTTACTTCATTGCCGTCGCCGAAGAGCTGCATTTCGGCCGCGCCGCGCAGGTGCTGGGCATTTCCCAGCCACCGCTGAGCCAGCAGATTCAGGCGCTGGAGCAACAGCTCGGCGCGCGATTGTTTGAGCGCACCAATCGTCGGGTCGAGTTGAGCGAGGCGGGCAGGTTGTTTCTGCAAGAGGCGCGGCTGGTGCTGGCGCAGGTCGACAAGGCGGCGGACGTCGCCCGCCGCGCGCAGCTTGGCGAACTTGGCGAGCTGAAGATTGGCTTCACCTCTTCGGCGCCGTTCAACTCGACCATTCCGCAGGCGATCTTTTCCTTCCGTCAGCGCTTTCCGGCGGTGCATCTGAACCTGCGCGAGATGAGCAGCACCATGGTCGCCGATGCATTGGTCGATCAATCGATCGAGGTGGGCATCATGCGTCCGCTGGGCTTGCCGGATTCATTGAGTGTGGTTGAGTTGATGCGTGAGCCGTTGGTAGCGGTGCTCAGTTCCAAGCATCCACTGGCCCAAGGCAGCGACGAAGGCCTGTTTCTCTCGGCGCTGGCGCTGGAGCCCTTCGTGTTCTTTCCGCGCAGCTATGGCAGCGGGCTCTATGCACAACTGCTCAGTCTGGCCCGCGATGCCGGCTTCAGTCCGCATTTTGCACAGGAGGCGGGGGAGGCGATGACCATCATCGGTCTGGTTGCGGCGGGGCTCGGAGTTTCGGTGTTGCCGGCGTCCTATCAGCGGATGCGCATCGACGGCGTGGTCTACCGCCCGCTGCTCGATCCCGAGGCAATTTCAGCGGTATGGCTGGTGCAGCGCAAGGACCAGAAATCGCCGATGGCCAAGGCGTTTGTCGAACTGCTTACGTACAAGGTTGAGCCACTGACGGTGTGAAGGCGGCTGGCGCTTTCGCGAGCAGGCTCGCTCCCACAGTTGATCTCGGGTCAAAACCGAAGTTGCGTATGACGCCCTATTCCCTGTGGGAGCGAGCCTGCTCGCGAAGAGGCCGGAAGCGGCCTGCGCTCCCGAAAGGGGCTTGTGAGACTCTGAGGATCCTGGGTAACCAGCCATCGCAGAGCCAGGCAGGTAATCGGCGATGACAAGCCGACCTGTCTGTGAGAGGGCGCCAAACGGCGCCCTTTGTCGTTTCTGGCGTTTACTGAACCTTCGCCAGATCACCCTTCAACGCAACGCCCGCCATGATCGCGCCGGCGTGGCACTCGTAGGTTTGCGCGTCCTTGCGCTCGTTGCGTTTGTAGAAGCTGACGATGTTGGTCACGGCGTTGGCGCCGGCATTTTTTGCGGCCTGATGCAGGCTGATGATTGCCGATTGGGCGACCCACTCGCAGGCGACTTCGTCAGATTTGTTGAAGGCGTTGGTTTTCTTGTTGGTCACGGCGTCGGGGCTGACGACGGTGACTTTGCCGGCCGGGGTGTTGCCGGCCAGATAGAATTTTACGCTGCCATCGATCTTGCCGGAGCGGGTTGCTTCGGCGACGGCTTTGTCGAACGGCAGGTAGACCGCTGTGTCGCGGGCCTGGCTGACCGCTGGCAAGGCGCAGAGCAACAGAGTGACGGCGGCGAGTTTGTGGAAGTGCATGAAGGTCTCCTTGACCTGGATTGATTCGGTTATGCCCAGCGGCGGAAAATCAACGAAGTGTTGACGCCGCCGAAAGCGAAATTGTTGTTCATCACGTAGTCGTGATGCATCTGGCGGAATTCGCCGCGCAGGTAATCGAGCTTGCCGCAGTGCGGATCGACCTCGTCGAGGTTGAAGGTGTGCACGTACTGGTCGCGGTTGAGCATTTCGATGCTGAACCACGATTCCAGCGCACCGCAGGCACCGAGGGTGTGGCCGAGAAAACTCTTCTGCGAGCTGATCGGCATGTGCTCACCGAACAGGCTGCTGGTGGCCAGTGTTTCGGCGATGTCGCCCTGCTCGGTCGCGGTGCCGTGGCCGTTCACATAACCGATGGCATCCGGGCTGAGGCCGGCATCTTCCAGGGCCAGTTCCATGGCGCGGCGCATCGTGACCTGTTCCGGGCGGGTAGTGTGCTGACCATCGGCGTTGCTGCCGAAACCGACAATTTCCGCGTGGATATGCGCGCCACGGGCGAGGGCGTGTTCAAGCTCCTCAAGCACCAGCATGCCGCCACCCTCACCGATCACCAGACCGTCACGGCCCTTGTCATACGGGCGTGGGCTGGTCTGTGGTGCATCGTTTTTCAGACTGGTGGCGTAGAGCGCGTCGAAGACCATGGCTTCGGTCGGGCACAGCTCTTCAGCGCCGCCAGCGAGCATCAGTGGCAAGCGGCCGAACTTGATCGCCTCGTAGGCGTAACCGATGCCCTGGCTGCCGCTGGTGCAGGCGCTTGAGGTCGGAATCAGGCGTCCGGTGAGGCCGAAGAAGATGCTGATATTGGCCGCGGTGGTGTGCGGCATCATTCGCACATAGGAGTTGGCGTTGAGCCCCTCGGCCACCGAGTTGAGCAGCATGTTGCCGAAAGCCTTGATCTCGTCAGTGCTGCCGGTGGACGAGCCGCAGGCAACGCCCATGCGCCCGTCCTTGATCGATTCGTCGCCGAGCAGGCCTGCGTCGGCCAGGGCTTTTTCCGCCGCCGCGACCGCCAGGCGGGAAACCCGGCCCATGCTGCGCAATTGTTTGCGGGTCCAGTGCGATGGCACGACAAAGTTATCGATGGGGCCGGCCAGACGCGTGTTCAGTTCAGTGAAGCGATCCCACTCGTCCATGCGGCGAATGCCGCTGCGGTTGGCTGCGAAGTTGCCGGCAATGGTCTGCCAGTCGCTGCCCAGCGAGGTGATGCCGGCCATGCCGGTGACGACGACGCGCTTCATCAGCACAGGCCTCCGTTGACTGCCAGAACCTGACGGGTGATGTACGAAGCTTCTGCCGACATCAGGAAATTCACCGCAGCCGCCACTTCTTCAGGGGTGCCCATGCGCTGCGCGGGGATCATTTTCATCAGCTCTTCCACCGGTACGTTTTCGTCGAGCATGGCCGTGTCGATCAGGCCCGGGGCGACGCAGTTAACGGTGATTTTGCGCTTGCCCAGCTCGATCGCCAACGCCTTTGCCGCGCCGATCACCCCGGCCTTCGAAGCGCTGTAGTTGACCTGGCCACGGTTGCCGATCAGACCCGACACCGACGTGATGCAGACGATGCGCCCGGCGGCGCGGCGACGGATCATCGGCATCATCACCGGGTGCAAAACGTTGTAGAAGCCGTCGAGATTGGTGCGCAGGACCACGTCCCAATCGTCATCGCTCAGCGCCGGAAACGCGCCGTCGCGGGTCAGCCCGGCGTTGAGCACTACCCCGTAATAGGCACCGTGGTTGTCGACATCGGCTTCGAGAATGCTTTTGCAGGTGTCACGGTCGGCTACATCGAATTGCAGAATGCGCGCACGGCGACCCAGTGTTTCGATTTCGGCCTGCACCGCTTGGGCTTCGGTCATGCCGTTGCGGCAATGCAGGACGATGTCATGCCCGGCTTGCGCCAGACGCAAGGCAATGGCGCGGCCGATGCCACGGCTGGAGCCGGTGACCAGTACGGATTCAGTCATCGTGCGACTCCTTTGTCTGTTGCAGGTATTGGTTGGCTTCGGGCGGACGGAACACGTTCAGCCGTGCGCTGGCATGAATGCCGTCGCCATGGATATGGCATTCGAACACGCCCATGCCATTGTCGTCTTCCAATGAGCGAATGCCGTGTACGGTCAATTCGCTGCCCGGCGCAAAGGCTTCGACGTTGCACTCGAACTTGCGCGTGCCGAGGAGAAAGCCCAGCTCCACCGGATTGCCTTTTTGCCGCGCGTGGCAACCGGCGAAAGCGGCGACGCTCTGCGCCATCAGCTCGACGCCGACCCACGCCGGCAGGCTACCGTCGGGCAGGTTGAACAGGCCGTCGGGCTTGACCGTCAGGCGGGGGAAGATCTGCTCGTCATCGAAGCGCTCGATGGCGTCGATCAGAATCATGTCGCCGGCGTGCGGCAGCAGTTCGGCGAGCGGCCAGTGGCTCATGGGGCGTCTCCGATTATCAGGCTGACGTTGTTGCCGCCGAAGGCAAACGAGTTGCTCATCAGGTAGCGCGGTGCAATGGACGTCAGGCGCTCGCTCGCAGTCACCCACTGCAGGGGCGGCAGCGCGGGATCGGCCTGGCCGTCCCAGATGTGCGGCGGCAGCGCCTGTTCAGGGTTGTCGGCGCTCAGGCTCAGCCAGCAGAACGCCGCTTCCAGTGCGCCAGCTGCGCCGAGGGTGTGGCCGGTCAGCGGCTTGGTCGACGAGCAGGCGACGCCGTTGGGAAACAGCGCCGCGACCGCCAGACTTTCCATGGCGTCGTTGTGTTGAGTGGCGGTGCCGTGCAGGTTCAGGTAGTTGATCTGCGCGGCTTGCAGATTGGCGCGGCCGAGGGCTTTTTGCATCGCTTGCAGGGCGCCGCGACCGCTCGGCTCTGGCGCGGAAATATGGTGCGCATCCGAGCTGGCGCCTGCGCCGAGCAGGGCAATCCCCGGACCTTCGCCGCGCTGTTTGCTCATCACGAACAGCACCGCTGCTTCGCCGATATTGATGCCGTTGCGGTTGGCCGAAAAAGGATTGCAGCGTTCATCTGAAACGGCTTCCAGCGAAGAAAAACCGTTCAGGGTGAGCTTGCACAGACTGTCGACGCCGCCGCACAGCACCGCATCGCACAGGCCCAGATCGAGCAGACGCTGAGCACTCATCAAAGCGCGGGCGCTGGAAGTGCAGGCGGTGGAAATCACGTAGGCCGGACCGCTCAGTTGCAGCCACTCGGCGAGAAAATTCGCCGGAGCGCCGAGTTCCTGCTGGCGATAGTCATACTCGCGAGGAAACTGCTGCTCGCGGATGTAATGCGCCAGACCCCGGCTCGCCTCGTCGATGCCTGACGTGCTGGTGCCGAGCACGACGCCGATGCGTTCACGGCCATAGGTCTGGATCGCGCGATCGATGTCGTCACGAATCTGCAGCGCGGCTTCCAGCAGCAGTTGGTTGTTGCGACTGCTGTGCTCGATCATTTCGGCTGGAATCGCGGCCAATTCACCGTGCACGGCGGCCACTGGCAGCTCACGCTCGACAACCCGGCCGGCCTCGCGGCGCATCCCCGAACAGTCGCCGGCGAACAGATTGCGCGCGACTTCAGACTTGTCGCGGCCCAGGGCGCAGATTACGCCGAGGGCATTCAGGTAAGCGGTCATGGCGTCGATTCACCTAACTGGGAAACGCGATAGTGCGGGCCTTGGGGCAGATTCAATTCGAAGCTCAACGGTTGTGAATAGCGAACGTTCCAGCGCGCCGGCAGAGAACGCTGATCGGTCTGTTGCCGGGCGTCGGGATAGTTGCGCAGCAGTTCGGCGGACGGGGTCAGGGCGAACAGCAGCGCGGCGAACAACTCCCGCGCCTCGGGATTGGGCGGCAGCAGGCCGTCGGCCTGCCAATGCCCGTCGATCAGTCGCTGACGAGCCTGGGGGATACCCAGCGGATCCATCATCGACCAGCGCGTGCCGGCGCCTTCGCGCTGGATCACCAGCAGCCAGTCCTGACGCTGCCCGGCCTGCTCGCGTTCGATGTGCAGTTGCAGCGGCAGGGGCAGCGTCGGATTGGCTGCTGGCAGCGGTGCCTGGCTGGCACAGGCGCTCAACAACAGGGCACAGAACACCATCATCAACCATGCCACCACCCTTGTAGAAGTGAGCCTGCTTGCGATAGCGGTCATGCATTCAAAATAGTCATTGGCTGACCTACCGCTATCGCGAGCAGGCTCACTCCTACAGGTTATGCGTTGCATCAGATAGCACCCGCAAGCGGCTTGCGCGCTACGACATTCACCAGCGTCTCTTCGCGTTCGCCAAACGGCTTGGGCTTACGCAACCCTAACCGCTCCAGCAAGCCAAAGTCCTTCGACCGGCTCCACCACAGGTACGGGTAGGAAACATTGCGCTCGGCAAACTCGAAACCCTGCTCGCGAATCATCTGCAGATACCCGGCGGCGCTCTTTTGTACGTGCATCGGATGACGGAACAGCCAGCGGATGACCCAGGTATCGATATAAGCCTCGGTGGACTCGGCGAACAGCAGATAGCCGCCCGGTTTCAGCACGCGATAGAACTCGGCCAGGGCTTTTTCCTGCTCGACCAGATGATGGAAGGTCTGGTGACAGAACAGCAGATCGACGCTGGCATCGGCGACCTGGAGCGTGGCGCAATCGCTGCCGATCAACTCGACCGGCATGCCCAGGCGCGCAGCCTCTTCGCCGCTCAGGTGCAGGCTGTGCGGGTCGGCGTCGACGCCGATCAGGCGCTGCGGGGCAAAGGTCTGGCGCAAGTGAGCGAACGACTTGCCTTGCCCGCAACCGGCGTCCAGCAGCACCGGCTGTTCCGGCAGCGGCTCACAGAACAACTCACGCAGATCATTGATCGCCACGCGCAGCACATGGTGCTGCCAGGTGTGGCTGCGCAGGAACCAGAAGCCGAAGCGGGTTTCCTCGACGTAACTGTCGCTCAGGTAATTCATGAGGCGTCCTGCGCGCAGAGTTCGGAAATCATCTTCAGCCGGCGCCGCGCTTCGCTGACGAACGGGTTGCGCTCGTCCCAGGCGTAGCCGGCGAGAATCGAGCAGATCATCCGGCGAATGTCCGCCTGGCTGTCCTCGTAGAAAATCACGTCCTGAAAGGTACCGGCGTACCAGCCTTCGACGTAGCAGCGAAAGGTGTCGACGCCGCGTTTCAACGGCTCGGCAAATTCCCGTTGCCAGTCGACCGTTTCACCCTGCAACTGACGGTTTAGCACGCCGGCAGCCATGCTTGCCGAGCGCATGGCAATGGTCACGCCGGAGGAGAACACCGGATCGAGGAATTCCGCGGCATTGCCCAGCAGGGCGAAGCCCGGGCCGTGCAGGGTTTTCACGTTGGCCGCGTAACCGCCGAGGGTACGCGCCGGGGTGTCCCAGACCGCGTTGTTGAGAACCCTGGCGAGGCTTGGTGTTTCGGCGATGAAACTGCGCAGGCAGGCATCGAGGTCGCTGTCGCGGCCCTGGAAATGTTCCTCGGCCGCGACCACGCCCACGGAGCAGCGACCGTTGCTGAACGGGATGGTCCAGAACCACACGTCGCGGTGCTGCGGGTGAGTGGTGACGAGGATTTTTTCCCGGTCGAACGCCGGGCTGTCGATGTGATCTTCAACATGGGTGAACACGGCCTGACGCACCGGGAAATTCGACGGCGCTTCGAGGTCCAGCAGACGCGACAGCACGCGGCCGTAACCGCTGGCGTCCAGGACGAAATCGGCTTCGACGCGGTACTCGCTGCCATCTTCGCGGCGCACATCAAGGAGTGGTTTCGCCTGATCGAAATCGACGCTGACGATCGCATCGCCATAACGGATTTCCGCACCTTGCAATGCTGCTTGGTCGGCCAGCAACTTGTCGAAATCGGCGCGCTGCACCTGGAACGTGGTCGGCTTGCCGGCGGTGAAAGTGTCGCCAAAATCGAAAGCGCTGTAGCGCTCGCCCCAGGCAAACGCCGCGCCGGTCTTGCGCTGGAACCCGGCGGCGTTGACGGCGTCGAGCATGCCGGCTTCTTCGACGAAATCCAGGCAATGGCTGAGCAGGCTTTCGCCGATGGAGAAGCGCGGGAAGTGCTGACGCTCGAGCACCAGCACATCGTGGCCCTTGCGCTTGAGCAGGGCCGCGGCGATAGCGCCGGACGGGCCGGCACCGATGATCACGACCTGACGGGATTCCATTTCAACGATTGGCACGTGAGCTCCGGGGCAAAGGACTGTTCAGATTCAGGGGCGCGCGATGCAGGCCGATCAGGGCCGGCAGCAGCGTGGCGATCAGGCCCATCAGCATCAGCGCGAAATACAGCGCCGGGGTGATGAGGTGTTGTTGCAACAGCAGGTTGAGAAAGACGATTTCGCTCAGGCCGCGAATGTTCAGCAGCACGCTTTCGCGCCAGCGACTGGCGCCCGCGAACGACGCGCCTGCCCAGCCGAGGCCGAGCCAGTTGCCGAGCAGTTTACTGGCAATCGGCAACAGCAGCAGCGCCGCCCATTGTCCGCCGTCGAGACTGGCAAGAGCGCTGTGCACGTCGATCTGGACGATGCCGAACGTAAGGATCAGCGGGATCGCGATCCACACCTGCAAACGGCTCATCCAGCGCGCCGGCAATGGCAGCACCAGCGGCACTTTCAGCACCGCCATGCACAGCAGATAGCCGATGCCGAAAATCAGTGCGTTGAGTTTGTAATGCTCGGCCATGACCAGCAGCGCGAAGAATCCGAGGCTGTAGGTCAGCGGGCGACGCACGCGTAGCAGATACAGGAACAGCGGCACGCCAGCCATCGCCAAGGGCAGCAACAGGCTGCTCAGCTGCAGGCTGCCCTGGGCGAGGCCGAACAGCGTCCAGCAGGTCAGGTCGATGAGGATTGCGGTCTGCACCAGTCGCCGGGTGGCGGCCGGTGGGTAATCGATATGGCGCAAATAAAGGTACAACACCGGGATCGCAGTAATGGCGAAGACCAATCCGATCGCCAGTGAGTTGAGCCATGGCTGCGCGGGCAACAGCCAGTGCGCGGCTGCCAGACCGCAGGTGAATGGCACGATGAAACTCGGCAGGGCAATTTTCACGCTCTGACGATCGAGTTTCAGGTCGATCACATCGCTGAGAATGTGCCCGAGCAGCAAGGCGAAACTCAGGCTGTAGAGGTTTTTCAGCCAGTCCGGCGCGATCAGTTGTGCACCGCTGAGCTGCCAGCCCGGTTCGATCCAGAAGTACATCAGCAGCGGCAAACCGAAGCTCGCCAGTAGCAACTGACTGACGATCGGAATCAGGCCGAAATGGCGGCCGATCCGGGTCGCCAGCGCAAACAACGCCAGGGCCAGCAACCAGAAGCCGGCAACCATCATGCTGCTGTCTCCGAAACCGTTTCATGGCGCCCGGCCCACGGCGCGAGCATGAAGCTGAACGCCAGACCGAGGCTTACCGACAGGCCGAAATTGCTCACCGCCGGCGTGCTGGACACTGCCAGCAGGCCGAACGACAGCCATGTCGTCAGCGCCGCGAGCAGGGTGCCGAGCAGGCTCACCGCCGCGCCGCCCACCTGTTCACGCATGAGGATCGCGTAATCGACGCTGATCGCCGTCACCAGCAGCAGGCCGAACAGGCTGAACAGAGTCAGCGGCTGACCGAGCCAGCCGAGGCTGGCCAGACTGCACAGCGCTGCCAGCAGCGGCAGGGCAACGATACGCAGCGCGCCGGTCAGGCCGAACGGCAGAATCAGCACCAGCACGATCAACACGCAGGAGGCCAGTTTCAGTTCGGCGGCGCTGATCTGCGTGGCGGCGAACACTTTGTTCAGATCACCGAGGCGATCGACCAGCACCACTCCTGGCAAGTCCAGCGCCTGCACGCGCAGCAACGACGGATTGTTCAAGCCCTGCAGGCTGGTCATTGCCGCAACACCGTCTTCAGTCGGGCCAAGCCATAGCGTGCGATACGGCTCACCGAGCGGGCCGGCCAGCGCGGCGTCGATGTCTTCGGCGGGCAGGGTCTGCAACTGCTGCAATTCGTTTTGCAAAGCCGCCGCCGGCACGCCGAGGTCGAGCAGCGGTTGCCAGAACAATGGCAGCTTGCTCAGTGATTCGCGCACTTGCTGTTGCTGGCTCGGCGCGCTGACCAGTTGATCGAGGGCGAGAAAGCCCTGCAGCTTGTCGAGGTTGACCAGTTGCTGCAAACGCTCGCTCAGCGCCGCCTGGCGCTCAAGCAATTGCTCCTGATTGGCGGCGCGAATGAGGAAGAACTGGCTGGTCGGTTGGAAACCGGTGATGCGCGCGATGGTCTGCGCTTCGTCGGTCAGATGCTGCGGCGCCCCGACCCATTGGCGGATGTCGTTCTTGCTTTGCAACTGCATCAGACCGCCGACGCAGAAGGCGATCAGCAGGGCCAGCAGCACGGGCGTGCGAATGCAACCGAGCAGCGCTTCGCGCAGATGAATCAAGCGTTCGGCCAGGCGCAGCGGCCATTGCGCCGGGCGCAGTTCGACATTTTTCAGCAGTGCCGGCAGCAGACAGACCGCCGACAGATAGGCGCCGAGCAAACCGGCGGCGGAGAAAACGGCGATCTGCGTCAATGCCGGGAACGGGGTCCACGCCAGCGCCAGATAGCCGATGACGCTGGTGATCAGGCTCAGGGTCAGCCCCGGCAAAGTCAGGCGCAGGGCCGGCCAGCTGCGCCAGGGCTTGAGGCTCCAGCTCTTGGACAGATAGTGCAGCGGGTAATCCACGGCGACGCCGATCAGGCTCGAACCGAGCACCAGAGTCATCACATGCATGTGGCCGAACAGCGCCACGCAGGCCACCGCGCCGAACAGCATGCCCACCAGCACGGGAACGAAGGCCAGCAGCACGCGCCAGCGACGAAACGCCAACAGCAGCAACAGCAGAATCCCGACCGTCGCGCCGCCGCCGACCCAGGTCATTTCGCGGGTGGCCTGTTGTTGGCCGTTAGCCGCATAGAGCAGGCCACTGGCGGCAAGCAACTGCACGTCGCTTTTGGCTGCCTGTTCACGGCTGTGCTGGAGCAGATCCGCGACTTGCAGCGGCAGGTTCATGTCGAAGGCGTTGCCGGTGGTGCGCGCCCGCAGCATCACCCAGCTCTTGCCGTCGGCTTCGGCGATCAGTGCGCCGCTGCCGATGTCCAGTTGCACCGCGCCGTGTTTCGGCTGGCTGTTCTGGATGCGCCCGGTCAGGCCCAGCCAGTCGTCCTGACTCGGCACCAGGGTAAAGCCGTTGAACGGATCGAACAGCGCCTGCACCCGCTGCTGGATGAACACGTCGGGGTGTTCGCTGAGCAGCTGCCGATCATCCGCCGAGAGCATCGCCAGGCGCCCTTGCAGCAATTGCGTGCGTAGCGCTGGCAAGTCGGCTTGCAGATTCCACTGCACGGTTTCGAACAGACCGCTGGCCTGCCATTGCTCGCCCAATTGCCGGGCCATGGTCAGTGCTTGCTGGCGATCGGCGTGGCCGACCAGTACCAGCATTTCGCGGTTGAGCGGCTCCTGCATACGCTGCTCGGCGCGCAATTCCAGCGCGTCGGGATTGGTCCCGGGCACCAGCTCCATTAGGTTGGCCGACAACGGCGCACCGTCGCGCCACTGCCACGCGGCCAGCGCGACGACGGCCAGCAGCAGGCTCAGAAACAGCCAGGGCAGCCTGCGTTCACTCGGCAAAGTCATGTTGCTCCGCTTCGCTCAAGGGTTGCTCGGCGGTGCTGTCCTGCATGCGCAGCAGGGTGCTGTCGCCCTGGGTTTCCAGCAGTTCGATGGTTTGCACCAGAGCACCGCCGTCGATATTGATTTGCTGGAACACCTGCTTGAGCAGCATCGAACGCGGGGTCAGGGTCAGCCTCCATTGTTGCGCCGTGCCGCTCAGGGCCAGCTCGAAATCCCGTTGCAAACCGCTGCTGTCACCTTGCAGCACGGCGAGGAACAGCCGGTTCTGCTCGGCGCCGGCGCTCTTGTTCGGCAGCAGTTGCCAGCCGTTGTTGTCGCGGCGGGCGATGCCTTTGGCGGTGATGCGGTAGTCCTGTTGCAGCGGGGTTTTCAATAGCCACAGCAAGCCATGCGTTTTCGCGAGGACGAAGCTGCCCTTGCTGATCAGCGGCTGCGGCAGGGCGCGCAGGTGTTTTTCCTGAATGAACTGGCCGTGGATAACGTCCGGTTTCGCCAGTTGTTCACTGAGCTGTTGCAGGTCGAAGGCATGGGCCCATGACGACACGGCCAGCAGCGTCAACGCACCAAGGCTTTTGAAAAACATATTCATCGCAGCATCCTTTCCACGGCATCGGTGAAGACTTTCGGTGAAGCCAGCTGCATCTCGCGGCTGCTGACTTCGACGGCGACCTGCACCGAGCTGGCGCGGGTCAGGCGCTCGCCGGTCTGCAGGTCGGTGATCAGGTAATTGATCTTCAGGCGGTTTTCCCACTCGACCAGACTGGCGCGCACATTCAGCCGTTGACCGAACACCGCGCTGCGCACGTAGCGCAGCTGCAGGTCGATGATCGGCCAGGCGTAACCAGACTCGACCATCTGCGTGTAGTTGTGGCCGATCTTGTCCAGCAGCGCGCAGCGCGCCACTTCCAGGTATTTGACGTAATGGCCGTGCCAGACCACGTGCATGGTGTCGACGTCGAAGAACGGCACCAGAATCTCGGTATCGGCGTGAAGCACTCCGGCACTACGCATGCAGCCTCCAGTGTTGCGCGGCGATGCGTTGCAGGCACAGGCGCAATTCGCCTTCCAGCGCGCGGTCTTCGATGACCGGCGGGAAGTCTTTGCCGAGTTCTGCGTGCATCGCCGCCAGCGCCGGCGGCAGCGGACGCGCATCGAAGGCTTGAGCGCGCAGCCACACGCCCTGGTTGGCTGCGAGCAGCGTGGCGGCGGCAACCTGCTCGGTCAGCTCCAGCACACGAATCGCATCACGGGCGGCGATGGTGCCCATGCTCACCTTGTCCTGGTTGTGGCATTCGGTGGAGCGCGAGAACACGCTGGCCGGCATGGTGTTTTTCAGCGCTTCGGCGGTCCAGGCACTGGTGCCGATCTGCACCGCCTTGAAGCCGTGATTGATCATCGCCCGATCGGCGGGCGCGCCGGACAGGTTGCTCGGCAAGCCGTGGTTGTAGCGCTCGTCGACCAGCAACGCCAGTTGCCGATCGAGCAGATCGGCGACGTTGGCCACAAGGTTTTTCAAACTGTCCATGGCGAAGGCGATGTGCCCGCCGTAGAAGTGCCCGCCATGCAGAACGCGCTCGGCTTCGGCATCGATAATCGGGTTGTCGTTGGCACTGTTCAGTTCGATTTCGATGAAACCGCGCAGCCAGTTCAGGCTGTCGGCCAGCACGCCGAGCACATGCGGCGCGCAACGCAGCGAGTAACGATCCTGCAGACGATGCAGCGGCGCAGTTGGCGCGTCGATCGCCAGATCCTTGCGCAGCCATGCGGCCACCTGCATCTGCCCCGGATGCGGCTTGGCGGCGAACAGGCGCTCGTCGAAGTGCTCCGGATTGCCCTGCAGCGCGACGACGTGGAGGGCGGGGATGCGTGTGGCCGGTTGCAGCAGATACTCGGCGCGGGCGAAGGCGAGGCAGGCGAGGCCAGTCATCACCGCCGTGCCGTTCATCAGCGCCAGCGCTTCTTTCGGGCGCAGTACCAATGGCGTCCAGCCGAGTTCGCGATGCACATCGGCAGCCTGACGACGCTCGCCGCGGAACATCACTTCGCGCTCGCCGGACAGGGTCGCGGCGACGTAGGACAGCGGGGTCAGATCGCCGCTGGCGCCGACCGAGCCTTCCTCGGGAATCAGCGGCAGGATGTCGTATTCGAGAAACGCGTGCAGACGCTCGAGCAGTTCGACCCGAACCCCGGAAACGCCGTGACACAACGACTGCAAACGCGCTGCCAGCACCGCGCGGGTGGCTTGCGCGTCGAGCAGCTTGCCGAGGCCGCAACCGTGAAAAGTATAGAGATGACGCGGCAGCGCCTCGACGTGATGCAGCGGCACCGCGACCACGCAGGAATCGCCGTAACCGGTGGTGACGCCGTAGATCACCCCTTCCTTGTCCAGCAGCGAATCGAGAAAACGCGCGCCCTTGGCGATGCGCTCGCGATAGTCGGCGTCAGCCTGCAACTGCACGGGCGCCTGACGGTTGGCCAGGGCCAGCACGTCTTCGATGCGCAGAGGGCGTTCGCCGAAGGTTACCGGCTCATGGGTTGGCGTCGTCATCGGTCTTCCAGAAAGGGTAAAAGTTGAACCATTGCTGTGGGGCTTCGAGGCAATAGTGACTCAGGCGCTGCGCGTAGCGGGTGGCCCACTGATGAATGACCTGCTCGCGCTCGCGGCGTGTCCACACCACCGCGTCGGCGAACGGTTCGAGAGTCAGGCGATAGTGGCCTTCAGGTTGCTTGAGGCACATCAGCAGATTGACCGGGCACTTGAGCAGACCGGCCAGCAACCACGGGCCTTGCGGGAACGGCGCCGGATGGCCGAGAAAATCCACAGTGACACTGCGCCCGCCGTGCAGCGGCACGCGGTCACCGGCGATCGCCAGCCACTCGCCGCGCTCCAGCCGTTCGTGCAGTTGCAGCATGATCACCGGGTCGAGTTCGCTGACCTGAATCAGGCGCAGATTGGTCGCCCCGGCCTCACCAAGCAGGCGGTTGAACTGCTCGGCGTGCTTGGTGTGCACCAGCACGTTCATGGTGACCTTTTCGCCGATCTCCGCCAACGCCCGGCACACTTCGAGATTGCCCAGATGCGCGCCGACCAGCAGTTGTCCGCGACTGCCGCGCAACTGCTTGCGCAGCAGCGCCGGGTCGATGATTTCGATCTGTTCGATGCTCAGTTTGCCGTTCCACACATCGAGCTTGTCGAGCAGCGAATCGGCGAATGTCATGAACTGGCCGAATACCCGCCGGTGGCTCGGGCGCAGGTCGTCACGCTGACTCCACTCGGCCAGACGCTGCTGGTACTGCCAGGCACTGCGCCGGGCGATGCGGCCGAAGAGGAAAAAATACAGCACGATGGCGTACAGCAACGGACTCAGCAGGCGCCGGCCAAGCACTCTGGCGGCGAATGCGGTGAATTTCATCAGCAGGAAACTGCCGCGTTCTTCGCGGTCGGCCCAATGCTTGTTGTCGACTTCTTCGCTCATGGTTTCCACCGCCGCCAGAGGATCAGCGGCCAACGCAGCAACATGCCGAAGAACAGCCGCGTGTGCATGCTGGAGATCAGCGCGTTGTCGTGGAACAGGCGAAAGTGCGACACGCCGTCCAGCGGGTAATGCACGCTGGTCTGCAGCCAGCGCATCGGCTGATTGCGCCAGGCCAGGCGCACGAGAATGTCCGAATCGAAATCCATGCGTTTGCCCACCTTGGCCGAGTCGATCACTGCCAGGGTCGGCGTCAGCGGGTAAACGCGGAAGCCGCACATCGAATCGCGAATCTGCAACGACAGGCTGTTGATCCACACCATCACGTGGGTCAGATAGCGCGCGTACAAACGTCCTTTCGGCACGCTCTCGTCAAACAGCGGATAGCCGCAGATCATCGCCTCCGGATGAGCGCGGGATTCGGCGACGAAGCGCGCGACATCGTGCAAATCGTGCTGGCCGTCGGCATCGACCTGCAAGGCATGGCTGTAGCCCAGGCGCGAGGCTTCGCGCAGACCGGTCATTACCGCGCCGCCCTTGCCCTGGTTGGCGGTCAGGCGCACCAGGTGCACGTTGTCGCGTTCGGCCAGAGCGTCGAGGACTTTTGCGCAGGAGGGCTTGCTGGCGTCGTCCACCAGAATGCATGGCAGACCTTGGGCGAGCAGAGCATCGACCACGGTGCCGATTGCGGTTTCGTGGTTGTAGACCGGGATTACGGCGCAAGGGTTATGCATGGAATACATCCCCTCGCCACAGGTTATGCATTGCCAACTCCTAGCAGGATTCGGCCGCTGGAACAGGTCGCCGTGTCATTGCGATAAGCGAAATACAGTTTGCTGCGCTCTGGATCGAAACGCAGGTGTAACTGGATTTCATCGCCGGGGCGCACCAGTTGCTGGAACTTCAGCACTTCCATGCCGGCAAACGGGGCGGTCAGGTTGAGCAATTGGCGACCCAGGTTCAATGCCCATTCCACCTGCACCACACCAGGCAAAACCGGCGCCTTGGGGAAGTGCCCGCTGAAGTAGGCCAGATCCGGCGGCACGCTGAGTTGCAGGCTCCACTCACCTTCGGTTTCGCTTTGTTCCAGCACTTCGGGCGTTTTTGGTCGTGCGGCCAAAAGCAACGCTTCGACGTCGGCTTGCGCCAGTTTGCCCTGGCTGTTGAATGGCATTTGCCGCAGCAGGCGCCAGCGTCGGGGCAGGGCGAGGGCTTCGCAATGCTGGCTCAGATGTTTGCGCAGTATTTCGGTCAGGCCACGGCGGCCGTGCTCGCGCAGGGCGAACAGGCCAGATTCGCTGAGTACCAGCAGCGCACCGAGCGAGGCGCGGTTTTCCTGCACGACACCGAGGCGCGCTTCAGCGACCCAGTCGTGATCGATCAGAGCCTGTTCGAGCATCGGCAGCGAGATGCGTTTTTCTTCCAGTTTGACGATGCGGTCCAGCCGCCCCAGCAGTTCGAAGCGACCGTCAGCGGCAATGCGCGCGGCGTCGGCGCTGTGTTCGATGTGGCCGGCAGGCAGATAAGGCGAGGCGATCAGCAGGGCGCCGTCGCTGTCCTGGCTCAGTTCGACGCCGGCGAACGGCTGCCATAACGACTCGCCCTGGCGCCAGGCGATGCCGCCGGTTTCCGAACTGCCGAGGATTTCCGTCGGCCATTGCTCCAAGCGCTGTTGCAGACTTTGCGCGGCCTCCAGCGGCAACGCGCCACCGGAAGAAAATACCCGGCGCACGGCCCTCAAGGCCGGCCAGTCGAGGTTGTCGCCCATGCGCTTGAGCAGCGCCGGGCTGGCGACCCAGGCAAAGGTCGGGTGCTCGCGGCTGGCGCGCTGCAAGTCTTCGGAAAACGCCAGTTGCCGGCGCACGAACGGACGTCCGGCGCACAACGGCCACAACACGCGAAACAGCAGACCGTAGATGTGTTGCGTGGCGACACTGCCGATGATGCAAGCCTCACCGAGGTCTGCGCCCCACAGCTGCTCCAGCGCCTCGACTTCATTGGCCAATTGACGCAGGGTCTTGTCGATGCGCTTGGGCTCGCCGCTGGAGCCGGAGGTGCACAGGCTCAGTCGGCATTGATCGAGATCCAGTTCTGCGCCCGGCAATCCCGGTTGAGTGAAGTCATCGAGCTGCGCGTCGCCCGGCTGATCGGTCAGCCACAGATCGACTTCAGGGGACCAGCGCTGACGCGTCTGTGCTTGCAGGTCTGCCGGCAGCAACACGCTGACGCCGGCGCGCCACGCGCCAAGCAGGGCGATGGCGAGGTCGGCGGCATCTTCCAGGTGCACGGCCAGGCGTTTCACGCCTTGGCCTTGCAGGCCAGCGGCAACGCTCAGGGCCTGCGCGTGCAACTGCGCGTGATCGAGAGCCGGCGCCTGGCAGATCGCCCGTGCCGGCAGTGCCTTGAGCAACAGCTGCTCAAGTTTTATCCAATTCATGTACGGCCTCTTACCCGTTGTCGTATCAGCCATTCAATGGCAAACATCAGGCCGATCAATCCATAGGAGATCAGGCCGGTGTACAACATCCACCAATCCAGCGGCGCCCACAGGGTGAGGAGGGCGGCGCACAAACCGTTGCAGAAGAAAAACACGCTCCAGGCCAGCGTGACCTTGCGTGTGTAGCGAACGGCAACCTCCGGCAGCTCCGGCTCGCGCAAGCGCGCCAGACGCTCGACCATCGGCGGGCCGTATTTCAGGCTCACGCCGAACAGCACCAGCATGAACGCGCTGATCAGCACCGGGTACCAGCGCAGCAATTGCGGGCTGTCGAATACCGCCAGCAACAGGCAGAACGCGATCGCTACGCAGGCCATCCACAGGCTGCCGGGCTTGCGTTCGCCGGTCAGGGCGCGCGCCAGCCACAGGCTGCCCAGCAGCAGCGCAAATTGCCACGGGGCGAAATGCTCCATGCCGAAATACACCGCGAAGGGGTACAGCAGACCGGCCAGCAGCAGGCCGAGGCCGATCAGTCGGCTCATGCGGCCGGTTGAACCAGACGGAACACCGCCTCGACCACGTCACCGACGGTGCGCACTGATTTGAATTCTTCGGCGGCGATCTTCTTGCCGGTCTGGCGTTTGATGTGATCGATCAGGTCGACGGCGTCGATGCTGTCGATTTCCAGATCCTGATACAGATTGGCGTCCATGCTTACACGGGCCGGATCCAGTTCGAACAGCTCGACCAGGGCATCGCGCAGGGTGTTGAAAATATCGTCACGAGTTTGCATGGTCCGGTCTCAAGCTGCCTGTTTTGCCGTGACGAATGCCGCAAGGCTGGCCACGTTGGTGAAATGGTTGCGGGTGTCTTTGGCATCGGCGTCAATCTTGATGCCGTATTTTTTCTGGATCGCCAGGCCCAGTTCCAGTGCGTCCACGGAATCCAGGCCGAGGCCTTCGCCGAACAATGTCTGCTCGTCGCCGATGTCCTCGGGGCTGATGTCTTCGAGGCCGAGGGCGTCGATGATCAGCAGTTTGATGTCACGCACCAGGCTAGCGGTGTTCAGTTCGCTCATCTGCGGCGAGCTCCTTAATGAAATAGTCATGCAAATAATCGTTGAGCTTGCGCGAGGCCTGCGGTGCGGGGCCTTGCGCGGCGAAGGTCTGTGGGTCTATATCGGCCCCCACGCGAAAACTGAAGTGCACGCGGCGATGGGGGATGCGATACCACGGCTCGGCTTTGGTCAGGGTGGTCGGGCTGACCTTGATGATCACTGGGGTAACGATTTTCGCACCGCGCAAGGCAATCGCCGCCGCCCCCCGATGAAAGGCCGGCGCCTGCCCGGGCCGGGTGCGCGTGCCTTCGGGGAATATGATCAGGGTCTGGCCGTCCTGCAACGATTGCGCAGCGGCATCGAGCATATCCATGCTGCCGTCATTGCTGATGTACTCGGTGCGGCGCAGCGGGCCACGGGTGAACGGGTTATCCCAGAGGGTCTTCTTCACCACGCAATTGGCGTGGCGCACCAGACCGATGAGAAACACCACATCGATCAGCGACGGGTGGTTGGCAATGATCATCTGCCCCGGCCGGCCAAGTCGTTCGGCGCCCTCGATGTCGTAGGTGAGCACGCCGGTGCGCGCCATGAACCGCACGAAAAACCAGAACAGTCGGCTGACCGTACGCCGGGCGCGCAGGCGATGTTCAAGTGCGTCACCGGGCAGGCAACCGAGCAGCGGAAATACCAGCAGGCGCAGGCACAGCCCGCCGAGCCCGAACAAGGCGAAGCTCGCAGCAGTGGCCAGCAGGCGCCAGTAATAGGCGTCGCGGTGTTTGGCGGTCACGGGTTGCGATGCCAGGTCCATACACGATTTTTCCACGCATGTTGGCAATCAGGTTGCTGGCCGAGCAGGGTTCGCAGCAGGTTGAGCGCGTGCGGCCAGTGCGCCTTTGACCGGGTTTCGCTGCTGCTGTTCAGGGTCAGCCGCCAGTCGGTACCCGGCGTCAGCAACAAACCGAGCGCGTAAGGGAACGGCACATCATCGACCCACTGTGAGTACGCCTCGGGTGGCTGCTCTTCGGTGATCACCAACAGCACCGCCGTGGCGCCTTCAGCAAGCAGTGCCGCCGCTTCGAGCATGCCGTGTTCCAGACCGTCGCCAGCGGCAGCGAGGGCGGTCATTTCGCTGGTTTCGCCGCGCATGATCGACCACAAACCGATGATCGCGTTATGCACCGAAAGGCTGAACTGGGTCGGCGACAGAGGCTGTTCGGTGGCCAGATCGCGGAGGATTTCAAACGTGCGAGGGGTTTCACCGTGCCGCGAGACGAACACCAGCGGCAGATTGCTCCTTCCGTCGGCCAGCGGCCAGCCAACGCTGAAGGCCATCCGCGCCAGACGGCTGAGGCGGCGGCGCTGCATGGCCGGCAGAAACGACACATCGGGCGCGGCATCACTGCTCTGGAGCACGACCGGTTGTCGGCTCCAGGCCTGCCAGGCGTCCACGCTGTCGAGCCCCGGGGCCCACGCGCGCCATTGGGCGATGTTGAAGTTGATCACGGACATTCATCCCGCCCCTGCGGGCTTTCGTTGACGCGTTGAGTCGCCAGCGCCGCAGCAGGCTTGGCTTGGCGCAGGGCGCCGGGTGGCGCGCATTATCCCGGTGCGACGGGTGTGTAGCAAATGTTGGTTACATTTTGCCCAACAAAATGTACCGAGCGGTTCGTCAGGTGGCTATCACTTGGCCATTATCCATATTCCCCGCGGCCTGTCTGTCAGGAGTCTCTGCGATGGCTGGCGGTTTTTTCCATGGCTGAGCGTCGATATTTACACCTGACGGCGTAGTCCATGTCCGTGAAGGTAGCGAAGCGCGGTCACCGGCAACTACACTCGGTCATTCTTTGATACACGGAGGTTTGGTCATGCGGCGCGTGGTGTTCAATCAGAAAGGTGGCGTAGGCAAATCCAGCATCGCCTGCAATCTGGCGGCGGTCAGCGCCAGCGAGGGTTATCGCACGTTGTTGGTCGACCTCGATGCCCAGGCCAATTCCACTCAGTATCTGACCGGGCTCACTGGCGACGACATCCCCATGGGCATCGCCGATTTCTTCAAACAGACGCTGTCCTCCGGGCCGTTCTCGAAAAAGAATCAGGCGGACATCTATGAAACGCCGTTTGACAACCTGCACATCATTACCGCCACTGCCGAGCTGGCCGATCTGCAGCCCAAGCTCGAGGCGAAACACAAGATCAACAAGCTGCGCAAGTTGCTCGATGAGCTGGCCGAGGATTACGACCGGATCTATCTCGACACCCCGCCTGCGTTGAATTTCTATGCGGTATCGGCGCTGATTGCGGCGGATCGGGTGTTGATTCCTTTCGACTGCGACAGTTTCTCCCGTCAGGCGCTGTACGGGCTGATCGCCGAAATCGAGGAATTGAAGGACGACCACAACGAAGGCCTGGAAGTCGAAGGCATTGTGGTCAATCAGTTCCAGGCGCGGGCCAGCCTGCCACAGCAGATGCTCGATGAGCTGATCGCTGAGGGCTTGCCGGTGCTACCGGTGTATTTGAGCAGTTCGGTGCGCATGCGCGAGTCGCACCAGGCCAGCATGCCGCTGATCCACCTCGATCCACGGCACAAACTGACCCAGCAGTTCGTTGAACTGCACAATCTGCTGGAAGGCCACTGATTCCCCGAATGACACGCAAATTCCCAATGTGGGAGCGAGCCTGCTCGCGAATAGGCCGGCACATTCAATATCAGCGCTGAATGATCGGCCGCCTTCGCGAGCAGGCTCGCTCCCACAGGGTGATCTGGTTGTGTCAGATGCCTTGGCTACGCAGCCAAGCCATCAACTGCGGCAACGGAAGCGCCCCACTCTGGCGCGCCACTTCCCTGCCGTTTTTAAACAGAATCAGACTCGGAATCGAGCGAATCCCCAGCTGTGCCGACAACTGCTGGTTCGCCTCGCTGTCGAGCTTGGCCAGCCGACACTTGCCCGCCAGTTGCGCCGCGGCCTGTTCAAACACCGGCGCAAACGACTTGCACGGCCCGCACCAGTCGGCCCACACATCTACCAGCAACGGCAGATCACCCTTGATCTGACTGGCGTAATCGCCTTGCTTGAGATCGAACGGTTTGCTCAACAGCACTGCAGACTTGCAGCGCCCGCATTTGGGCTGGTCAGCCAGGCGCTCGGCGGGGATGCGGTTGAGGCCGTTGCAGGTGGGGCAGGGGATGAGAAGTGGGGTGGACATAATGGGCTCTCGGGCAGGAAGTCTTTGAAGACTGATCTGGAGTCGAAGTCGCGATTATCAAGTAATTGTTCTGTAGGTCACGACCTTCTTTATTTGAGGAAAGCGCCTACGCATATCGGTGGGGAGGCTGACTATCTGGAATTTATCGAGTCGGTAATCTTGTGCAGCCCTCAACGATATATCTCTTGGACTTCCGTGCAATGACCACCAAGACTGTGAAACGCTTTTCCCTCTCCGAGCTTTTGCGTAGACCGGAAGACGAAGACGACTACGACGCTCTGGTAGCGGCAATTGACGAACTGCTGGAAATTACCGGCGATGATGAGTCGCACCCGTTGATGAGCTTGGTGGACATCATCGGTGACTGGATCGAGGAATGGGATCGCACCCATCACCCCATGGCTAAGGCAAGTGGCGAAGAGGTTCTCGGTTACATGATGCGCGAGCACGGCCTGACCCAGAGCGATTTACCGGGTGTTGGTACTCAATCGGTTGTCTTGGAGATTTTGAGCGGTAAGCGCAAGCTCAACTTGCGCCAGATTCGCTGGTTGGCCGAACGTTTCAATGTGCCTATCGACGTGTTCACCTGACCTTGCTCACGACGAACAACTGATCTCCAAATGCTTGCCCCACTCCGGTGGCCGCTCGGCGTAACCTTCCATTCCCGGCTGTTCCTCGAACGGCTTGCTCAACACCGCATGCAGGCGGCGTACTTCGGTGTAGTCGCCTTGCTCGGCAGCATCAATGGCTTTTTGCGCCAGGTAATTGCGCAGGATGTACAGCGGATTGACCGCGTGCATCCGCGCGCGGCGTTGTGCCTGATCGGCATCGCCTTCGCGGGCCACCCGGGCGACGTAGCGTTCGCCCCAGGCATCGAAACCCTTGATATCGACGAAGTCATCGCGCAGGCGGGCAATGGCCGGTTCGGCTGAATCTTCACCGAGGCGGCGGAAGAACAGTGTGTAGTCGACGCCGCTGTTCTGCATCAGTTGCAGCAGGTTTTCCAGCAGTTGCTGGTCATCGTCCTCGGCGGTGGTGAAGCCGAAGCGGCGGCGCATCAGGTCGAGATAGTGCGCCTGGAACAGCGGCAGGTACAGGCCGAGGGTTTCACGCAGGGCCTCGACGCTGATGAACGGCGTCAGTGCCTGGGCGAGGGCGCTGAGGTTCCACTGGCCGACCGGCACCTGATTGCTGAACGAGTAGCGGCCCTGATCATCGGAGTGGTTGCAGATGAAATGCGCGTCGAAGTCATCGAGGAAAGCGAACGGGCCGAAGTCGAAGGTGATGCCGAGGATCGACATGTTGTCGGTGTTCATCACGCCGTGGCAGAAGCCATAAGCCTGCCACTTGGCGATCAGTTCGGCGTTGCGCTCGACGATCTCGCGGAACATCGCCAGATACGGTTCCGGTTGCTCAAGGCATTCGGGGAAGTGCATCGCCAGCACATGCTCAGCGAGCTGTTTCTGCTGCTCGGGGCGTTTGGTGTAGTAGAAATATTCGAAGTGGCCGAAGCGGATATGGCTCGGCGCCAGGCGCAGCACCATCGCCGCGCGTTCCTGCTTTTCACGCCAGACGGGCGTGTCGGAGCCGATCACGCAGGCGGCCCGGGAAGACGGAATGTTCAACGCGTATAGCGCTTCGGAAGCGAGAAATTCGCGAATCGAGGAACGCAGCACCGCGCGGCCATCGCCCATGCGCGAAAACGGTGTTTGTCCGGCGCCCTTGAGGTGCAAGTCCCAATGCTCGCCGGCGTTGTTGTAGACCTCGCCCAGTAGCAAACCGCGGCCGTCACCCAATTGCGGGGTATAGCCGCCGAACTGATGCCCGGAATACACCATCGCTCGGGGTTCGGCGTCGGCCCAGAGTTTGTGGCCGCCGAACAGTTGCGCGAATTCTTCGGTTTCGGCGCTGGCCGCATCGAGATCCAGCAGAGCCAGGGCGGCCGGGCTGGCGACCACCAGACGCGGGTTGTCGATCGGCTCCGGCAGTACGTGCGCAGAGAACGCGTCGCCGAGACGGGCGAAGCGGTTGTCGAAAGTCAGTTCGTCGAGGGCTTTCACGGGCCGGCTCCAGCAGAATGTCCGAGCATTCTGCTGGGATCATGACGGTTAGTCGAGTTTGCCCGGCGGCGGTTCCGACAACGGTTTCTGCCCGTCGACGATCGGCACGATGGTTTTGTTCTCCGGTTCCACCGGCACCATCTTGTATTCCTGGCCGTGCAGATTCTTCAGGTAAACCTCCATCTGCCGGAACGAGATGTTGATGTGCTGCTTCTTGAACTCGCGGTTGATGAAGCGGTTGACCTCGTCGAGCACCGGGTTACGGTCACCCAGATCGCGCACATGCATGCGCAGTTCGTGGTCGAGGGTGCTTTCGCCGAAGTTGAGGAAGTACACGTGCGGCTCCGGCTCCTTCAGCACGCGCGGATTCTCCCGGGCCGCCTTGAGCAGCAACTCCTTGACCAGATCCAGATCCGAGCCGTAGTCGACGCCGAGCTTCAGCGTGACGCGGGTGATGGTGTCGGTCAGCGACCAGTTGATCAATTGCCCGGTAATGAACGTTTTGTTCGGGACAATGATGTCCTTGCGGTCGAAGTCGGTGATGGTTGTGGCGCGGATGCGGATCTTGCTCACCGTGCCCGACAGGTTGCCGATGGTGATGGTGTCGCCGATCCGCACCGGGCGTTCGAAGAGGATCATGATGCCGGAGATGAAGTTGGCGAAGATCTCCTGCATACCGAAACCCAGACCCACCGACAGCGCCGCCACCAGCCATTGCAGCTTGTCCCAGCTGACGCCG
Source organism: Pseudomonas sp. RIT-PI-o (assembly GCF_001297215.1). Lineage (NCBI taxonomy): Bacteria > Pseudomonadati > Pseudomonadota > Gammaproteobacteria > Pseudomonadales > Pseudomonadaceae > Pseudomonas > Pseudomonas sp. RIT-PI-o. The sequence continues at coordinate 307,533 of NZ_LHPA01000020.1, read as the reverse complement.
AGGGTCGACAGGGTGGTGACAAAACCAACGCCGGCAATCACGTAGGACAGCAGCGTGGTTGTCGCATAAGCGCTGCCCTGGGCCAGGTTGAGCTTGGACAGGACGAACACTTCGAGCAGGCCGGGCAGGTTGCGCGCGAGGGCGAAGGTAATGCCGATGATGATCAGCGCGCCGAGCATGTCGCCGATGCTGATCGGCACCATGCTCATGTTGGCGCCGGTGCCGCTGGTGTATTCGTAGAGGGTGATGTTGTCCAGATACGAGAACACCGAAATCAGGTCCGACCAGACCCAGTACAGCGCCGCGATGAAACCGCCGAGCAGGGCCAGACGAATCAGGCGCAGGGACTGTTCGTTGACCTTCTCGATGTCCAGCGTCGGCTCTTCGATCACCGCTTCCCCGTCGCCGGCCTCTTTCGCCGCCTGCCGTTTCGCCAGCGCGCGCTGATAGGCCAGACGCCGCGCGGCAACGCTCAGGCCACGCACGAAGGTGGCTTCGATGACCAGCCAGAACATCAGCAGGTACAGGGTGTTGATCAGGCGGTCGCTGAGTTTCAGCGCGGTGTAGTAGTAGCCGAAGCACACCGCAACGAACAGGGCGATCGGCAGCAGAGTGAACATCACTCCGACGGCTTTGCGGAACAGCGAAGCATTCTGGTGCGTCGGGCTGCTGATCAACAGGCGACTGAGCAGCCACGCCATCAAGGCGTAGCAGGTCAGCACCACCGGCATGCCAAGCACGTCATCGGCCAGGGCCGCCGGTTGCAGTTCGGCAACCGCCACCACCGCGACCAGCGCCATCACTACCAAGCCGAGTCGACGTACCCAGCCCTGAAGAAACTCGACCTGCGGTTTCTCCCAGCGGAAGTGCAATTCCGCCACGCCGCCGGGCGCAAGGATCCGGTAAGCGGTGTAGAACACCAGCCAGGCCTGCCCCATCTGCAACAGCGCCGCGCCCATATTGGCGTTCTGCCCGCGCGCGTCGATCTGCAAGGCCAGACCGCACAGCGCCAGACCCAGCGCCACCGGCATCGCCAGCAAAATATTGATCAGGATTGCCTGCGGCGTGTGCCATTGGCTGTCGCGCTTGAAGTGGCCGATGTCCTGGTGAACCTTGTTGAGTCTTCCGTACAGCGCCTTGCGTCGCCACAACAGGGCGCCGATCAGCAACGCCAGCGGCAGGAACAACAAGGGGCGCTGGGTCAGGCCGTCGGTCAGTTCGCTCAGGCTCGACGCCCAGGGCAGGGTATTGACCTGCCGCTCCAGCCGCTCCGGCACACCGCGCATCCATTCCACGTCCAGTGGCTTGTTGCTGGGGATCCAGAACATCTGTTCGTCGAGGGTCGCGCGCAGGCTCTGCGCAGTGCTGAGCAATTGTTTCTGATTGAGCTGCAGGGTGATCGACTCATTGAGCATCGCGCTCAATTCGCGGTTCAGCCGCTCGAGCAGATCGGCGCGAGTGTTGGCCAGATCGAGCAGGCTCTTGCGCAACTGCGGAGTGACCTGCTCCGGCGGCTGCGTGGCCAGCAGATTGTCGACATAGGTCGCCGGGTTGCTGAGCAGTTCGCGTTGCTGGCTGACGTCGAATTGATAGAGGCGAATATCGGCAATCTGGTCGGCGAGGTCGCGGTCGACCTTCAAATGGGGAAGTGCCTGTTTTTGTTTGTAGAGAATCTTGGACAGGAGCAGGCTGCCCTTCAACACGTTGATCTGCTCGTCCAGCGCTGAATCGCTCTGGGTCAGGGTGTCGAGTTGCTGTTTGGTCTGCAGGTTCTGCTGCGTGACTTCGTTGAGACGGTCGGTGCTCTTGAGCAAATAGTCGGAAAGCTTGAGGTTGGTTGCACTCTCGCTCGCCAGCAGGCTGCTGCCCCCGGCCTTCTGCGCTTCGATCGATTGCTGGGTGACGGTTTCCTGCGACTGCGCCAGACGCTTCTGGTTGATCAGGGTCTGCAGTTCCTGGATTTCGCGGTCGAGACGGTCGGATTTTTCCGAGAGCAAGTCATGCTGGGCGTTGCCCAGATCCTGCAATTGAGTGTTGCCGGCCAGTTCCTGACGGCGCAGCGGAATCAACGCATTGAGTGCGGCCAGTTCGGCATTCAACTGGTCGCGCTGTTCGGCGGTGACCGTTTTGCCGGTGTCCTTGCCGGATTTGAGGATGGTGTTGATCTGCTGGATGCGCGTCTGGCTGGCGGAAATCTCTGCCTGAGCACGTTCGGGACGAGTCTGCGCGGTGATGATCAGGCTGTTGGCTTCGGCCAGGGCTTTTTGCAGATCGCTTTGCTGCGTCGAGCGATCGGTGAGGATCTGCTCCAGTTGCTGGATCGACTCTTTCGGAAAACGTTGCGCTACCGGCACCGGTGCAGTGGCTTTGAGGCGGCTCAGTTCGCGGGTGTTTTCAATCGTCAGCTTCGGCGCATTGGCCAGCTGACGCTTGAGATCGATCAGCTTCTGCTCGTAATCACGCTCGTTATTGAGCTGATTGAGGGTGTTCTGCAGGACGGTCTGCAAAGTCTTCTTGTCGGCGTCCGGCAGTTTGCTGTCGGCCAGTTTGTCGAGGCTGGCCTGCACGGCGTCGCTGGACGGTGGTTCGGCAGCATGCAGCGGGCCGACGACAAGACTGAGGCCCAGCAGGGCCGCGGCGAAAAAGGAGCGCAGGGTAGGCATAGAGACCGGTCAAGCAAGTGAGAGTGGAGGCAGTTTAGAGGAAGAGTCCGGGGCCCGGGCGACTTCCTTCGGGGAATCTGACGCCCACTTTGCCGATCTTGTTCCCGTCCATGACCGCGACCGTCCAGTGGGTATTGTTCCACTCCACCTGGTCACCGACGATGGGTGCGCCCCCGACTTTCTGGGCGATGAATGCCCCCAGCGTCATGTCCGGATCGATGCCTTCGGCCGGCAAGCCATACAGCGCTGCAACCGCTTTAAGCTGGGCGTCTCCTTCGAGCACGAAGTCGCCGAAGAAACGCAGGTCGAGGCCGCGTTGCGGCGCCTGGCTGAACAGTTTGCCGAGGGCCGACAAGTTGTGTTCATGGCCAATAACACACAGCAAATCATCGACTTCCAGCACCGTACTACCCGACGGATGGAGCAGTTGCTGGCCACGAAACAGTGCCGCGATGCGTGTGCCTTCGGGCATTTTCAGTTCACGCAGGGGCGAACCGATGCACCATTTCTCGGCGCCGAGCTTGTAAACGAACAGTTCCCACTCGCTGGTCACGTGCACTTCCAGCGCCGCCCGGGAGATCGGCGCGGGTTCTGGCGGCACCGTCACCTTGAGCAGCTTGGCCACCCACGGCAGGCTCGTGCCCTGCACCAGCAGCGACACCAGCACGATGAAGAACGCGAGATTGAAGTAGAGCTGCGCTTGCGGCAGCCCGGCCATCAACGGGAACACCGCGAGAATGATCGGCACCGCGCCGCGCAGACCGACCCAGGAAATAAAGGCTTTTTCGCGACCGTGGAAGGCCTTGAACGGCAGCAGACCGACCATCACCGACAGCGGCCGCGCGAACAGGATCATCCACAGCGCCAGACCGAGGGCGGGCAGGGCGATCGGCAGCAGATCATGGGGCGTGACCAGCAGCCCCAGCACCAGGAACATGCCGATCTGCGCCAGCCAGGCCATGCCGTCGAGCATGTGCAGAATGCCGTGGCGGCTGCGCACCGGACGGTTGCCGATCACCAGACCGCACAGGTACACGGCGAGAAAGCCGCTGCCATGCAGGGCGTTGGTCAGCGCGAACACCACCAGGCCGCCGGCGATGATCAGAATCGGGTACAGGCCGGCCGCGAGGTTGATGCGGTTGACCAGTTGCAACATTACCCAGCCGCCGCCCAGACCGATCACGCCACCAATGCCGAATTCGCGGATCAGGTGGGTCAGCAGGCTCCAGTGCAGGCCGGTCTGGCCACTGGCGAGCATATCGATCAGGGTAACGGTTAGAAACACCGCCATCGGGTCGTTGCTGCCGGATTCGATTTCCAGGCTGGCGGTGACCCGCTCGTTCAGCCCTTTGCCGCCGAGCAACGAGAACACCGCAGCGGCGTCGGTCGAACCGACGATGGCGCCGATCAGCAGGCCCTGAATCAGATTGAGGTCGAACAGCCACGCCGCGGCCATGCCGGTCAGCCCGGTAGTGATCAATACACCGACCGTGGCCAGCGACAGCGCCGGCCATAACGCCACGCGGAAACTCGACACCCGCGTGCGCAAACCGCCGTCGAGCAGGATCACCGCCAGAGCGAGGTTGCCGACCAGATAGGCCGTCGGGTAGTTATCGAAAATGATCCCGCCACCATCGACCCCGGCACTCATGCCGACCGCGAGGATGATGACCAGAATCGGAATGCCGAGACGTGAAGAAAGCGAGCTGACAAGAATGCTTGCGCCTACCAGCAACGCGCCGATCAAGAACAGGCTGTTGATGGTCGTCGCATTCAAAGGCAGTACTCCAGAAGCGTAAAGACGGGGGCACAAACTGACCATGCAGTCTGCGTGCCAGCGATTCTAACCTGTTGAAATGTGATGCTGTCAAAAAGCTTTTCAGGGTGGCATCAGGATTTGCGGCAGGCGGACGATTGCGGCCCTCACCCTAGCCCTCTCCCAGAGGGAGAGGAGACCGACCGCGTTGATCCTGCGAGATACATCGACCTGAAGTTCCTGAGTCGAACTCAGGTTTGAACAGCACAGAGATCTGCTCCCTTTCCCCCTCTCCCTCTGGGAGAGGGCTGGGGTGAGGGGCTTTTGACCTTGATCTCAAAATTTACAGGCTGAACCGCCCAACCATGTTGTTCAGATCCAGCGCCAACCGCGACAGCTCGTTGCTCGCCGCACCGGTCTGACTCGCGCCGGTCGCCGATTGCACCGACAGATCACGGATGTTGACCAGATTGCGGTCGACTTCCCGCGCCACCTGCGCCTGCTCTTCGGCGGCGCTGGCGATGACCAGGTTGCGCTCGTTGATTTCGACGATGGCGCTGTTGATCGTGTCCAGCGACATACCCGCGCCTCGGGCGATGTTCAAGGTCGATTCGGCGCGCTCGGTGCTGTTGCGCATCGAATCCACGGCGTGTTCGGTGCCGCTCTGGATGCTGCCGATCATGCGTTCGATTTCGCTGGTCGACTGCTGGGTGCGATGGGCCAGCGCGCGCACTTCGTCCGCCACAACGGCGAAACCACGACCGGCCTCACCGGCGCGGGCCGCTTCGATCGCTGCGTTCAATGCCAGCAGGTTGGTCTGGTCGGCCAGGCCACGGATCACGTCGAGCACCTTGCCGATGTCGCGGGATTCATTGGCCAGGTCGCCGATCAGCGAAGCCGTGCTCTGCACATCGGCGCTCATGCGTTCGATGGCGCTGACGGTTTCCTGCACCAGATCACGACCGTCGCCCGCCGAAGTGGTGGCGTTTTTCGAGGCTTCCGAAGTGCTGACCGCGTTGCGCGCGACTTCTTCGACGGCACTGGTCATCTCGTTGACGGCAGTGGCCGCCTGCTCGATTTCGTTGTTCTGCTGGGTCAGGCCGCGAGCACTTTCGTCGGTGACGCTGTTCAATTCTTCAGCGGCGGAGGCCAGCTGCGTGGCCGAACCGGAAATCCGCTGCAGGGTGTCGCGCAGCTTCGATTGCATCTTGGCCATCGCCGCCAGCAGGCGCCCGGCTTCATCTTCGCCATCGACATGGATCGGCTGGGTCAGGTTGCCTTCGGCGATGGTTTCCGCCGCTTCGAGTGCCTTGGAAATCGGTTTGGTAATGCTCACGGTCAGCAGCCAGGCGAACAGCAAGGTCAAGCCGCTGGCGATCACCAGCAGAGTGACGACCAGATCGAACGACATCGAGTACTGATCCTTGGCGCCCTGATCGGTTTCGGCGATCTGCTGGGTGTTGATTTCCAGCAAACGCGCCAGCGCGGTATTCACCGCTTCCGAATTGCTCAGCAAATCGCTGTTGAGCATCTGCCGCAACTCGTCGACCTGATTGTTGCGCGACAGGGTTTTCATGCGCTCTTCAAGCTGACGGTACTGCGCCAGCAACTGCACGTACTGATCGTACGCCGCGCGTTCCTGCGGACCTTCGATCAGCGGCTCGTATGCACGCTGCGCATCGCTGATCTGGCGGTTACGCAGGTCGAACAGTTCGATGGTTTTCTGCTGCACATCGGGTTCGCGGTTGATCAGCAAGCGGTAGGACAGCACGCGAAGGCGCAGGGTCAGCTGGGTGAATTCGTCGAGGGCCTTGATCGATGGCACGCTGGCGGTGGCGATGTCTTCGCCGGCCGCGCGGATCTTGCTCATCTGGTTCAGGGCAAACACGCCGAGAATCAACATCAGGCCGCCAATCAGGGCGAAGCCGGTGAACGCCCGTGGGGCGATATTCATATTGCGGAGGGACATGGGCGGATACCGAAAAGGGCCGCATCCATGCGGGCTGAGACTGCTGTATGGGTGACTTATCGGTCATACGACTAAAGTCTTGAGGTGGTGTGCGTATTTGTCGCAGACGGCTCTGTGCGACGAAGTGCAGGAACCAGATCGACCAATCACAGTCTTTTAAACTCGCGAGAAGCTTCGCCACCCAGGCAAATCAAGGCCTTGCGCCGGTTTAACCCTGGCATCCGTGGTGACTTTTCTTTATCGTACGCGCCCTTTGAAAAACGCTTGGAAGATCAAAATGTTGGAAGCATCCCTCAGCCAATTGGAACAGCTCGTCAGCGACCTGGTGCAACAGAACCAGACCTTGCTGCAGACCAACCAGACCCTGTCCACGGAACTGGCCCAGGCCAAGGATGAAAACGAAAACCTGCAACTGAACCTGATGGAGCAGGAAGAAAAACACGGCGCCACCGCCGCGCGCATCCAGGCACTGGTCGATCGTGTCAACGCAGGTCCCGTCAGCGCATGAACCACGGCACAGCAGGGGTAAAAGTCATCTCCATTCTCGGCGAGGACTATTCGATCAAGGCACCGGCCGGGGAAGAACAGACCCTGCTGGATGCGGCGATGATGCTCAAGGCCGCGCTGGAAGACACCAAGCGCAAATACCCGACGCTGATCGGCGACCGTTTGCTGGTGCTGGCCGCGATGAATCTGTGCTCGCAGCAGATTGAAATGAAGAAGCAGCACAAAGAAGAACTCGACCGTTATCAAGAGCAAGTCAGCGCCACGGTCGAGACCATTGCCAAGACGATCAATCAGGGTTGATCGGGTTGCTGGCGTGCAGATGAGTGGATTCACGCTGGGCTGATGTGTCGTCAGCCCCGGCCCTTTCGCGGGCAAGCCCGCTCTCACAGTTATCGTGGTGATTCACTGGGTGTGTGAACGCCACCGAACCCTGTGGGAGCAAGCCTGCTCGCGAAGGGTTTGAAGCACTGAACAGCATTCGGATCAGAACCACTCCTCGCGCATCGTCAGACACGTATCATCCCGCGCCTCCAGCAAGTCCAGCTCATGCTGGCAGCCCGGCACTTCCCACGTCAGGAAGTACCGCGCCGCCTGCAACTTGCCCTTATAGAAGTCGACATTCGCCGCACACCCTTTTGCCAGGCCTTCCTCAGCGCGAATTGCCTGTTCCAGCCAGCGCCAGCCGATCACCGCGTGGCCGAACACTTTCAGGTACAGCGCCGAGTTCGCCAGGCTGCTGTTGACCTTGCCCTGGGCCAGATCGGTGAGCAGGCCGATGGTTACGGTTTGCAGGCGGGCAACGAGTTTTTCCAGCGGTTCGCGCAGTGCGCTCAGCGAGTCGTACGCGGTCGCGCGTTGCGCGGTGTTGGCGATCAAGCGAATCAATTGCTTCAACCCGGCGCCACCGTTCTGCGCCAGCTTGCGTCCGAGCAAATCCAGCGACTGGATACCGTGGGTACCTTCGTGGATCGGGTTCAGGCGGTTGTCGCGGTAGTACTGCTCCACCGGGTATTCACGGGTGTAGCCGTGACCGCCAAGAATCTGGATCGCCAGTTCGTTGGCCTTCAGGCAGAACTCCGAGGGCCAGGATTTGACGATCGGCGTCAGCAGGTCCAACAGTTCATGCGCCTGCTTGCGTTCGGCTTCGGTCTCCAGCGTCGTGGTGTCATCGAACAGCCGCGCTGCATACAGGCCAAGATCGAAGGCACCTTCGACGTAGGATTTCTGCGTCAGCAGCATGCGTCTGACATCCGCGTGCTGAATGATCGCCACCGGCGCCGTGGTCGGATCCTTGCTGTCCGGCACCCGACCCTGCGGCCGCTCGCGCGCGTACTCCAGTGAATACAGGTAACCGGCATAACCGAGCATGACCGCGCCCATGCCGACGCCGATCCGCGCTTCGTTCATCATTTGGAACATGTAGCTCAAGCCGTGGTGCGGCTTGCCTACCAGATAGCCGACGCACTCACCGTTATCACCGAAATTCAGCGCGGTAGATGTGGTGCCACGCCAGCCCATCTTGTGGAACAGCCCGGCGAGCAGCACGTCGTTGCGCTGGCCGAGGCTGCCGTCGTCGTTGACCAGAAACTTCGGCACGATGAACAGCGAAATACCTTTCACTCCCGGCGGCGCGTCGGGCAGTTTGGCCAAGACCATGTGCACGATGTTTTCCGAGAGCGGATGATCACCGCCGGAAATGAAGATCTTGTTGCCCTTGAGACGATAGGTGCCGTCGGATGCGGGCTCGGCGCGGGTACGAATATCCGACAGTGACGAACCGGCATGGGGTTCTGTCAGGGCCATGGTGCCGAAGAAGCGGCCGTCGATCATGGGTTGCAGGAAGCGCTGCTTCTGTTCTTCGCTGCCGAAGCTTTCGATCAGGTTCGCTGCGCCCATGGTCAGGAACGGGTACGAAGTCGATGCGGCGTTTGCCGACTGGAAGTGCGCGAAGCAGGCTTGCGACAGCAGGGTGGGCAGTTGCATGCCGCCGGCTTCGAAACTGCGTGCGGCATTGAGAAATCCCGCCTCAAGGAAGGCATCCACCGCCGGTTTCACTTCGGGGATCAGAATGGCCTGGCCATCTTCATAGCGCGGCTCGTTTTCATCGCCCTTGCGGTTGTGCGGGGCGAAATACTTTTCGGCGATGCTGCGCGCGGTGCCGATGGCGGCGTCGAAAGTCTCGCGATTGTGCTCGGCAAAGCGCTCACGTCGAGTCAGGCCCTCGGCATCAAGGACTTCGTACAGCTCGAAAGCCAGATTGCGGGAACTGAGCAGCGTCTCGGACATGGCGGCTTACCTTGAGATTGGGGTTGGGCCGAGTCTAGGTGTGCTGATGAAGGCTGAACAGGATGATTGATGAGCGTGATGCAGAAGCAAAAGATCGCAGCCTTCGGCAGCTCCTACATTTGGAATGCGGTTCCATGTAGGAGCTGCCGAAGGCTGCGATCTTTTGATCTTCTGTGGGAGCGAGCCTGCTCGCGAAAGCAGTGGCTCAGGCAACATCGATGTCGACTGAAACGCCGTCTTCGCGAGCAGGCTCGCTCCCACAGGGTATTGCGTACCAGGCGACCATTGCGGTCGCCTGGGTTTACAGCGGTTTAACCGATGGTCATCAAGCTGGCATTGCCCCCCGCCGCAGCGGTGTTGACGCTCAATGCCCGCTCGATCACCAGACGCTCCAGGGCAATGTTGGTCTCGCCCTGGGACAGGCCCTGAACCCCAACGATCGCGCCGCCGCGCTGGGCAATCTGCTGGCAGACGCCGCGCAACTGGTCGGAATGGCCGTGATGCAGCACGGCATCGAACACCACCTCGTCCTTGTTCCAGTCGGCAACGCGCTTGATCCGCGCCTGGACTTCCTTCGGCAGACGGGCGAACAAGGCCTTGGTCTGCTCGGATTCCGGCCATACCGCCGAACCGCCCACCGCCAGCACCGCGGCCAGTTGCGTCAACAGATCACCTTCAACTTCCGCGAGGCACAGTACGTGTTCGCGCGGCAGGATCGCGTAGCTGTTTTTCTCGCCGGTCGGACCGGCCAGCACGCGGGTGATGCCGCTCTGCGATTGCGCCGCGTATTGCACGCACAGGGTGCTCAGGTCGGCGAACTTGTTGTTGTCGGCCCAGGCTTTCAGAGCGTTCAACGATTGGCTCATGGCATCGCGCAAGCGCACGTCCGGGGCAACGATGGCGTCACCGCGGGCGAAGGATTGTTCGATGGCGTCAGCAGGACGCGTCGACAGCAGGCGGTACAGATACAGCGGGCCGCCGGCTTTCGGGCCAGTACCCGACAGGCCTTCGCCGCCGAATGGCTGCACGCCGACCACGGCACCGACGATGTTGCGGTTGACGTAGACGTTACCGGCGTTGACGTTGTCGATCACCTTGGCGATGGTTTCGTCGATGCGCGTGTGCACGCCCAGCGTCAGGCCATAACCGGAGGTGTTGATCTGGCCGATCAGTTGATCCAGCTCTTTGCGCTTGTAGCGCACCACGTGCAGCACCGGTCCGAAGATCTCGCGTTGCAGCTCGTCGAAGCTTTCCAGTTCGATCAGGGTCGGCATGACGAAGGTGCCGCGCTTGACCTCTTCGCTGTCGGCAATCGCTACTTGGTAAACATTGCGGCCTTTATCGCGCATGCCCTGGATGTGCTTGTCGATGCCAGCCTTGGCTTCGGCGTCGATCACCGGGCCGATGTCCACGGACAGGCGCTCCGGGTTACCGAGGCGGCTTTCAGCCATGGCACCCTTGAGCATTTCGATGACGCGATCGGCGGAATCTTCCTGCAAGCACAGTACCCGCAGGGCCGAGCAACGCTGGCCGGCACTGTCGAAAGCCGACGACACCACGTCGATCACGACTTGTTCGGTGAGTGCCGAGGAGTCGACGATCATCGCATTCTGGCCACCGGTTTCGGCGATCAGTGGAATCGGCCGGCCCTGGCTGTCTAGGCGCCCAGCGATGTTGCGTTGCAGCAGGCGCGCGACTTCGGTCGAGCCGGTGAACATCACGCCTTTGACGCGCTCATCACCTACCAGACCAGCGCCGACCGTTTCACCACGCCCCGGCAGCAGTTGCAGCACGCCTTCCGGAATCCCGGCTTCGAGCAGCAAGCGCACGGCTTGCGCGGCGACCAGCGGGGTTTGCTCCGCAGGTTTGGCCAGTACCGGGTTGCCGGCAGCCAATGCCGCAGCGACCTGGCCGCTGAAGATCGCCAGCGGGAAGTTCCACGGGCTGATGCACACCACCGGACCCAGTGGGCGGTGGGCGTCATTGCTGAAATCGTTGCGCGCCTGCACTGCGTAATAGCGCAGGAAGTCGACGGCTTCGCGGACTTCGGCGATGGCGTTGGCGAAGGTCTTGCCGGCTTCGCGAGCCAGCAGGCCCATCAGCGGCTGGATTTCACCTTCCATCAAGTCAGCGGCGCGTTCCAGAATCGCTGCACGTTCGGCCGGCGGCGTGGCCTGCCAGATCGGCGCGGCGTTCAGCGCGCACTGAATGGCGTTGTCGACGTCTTCGACGGTGGCTTCCTGCACGTGACCAACCACATCGCGGTGATCGGCCGGATTCAGCACGGCAACCGGCGTTTCGTTGCTGGACGCGCAACCGAGCATCGGCGCGGCTTTCCAGTCGTTATGCGCGGTGGCGAGCAGAGCGCAGGACAGCGAAGCCAGACGATGTTCGTTGGCCATGTCGATGCCGCTGGAGTTGGCACGCTCGGCACCGTACAGGTCACGCGGTAGCGGAATGCGTGGGTGCGGCAGACCGAAACCACCTTCCACGGTCGCCATCTGCTCGATCTGCGCCACCGGATCGGCCACCAGTTCCTGAATCGAAATCGACTGGTCGGCGATGCGGTTGACGAACGAGGTGTTGGCGCCGTTTTCCAGCAGACGACGCACGAGGTACGCCAGCAGGGTTTCGTGGGTGCCGACCGGAGCGTACACGCGGCACGGACGGTTCAGCTTGCCCTCGGATACTTTGCCTACAACCTGTTCGTAGAGCGGTTCGCCCATGCCGTGCAGGCACTGGAATTCGTACTGGCCCGGGTAATAATTCTGACCGGCAATGTGATAGATCGCCGACAAGGTGTGGGCGTTGTGCGTGGCGAACTGCGGATAAATGACTTCCGGCACCGACAGCAGTTTGCGTGCGCAAGCGATGTAGGAAACGTCGGTGTACACCTTGCGGGTATAGACCGGATAGCCTTCCAGGCCTTCGACCTGGGCGCGCTTGATTTCGCTGTCCCAGTACGCGCCTTTTACCAGACGGATCATCAGGCGATGACGGCTGCGACGGGCCAGATCGATCACGTAGTCGATCACGTACGGGCAACGCTTCTGATAAGCCTGGATAACGAAACCGATGCCGTTCCAGCCAGTCAATTGCGGCTCGAAGCACAGACGCTCGAGCAGATCCAGCGACAGCTCGAGGCGGTCGGCTTCTTCGGCGTCGATGTTCAGGCCGATGTCGTATTGCTTGGCCAGCAGGGTCAGCGACAGCAGACGCGGGTACAGCTCGTCCATGACGCGCTCGTATTGCGCACGGCTGTAGCGCGGGTGCAGCGCCGAGAGCTTGATGGAAATGCCCGGACCTTCATAAATCCCACGACCGTGGGACGCTTTGCCGATCGAATGGATCGCCTGTTCGTACGACGCCAGGTATTTCTGCGCGTCGACTTCGGTGAGTGCCGCTTCACCGAGCATGTCGTAGGAATAACGGAAGCCCTTGGCTTCGAACTTGCTCGCATTGGCCAGTGCTTCGGCGATGGTTTCGCCGGTGACGAACTGCTCGCCCATCAGGCGCATGGCCATGTCGACGCCCTTGCGGATCATCGGCTCGCCGCTCTTGCCAATGATGCGGCTCAGCGAAGAAGTCAGGCCGGCTTCATTGTGGGTGGAAACCAGTTTGCCGGTCAGCAGCAGGCCCCAGGTCGCCGCGTTGACGAACAGCGAAGGGCTGTTGCCCAGGTGCGGATGCCAGTTGCCGGTGCTGATCTTGTCGCGGATCAGCGCATCCCGAGTGCCCTTGTCGGGGATGCGCAGCAGCGCTTCGGCAAGACACATCAGCGCCACGCCTTCCTGGGACGACAGGGAGAATTCCTGCAGCAGGCCCTGAACAATACCGGCACGACCGCCGGCACTCTTCTGGTTCCGCAGTTTTTCTGCGATGGTCGCGGCGAGTTTGTTGGTGGCTTCGGCCATTGGAGCCGGCAGGCGCGCCTGCTCGATCAGCATCGGCACCACTTCTGGCTCAGGACGGCGGTAGGCCGCGGTGATCGAGGCACGCAAAACCGATTGCGGCAGGATGCTTTCGGCGAATTCGAGGAAACATTGGTGAGCGTGATCGGTCTGCACTTCGCCCGCGTCATCGGCATCTTTGGCGGTCAAACCGTTCAACTCAGTCAGGGTTGCACCACCCTCGAGTTTTTCCAGGTAATTGAAAATTGCCTGTTTGATCAGCCAGTGCGGCGTGCGATCAATCGAGGTTGCGGCAGCCTTGAGGCGCTCGCGGGTCGGGTCATCAAGTTTGACCCCAAGGGTGGTGGTAGCCATATTTTTATCCTCATGGTTGCCACAGTTGCGTGGCATCAGCTGGCCGCAAGATTAGCCGTGCGCCGAACGAGGTGCAACCGGGTGCAACCCTTTTTTTGTCGGAATAATTCGCAGTTCGTCAGGAAATAATTTCTGGTACGAAAGTGCCGCTCCTGCTTGGTGCTTTTGCTTCTAGCAACGAGCGCTGACTGCTACAAAAGGGAGCAAAAACATGCTGGTCTTCGAATATTCCGACTAGGTGCAACTGATTCTGGCGAAACTGGTTGCACCTTATTTGCTTTGTTGCATAGCATTCGCCGCCAAGGTGCAACCGGGAATAACCCGGTGTACCGGCTGATGGCTTTCCTGGGGAAACATCAGTCTTAAATGCGCGGGATCCCGGATCGTCTGCCAAACGTCGTCGTTTGCGAGCGGTTCACCACCGCCGCTACATAAAAACAAAGCCAGGGCGTAACTTAATGAGCGTTAGCAATCCAACCTTGATCACATTCGTGATCTACATCGCAGCAATGGTGCTGATCGGCTTCATGGCCTATCGCTCCACCAACAACCTTTCCGACTATATTCTCGGCGGTCGCAGCCTCGGTAGCGTGGTAACTGCGCTGTCCGCCGGTGCCTCGGACATGAGCGGCTGGTTGCTGATGGGCCTGCCGGGCGCCATCTACATGTCCGGTCTGTCCGAAAGCTGGATCGCCATCGGCCTGATCGTCGGTGCTTATCTGAACTGGCTGTTCGTCGCCGGCCGTCTGCGGGTGCAGACCGAGCACAACGGCGATGCCCTGACTCTGCCGGACTACTTCTCCAGCCGTTTCGAAGATAAAAGCGGCCTGCTGCGGATTATCTCGGCGGTGGTGATCCTGGTGTTCTTCACCATCTACTGCGCTTCCGGCATCGTCGCCGGTGCGCGTCTGTTCGAAAGCACCTTCGGCATGTCCTACGAGACAGCGCTGTGGGCCGGTGCGGCGGCGACGATTGCCTACACCTTCGTCGGCGGTTTCCTCGCAGTCAGCTGGACTGACACGGTACAAGCCACGCTGATGATCTTCGCGCTGATCCTCACGCCGATCATCGTGCTGCTGGCGACCGGCGGCGTCGACACCACGTTCCTGGCCATCGAAGCCAACGATCCAAGCAACTTCGACATGCTCAAGGGCACCACCTTCATCGGTGTGATTTCGCTGTTGGGCTGGGGCCTGGGTTACTTCGGTCAGCCGCACATCCTCGCGCGTTTCATGGCGGCGGATTCGGTGAAATCGATCGCCAATGCCCGTCGCATCTCCATGACCTGGATGATCCTGTGCCTGGGCGGCACCGTGGCCGTGGGCTTTTTCGGTATCGCCTACTTCTCGGCGCACCCGGAGTTGGCTGGCCCGGTGACCGAGAACCACGAGCGTGTGTTCATCGAACTGGCGAAAATCCTCTTTAACCCATGGGTCGCCGGTGTGTTGCTGTCGGCGATTCTCGCCGCTGTGATGAGCACCCTGAGCTGCCAGTTGCTGGTGTGCTCAAGCGCCCTGACCGAAGACTTTTACAAGACCTTCCTGCGTAAAACCGCGTCCCAGGTCGAGCTGGTCTGGGTCGGTCGCGCCATGGTGCTGCTGGTAGCACTTATCGCTATCGCACTGGCCGCTGACCCGGATAACCGCGTACTGGGCCTGGTGTCCTACGCCTGGGCTGGTTTCGGCGCTGCGTTCGGCCCTGTTGTGCTGATCTCGGTGGTCTGGAAAGGCATGACCCGAGACGGCGCACTGGCCGGTATCCTGGTCGGCGCGATCACCGTTGTAGCCTGGAAACACTGGGAAGTGATGGGTTTGTACGAAATCATCCCTGGCTTCATCTTCGCCAGCCTGGCCATCTACATCGTCAGCAAGCTCGGCGCGCCGACAGCCGGAATGGTGCAGCGCTTCGAAGCGGCGGAGAAGGATTTCCACCTGAACAAGTAATGCGCTGAGCTCCGGCTCACACGAAAACGGCCCGTTTCCTACAGGAGGCGGGCCGTTTTTTTGTGCCTGTGATTTCTCCGGTTCACTGCGATCTTCTGTAGGAGTGAGCCTGCTCGCGATAGCGGTCTGACATTCACCATCGATGTCGCAGAGACACCGCTATCGCGAGCAGGCTCACTCCTACAGTGGGACGAGGGTGAGTTTAAGGGATATGTCTGTAGTTAAAGGCGTGACGTTCCGAAGGGCTTTCAGCAAACCACGTAGGGCAATTCTGAATTTCCCGTCACCTGCTCATCCCCCCTTGCCCCTCATGCAGAATCGCCCGCCCTTCATTCTGCAGAGAGACATCGGATGTTCGCCCCTGCCAATCAACCGCGTTTCACGTTGACCCTCGAAGGCACCCAGCATGACCTCAAGGTCCTTGAATTCACCGGCAGGGAGGCCATCAGTCAGCCTTTTCGCTTCGAGCTGGAACTGGTCAGCGAGCGGCCGGACCTGGAGCTGGAAAGCCTGCTGCATGGTCAGGCGTTTCTGAGTTTCGATGCTCAGGGTTCCGGCATTCATGGTCAGATTTATCAGGTCGGGCAGGGCGATTCCGCGAAGCGTCTGACACGCTATCACCTCAGCCTCGTCCCGCGTCTGACGTATCTTGGGCATCGCATCAACCAACGGATTTTCCAGCACCAGAGCGTGCCGCAAATCGTCACTCGGATTCTCAAGGACCATTCGATCCTGCGCGATGCCTTTGAATTTCGCCTCGGCAGCGAATACCCGGAGCGCGAATACTGCGTGCAATACGCTGAAAGCGATCTGGCCTTTATCCAGCGTCTATGTGCCGAGGTCGGCATTCATTACCACTTCCAACACAGCCCCGAAGGCCATTTGCTGGTCTTTGGCGACGACCAGACCGTGTTCCCGAAACTGCCCGAGCCGACGCTGTATCTGCCGGGCAGCGGCATGTCGGCTGGCGCGCCGGCGATTCAACGTTTCAACGTGCGCGTGGAAACCCGCACCAGTGTCGTCACCCGGCGTGACTACAATTTCGAAAGACCACGCCTGTCTCTGCAAGGCCGCAGCGATGGCGAACAACGTCCGGTGCTGGAGGACTACCACTTCCCCGGGCAATTCAATGATCGCGAAACCGGCAAGCACCTGGCGCGGCGAGCGCTGGAACGGCACGTCGCTGATTACCGTCAGGCCGAAGGCCGCAGCGACGAATCTGCATTGGTCTGCGGACATTTCCTGCAGCTCACCGAACATCCGCGCAACGACTGGAATGACCTGTGGTTGCTCACTGCCGTTGAACACCGGGGCCGCCAGCCGCAGGTGCTCGAGGAATCGGTGACCAGCGATGGCGAATCGTTCCAGGGTTACCGCAATACCTTCGTGGCCACACCGTGGGACGTGTTCTATCGTCCGGCGCTCGGGCCGGAGAACCCGCGCATGTCCGGTTACCAACCCGCCGTTGTCACTGGCCCGAAAGACCTGGAAATCCATTGCGATGAATACGGGCGGGTCAAAGTCCAGCTGGCCTGGGATCGCGATGGCGAGCTGAACGAGCACTCCAGTTGCTGGCTACGTGTCGCGGCCGGTTGGGCCCACGATCACTACGGCAGCGTGTTGATTCCGCGAGTCGGAATGGAAGTGCTGGTCGGCTTCATCGATGGCGATGCCGACAAGCCGCTGGTCATGGGTTGCCTGCCAAATGCGGCGACTCCGGTGCCGCTGGACCTGCCGGCGGACAAGACCCGCAGCATTTTCCGCAGCCAGAGCAGCCCCGGCGGTGGCGGGGATAACGAACTGCGCATCGAGGACAAGAAGGGCGCCGAGGAAATCTACCTGCGTGCCCAGCGCAACTGGACCCAGCACGTACTCAACGACCAGCAACTGCAGGTCGATAATCAGCGCAGTGTGGTCGTCGCCGGCACTGCCCGCCATGAACTCAAGGCCGATGAGCAACGCATCACCCATGGTCAGCGGCAGACCGAGGTCAGGCAGGATGACCATTTGTCCGTACTCGGCGACCAGCAGGTTCGGGTGAACAGCCAGGCGACCAGCGCTTCTGCGCAGATCCATATAAGCGCTGGCCAGCAAGTGATCATCGATGGCGGCGCGAGTGCGACGATTCAGGCGGGCGGGCAGTGGATCAATATCGGCCCCGGCGGGATTTTCAGCAGCGTACCGATTGTCGTGGGCGGCGCGCCGATGCTGGCGACCAGCGCTGCGCCAGTGGTGCCGGGACTGGTGGAAAAACTCGCCGCGCCGGCAGCCATCCTCACCGCCGCACAAATCATGAGTTTCAAGGGCGATGCGCCGTTCTGCGAAGAGTGTGAACGTTGTAAGGACGGTGTTTGTGCAGTCTGAAGAATTGACGCCCGAACAGTGGCTGGCGCGTCAGCCGCTGCACGCGTCGGAGCAACTGTTCGCAATTTTCAGCCGCGCCAGTGATGCCGATGTTTTTGCGGCCTGGCGGGGCACGGCTGATCCGATCTGGGCCGAGACGATTTATGCCGAGTGGGACGCGGTGATGCCTTACGTGGGAATTGTCGCTGCGGACAGTGAGTTTTTACGTTGGGTGGCACAAACCGACTCGCGGGACTGGGGGTGGCTGGCGGTGTCTTCGGCGGATCTGGAAGCGCTGGTCGAGCATTTCCGCAGCTTGACTCAAGTGCTGATGCCGGACGGTAAACCAGTGTTTTTTCGCTTCTGGGATGGGCGGTATCTGCTGCCTCTATTGCAGGTCGATGAGGTCAATCCGACGCAGTTGCTGACGGTGATTTCGCGAGGCTTGATCAATGGCAAAGCCGTTGAAATCGGCGGCCGGGCGCTGGTGTCGGGGCGAGTCTTTCCGTGGTGGAGGGTGCCGGACCGGGTGTTGACGCAGACCGATGAAAGCGTTCGCGTCGCGAATGTTCTGCAATGGCTAGGCGAGGAGCAACCGGCCGTGTTCGAGGCGTTTCCCGAGGCGGTGCTGCGCTGCAAGGTCGGGCAGTTTTTCAGATTATCGATGTCGGAAGATTCGTCACGATCGGCGCTTCTGGAGTTTTTGCTGGCAGAGGCGGAGTGAAATTTCGGGGCAAACGCTTCGGACGTTTCCTTCGAATTGCGGCGGTTTTCATGAACTGGTGCGCGGTGGGTTGCAGGGATAGTCTTTTCGTTGTCACTGCGAGAGTGGTGACAGGGTGAAGGATCCCCGCATTCATGACGTTACAGTTCGTTGGCTTTTTGCGGCGCTTGGTTCAAGTCCGTAAGATCGTTCGCGGCGGCTGTGCGTGGGGCACGCTTCGGCGTGGCCGAGGTCCATGATTGCTCGGTTCCTACTCCTGCGCACAGCTGCCACCCTAACCCGTAGGAAGGTGTGATGGCGGCTCACGTTAATCAATCATGGAACGACAAAAATGGCCAATATGCATACTGATCCTCCTTACGAAAAAATCACCCCTCACCCCGATAACCGCTTCATGGCCCTCACCGGCAATTGCAGCGACATGCCCAGCCTGTTCGTCGACACCCACGTGCCCCTCGACATCCTCATGGACGCCGCCAACTACCGCATCCGCGCGGTGGTCCAGGTCCTGGAAAACATGTGCATGCGCGGCTCGATCGAATGCGACTCCGTGATCCTCAGCGACTTTGCCTTGCTCTGCGCGATTCCACTGCGCGATGGCTGTGATGTGCTGGACGTCATCGGCAAGCGCCTGCGCAGCTTACCCGCCTGAAGATCAAAAAGACCGCAGCCGTCGGCAGAGTGAGCGCCTGTCCCGTGTAGGAGCTGCCGAAGGCTGCGATCTTTTGATGTTGAGGCCCGCTCGGCTGCGAACCCCTGACTTGCCGCCCGGTAAAAGGTAAACTTTGCGGCCCTCGCAGGAGCAGCCATGAATTATCGTCACGCCTTCCATGCCGGCAATCACGCCGATGTGTTCAAACACCTGACCTTGACCCGCCTCATCGCCCTGATGTCGCGCAAGGAGCAGCCGTTTGCCTATCTCGACACGCACGCCGGCATTGGTCTGTATGACTTGCAGGGCGATCAGGCCAATCGCACCGGCGAGTACCTGGAAGGCATCGCGCGGTTGTGGGATCAGCCGGACCTGCCGGCGCTGACCGCCGACTACATGAAGGTGCTGCACGAGATGAACCCGGATGGCCAGTTGCGCTACTACCCGGGTTCGCCCGAGCTGGCGCGGCGTCTGACCCGGCCGCAGGATCGGGTGATGCTCAACGAGAAGCACCCCGAAGACGGTGTGTTGCTCAAGGACAACATGGCCGGTGATCGTCGGGTGAAAGTGCATCTGGGCGAGGGCTGGCATGTGGCGCGGGCGATGTTGCCGGTGCAGGAGAAGCGCGCGGTGATGCTGATCGATCCGCCGTTCGAGCAGCTCGACGAGATGCAGCGCTGTGCGGCGTCGATGAAAGAAGCCATCGGCCGTATGCGCCAGACCGTAGCTGCGATCTGGTATCCGGTGAAGGATCAGCGTGCACTGCGGCGCTTCTATCAGGATCTGGCCGGCACGGGTGCGCCGAAGCTGCTGCGTGTCGAGTTGCTCGTGCATCCGCTGGACACGCCGAACAGCCTGAACGGTTCCGGGCTGGCGATCGCCAATCCGCCGTGGGGGCTGGAGCAAGAGTTGCGTGAGTTGCTGCCGTGGCTGTCGAAGAAGCTGGGGCAGACCCAGGGCGGCTGGCAGATGGATTGGCTGATTGCCGAGAGCTGATCAACAGCAAGATCAAAAGATCGCAGCCTTCGGCAGCTCCTGCAGTTGAAATGCGTTTCCCTGTAGGAGCTGCCGAAGGCTGCGATCTTTTGCTTTCAGGGGTTAGTTGGCTGCCAGGCTCGCTGGCATGCACACGCCGGTGCCGCCAATGCCGCAGTAACCTTCCGGATTCTTCGCCAGATACTGCTGGTGATAGGCCTCGGCAAAGTACACGGTCGGTGCCTGATCGATCTCGGTGCTGATTTCACCCAGACCGGCCTTCACCAGTTCAGCCTGATACACGGCTTTGCTTTTCAACGCAGCATCCAGTTGCTCCGGGGTGGTGGCGTAGATCACCGAGCGGTACTGGGTGCCGATGTCGTTGCCTTGGCGCATGCCCTGGGTCGGGTTGTGCAGCTCCCAGAACATTGCCAGCAGCTCTTCATAGCTGACCTTGGCCTTGTCATACACCACCAGAACCACTTCGGCATGGCCGGTCAGGCCGGAGCAGACTTCTTCATAAGTCGGGTTCGGCGTGAAGCCACCGGCGTAACCGACCACGGTGCTGACCACGCCTTCGCGCTGCCAGAAGCGTCGTTCCGCGCCCCAGAAGCAACCGAGACCGAAAATCGCGAAGTCGACGTCCTGAAAGAATGGACCGAGCAGCGGAGTTTCTTCGAAAACGAAATGTTTTTCCGGCAGGGTCATCGGGGTTTCGCGGCCGGGCAGGGCTTGTTCTTTGGTTGGAAGCACGTTTTTGTTCACCAGAATTTCCGAGCGCAGAACCATGATCGTTCCTCTCAGTCAGGTTGGAGGTAAAAGGTCAGACCTCCAGTGTGCCGAATGATGCCGGAATTCGCACTATCAAAACTGTGGGAGCGAGCCTGCTCGCGAACGCGGGGTGTCAGGCGACGAAGATGTCGATGGTTTTATCGCCTTCGCGAGCAGGCTCGCTCCCACAAGGGATCTTCATAGAGGCAGGCTTTAGAGGCACAGCGGCCCACGCGGGTAGCGCTTGAGGGCTTTGATCAACTCGTCACCGGGAATCGGTCGGTCGAACAGATAACCCTGACCGACGTCGCAACGATGCCGGCGCAGGAACGCCAGTTGCTCGGCGGTTTCGATGCCTTCGGCGACCACCTTGAGTTTCAGGTTATGGGCCATGGCAATCACCGCCGAGGTGATTTCCATGTCGTCCTGGTTGTCAGGTATTTCATGGATGAAGCTGCGATCGATCTTGATGATGTCGATCGGGAATTTCTTCAGATAACTCAGCGATGAATACCCGGTGCCGAAATCGTCCATCGCCAGGGTCAGGCCGAGACGCTTGAGCTGGTCGAGTTGCAGATGCGTGTCTTCGGTGGCTTCCAGCAGCAGGCCTTCGGTCAGCTCCAGCTCGAGCAGATTGGCCGGCAGCGCTTCCTCCTTGAGGATGTTGGCGATCGAGGCGACCAGATCCGGATCGGAGAACTGTTTCGGCGACAGGTTGATTGCCACTTGCAGATTGCCCAGGCCGGCGGCGGTCAGGGATTTGCTCATGCGACAGGCCTGACGGGCGATCCATTTGCCAATCGGAATGATCAGGCCGGTCTCTTCGGCGACGCTGATGAACTGGTCCGGACGGATCATGCCGCGCTCCGGGTGGTTCCAGCGCAGCAGTGCTTCCATGCCCAGCAGGCGACCGCTGCGCAGGCACAGTTTCGGCTGGTAGAACACGTCCAGCTCGTTCTGGGTCAGGGCGCGGCGCAGGTTGTTCTCGACGAACAGTTTGTAACTGGCTTCGGCGTTCAGCGCTTCAGTGAACACCTGCAACTGGTGTTTACCGTTGGCCTTGGCCTTGTGCAGCGCCAGACCGGCGTTGCGCATCAGGGTTTGCGGATCGCGCCCGTGCAGCGGCGCGCAGGCGAGGCCGACGGAGCCGGTGACGCTGATCAACTGATTGTCGACGAACATCGGCTTGTCGAGCGTCATCAGCAACTGACTGGCAATCTGCTGACCGGCTTCAAGGTCGGTGTCGTCGAGCAATACGGCGAATTCGTTACTGGCAAAACGCGCCAGGCTGCCACTCGGGCTGAGGCTGTTGCGCAGGCGCCGGGCAAGACTGATCAACAGCTTGTCGCCGGTCTGGTGACCGAGGCTGTCGTTGATCCGCTTGAAGTTGTCGATGTCGACCAGCAACAGGCTGATCGGTGCATCGCTGTCGCGGGCGAAACGCTCGTCAAGATTGCGGATGAATGCCGGACGGTTGCCCAGGTTGGTCAGGTTGTCGGTATACGCCAGGCGCTCGATACGCTGCTGCGCCAGTTTGGTCTGGGTGATGTCCTCGTAGATGCCGATGTAATGCGTCAGCTCCCGGTTGTCGCCATACACCTTGGAAATCGACAACTGGCCCCAGTACGGTTCGAGGTTCTTGCGCCGGCTTTTGAATTCGCCCTGCCAGCTATTGCTCTGGGCCAGCGCCGAGGGCGCGTCGAACAGCAGCTCGCTGAGGTTTTCCAGTGCCGGCAACTCCGACAGGCGCTGGCCGTGGACTTCATCGGTGGTGTACTGGGTGATCGCCGTGAAGCTCGGGTTGACGTACTCGACGACGCCGTCGCAGTTGACCAGCAAAAAGGCGTTGGCACTTTGCTCGACCGCGCGCTGGAACAGGTGCAGGGCGCTGGTGGCGGTGCGGCGGTTGTGGTTGTTGATCACTTGCGCGAACTGGTCGGCCAGCTCGCCGGCAAAGGCGATTTCGTCGGACTGCCAGGCGCGGGTGGCGCCGGTCTGTTCCAGGCACAACACGCCGACCACCTGGCCGTCGACGCGAATGCTGGCGTCGAGCATCGCATTGACGTCACGCGGACGCATGGCCTCGGCCATTTCGCGGGTACGCGGGTCATGCATCGCATTGTGCGCATCGATGGCGCGGCTGCTGTGCAGCGCTTCCATGTAATTGGGGAAACCGCTGATATCGATGGGCTCCGGCAGGAGATATTCCTGGGTCGCACGATGGTAGGCGGAAATCGGCAGCAACCGCTGGCCTTCGAGGTTCCACAGGCTGGCGCAGTCGATCTCGTAGATGTCGCAGGCGCAGCGGGTGATCAGCTCGGCGGCTTCCTGCAGTGAGTTGTGCGTGCTGTAACGCTGGCGCGCGAGCAGCAGAATCAGATCCTGCTGGGCACGCACGCGTTCCAGATGCTGCAGTTGTTCCTGCTGGGCGCGCTGGTTAAGCTCCAGCGCGATCTGCAGGCGCGAGTTCTGGGTTTCCAGATCGACCGAAGGCAGTGCCTGGGTTTCGTCGAACACGTCGTCGACGGCCAGCAGATAGCCGCGCAGCAAGTGCCGGTTGTGCTGTTTATAGGCTTCGCCCAACTCAAGGATGTTCAACGCACCGGCGACGGTGTGCAGGGTGTAGCGCACGGCGTAATGCGGGTTATTGCTCAACTGTTGCTGGATCGCATCGTGCAGCTGATAGCGCGCTTCCGGCTCCATCAGACTGGCGTAGGGCGAACCGACCAGTGCGCAAAGCTCGACGGCCGGCTGGCCGAATTGGCGTTCGCAGTTGGGATCGAGAAACAGCATCGCCCAACTCGCTTCATTCAGGCGCTCGAAACGCAGCATGCCGAGCCGCGAGGGCACAGGCAACTGCGTCACTACCTCGGCCGCCTTACGGCTGGCGGCATCGGGTTGGCTCTTCATGAAGGAAACTCGCTTGGAAATATGCTGAATGCGCCGGGCTCTCGCCCTCTTGTCTGTTGGCTGCGGCAAGGTTGCATCATTGCGGCACCGACTGACAAGAGAGATGAAGGCCAAGTGCTATAAGAATATGTCGGCTGCAGTTAACATTTCTCCAGTGCACAACTGAAATGAGCAAAAGATCGCAACCTCACCGGGAGTGCAGGTCCATGCAGGAACTGCCGAAGGCTGCGATCTTTCGCGGGTTCAACGCAATTTCATACTGATCGATTGCAGTAGTTTGCCGTCACGATCGTGATACTTGACCAGGATCCGATCAGCGTCGACGACCACATGCGCAAAGTTGTCCTGGCTCACCACTGTACTGGTCAGGTCGTGCCGGTAGTCGCCGGCCGCCGTGCGCACCAGCGGTTGATCGAGGATGAACGTCGACGCCTTGGCATAGGGCAACAATTTGCTGTTGTGAAGCGGCGAGGACACGATGGTGTGGACTTCGAAATCGGCGTCTTCGCTGTGAGTCAGGCGACTGGTCAGCGAGCCATGGACATCGCCTGAGACAAACACCACGTTCTTGAGCCGATGGGTGCGAATGGTTTCCAGCAAGCGCAGACGCTGTTCGGGGAATGCTTTCCAGGCATCGTCACCGTTCAACTTGCGGTCGGGATAGAACATCACGCTGGTCACAACAAACTTCACCCGTGCCGTGTTGTGGATCAGCCAGTCAAGCAGCGCCTCTTCCTGCTCAGTATCGAGAATGCGTCGGTCATCCTTCGACAAGTTGCGCCGGGTGCGACTGTCAGTGACGAACCAGGCAATATCGCTGTCGCCGAATTGGTACCAGTAATGTTTCAAGCTGTCCCGGTCTATCTGACCCTTGCCGTTACATGCATAAACCGGGCTGTGGCTGGCTTGATATAGTTCATAAGCGGCCATGGCATTGCGATATAAGTCCTTGTCCGCTGCTTTCGCATTGGCGGGCCAGTTATCTTCAATTTCATGATCGTCGAGCATCATGTAAGTCGATGTATTGGCCATCAGTCGTTGAATATTGGGTTGCGAAAATGCGGTCCGATATTTCTTCAGGATGTCTTTGGCTTCGCGATCCGGTGCAATGATATTCAGATCGTCTACATACACTTGATCCCCGGTCATGATCACCGCACTGACGGGAGGCCGGCTGCTTTCAATGAGCTGATTGATCGAGCCGAAAATGCGGTCGCCCAGTTGCGGTAACGTCGCGATGCCGGCGGTGATCCGCAGATAGCGGCACGATCCGACCACAAAAGCTCGTGGCTGGCTGGATTGCGGGGTGCGGGTGCGAAAGCGGTAAAGCTGTCGCGGCCATTGCAGTGGGAACTCCACTACCGTGTCGATCGTGTGTACCGGGTTCATCGGACTCAACCAGCCGGCCTGGTATTCATATTCGCAATCGGCTTCGAGATCCTGCAGTACCAGTACTCCCGACATGTCATTGGCTGGATTCAAAAGTGCAAATACACTGTTTGACCATTTTTCCGCGCCCGCTTTGCGAGCGCGGACTCCGGCAAATACGCGTTTCTTGTCCTGTTGTTCGCCGCGCATGAAAATGCGAACTTCATTAGTTGTGGCATGACCCACGATGGGGCCGATAGTCGGTTTGAACATAATCGATTCCGTTCGAAAGCTGTAGTGATAAGAATTAAATAAGCGGAGCGCGTTGATGCAACTTTCCTGAGCAGAGGTTAGTTGGCCGGCGACGGAAAATATTGGCGTGAAGTGGACCAGGCCTGTGGCCGATGTCAGCGCAGGTTGTAGGAAAGGGGTGGGGGCCGGTTTATTTCGGGCAAAAAAAGCCCCGCCAGAGTGGCGGGGTTGAGGTACGAGCGTGTGGCGCTCGAAAGGGTGCAGCAAGCGGCCCTCCGTTGCCGGAGGGCCGCTCGGGTTACAGCAGGATGGTGCGGATGTCGCCCAACAGGCTGCCCAGACGCTGGGTGAAGCGTGCGGCGGCTGCGCCGTTGATCACACGGTGATCGTAGGACAGCGACAGTGGCAGCATCAGCTTCGGCTGGAAGGCTTTGCCGTCCCAGACTGGCTGGATGGTTGCCTTGGAAACACCGAGGATCGCCACTTCCGGCGCGTTGACGATCGGCGTGAAGCCGGTGCCGCCAATGTGGCCGAGGCTGGAAATGGTGAAGCAGGCGCCTTGCATCTCGTCCGAGGACAGCTTCTTGGTGCGGGCCTTTTCAGCCAGCGAAGCTGCTTCGGCAGCGAGTTGCAGCAGGCTCTTCTGGTCGACGTTCTTGATCACCGGCACGAGCAGGCCATCCGGAGTGTCGACGGCGAAGCCGATGTTCACGTACTTCTTGCGGATGATCGCCTTGCCACTTGGTGCCAGCGAACTGTTGAAGTCCGGCAGCTCCTTGAGCAGGTGCGCGCAGGTCTTGAGCAGCAGCGGCAGGATGGTCAGCTTGACGCCAGCCTTCTCGGCCACGGCTTTCTGCGCAACACGGAAGGCTTCCAGCTCGGTGATGTCCGCCGAGTCGAATTGCGTCACGTGCGGCACGTTCAGCCAGCTGCGGTGCAGGTTGGCGGCACCGACCTGCATCAGGCGGGTCATCGGCACTTCTTCGATTTCGCCGAAACGGCTGAAATCGACCACCGGGATCGGCGGGATGCCCGCACCACCAGTAGCGCCGCCAGCAGCGGCCGGTGCTTCCTTGGCCTTCTGCATCATCGCCTTGACGTAAACCTGCACGTCTTCCTTGAGGATGCGACCGTGCGGACCGCTGGCGCCAACAGCGCTCAGCTCGACGCCAAACTCGCGGGCCAGTTGACGCACGGCAGGGCCGGCGTGAACTTTCGCGCCAGGCTTGGCCGGCGCAGCGGCTGGAGCGGCAGCAGGTGCAGCAGGTGCAGCGGCGGCCGGAGCAGCAGCGGCAGGTGCCGGAGCACTCGGTGCAGCAGCCGGAGCCGGTGCAGCAGCAGGTGCTGCGCCTTTGACTTTAAGCTTGAGAATCAGGTCGCCGGTACCGACTTCGTCATCCAGCTTGATCGAAACGCTTTCGACCACGCCAGCCGCTGGCGATGGAATTTCCATGCTGGCCTTGTCGGATTCCAGGGTGATCAGCGACTGGTCGGCTTCGACGCTGTCGCCGGCCTTGACCAGCACTTCGATGATCTTTGCCTTGCCGGCCGAACCGATGTCCGGGACGTGGATGTCCTGAACACTGTCAGCGGCCGCTGCTGCCGGAGCAGCAGCCGGGGCTGGCGCAGCGGCGGCAGCAGGCGCAGCAGCCTGAGCCGGGGCGGCAGCAGCAGGGGCCGCAGCACCTGCCACTTCCAGATCCAGAATCAGGTCGCCGGTGCCGACTTCGTCGTTGAGCTTGACGCTGATGGCCTTGACCACGCCAGCGGCCGGCGACGGGATTTCCATGCTGGCCTTGTCGGATTCCAGGGTGATCAGCGATTGATCAGCTTCGACGCTGTCGCCGACCTTGACCTGGATTTCGATGATCTGCGCCTTGCCCGAAGAACCGATGTCCGGCACGTGCACTTGCTGTACCGAAGCGGCAGCAGGGGCAGCGGCAGGCGCGGCAGCAGCAGGGGCTGCGGCCGGTTTCTCTTCGGCTTTCGCAGGAGCGGCGGCAGGTGCAGGGGCCGCTTCTGCGGCGCCCTCGACTTCCAGCTCGAGCAGTTCGTCGCCTTCTTTCAGGCGGTCGCCCAGCTTCACTTTCAGGCTCTTGATGACGCCGGCTTTCGGGGCCGGCACTTCCATGCTGGCCTTGTCCGATTCCAGGGTCAGGATGCTCTGGTCGGCTTCGATGCGGTCGCCGACCTTCACAAACAGTTCAATTACTTCACCTTCACCGCTGCCGATGTCAGGTACGCGAATGAGTTCGCTCACAAAATGTCTCCTCAGCAGTCCAGTGGGTTGCGTTTTTCCGGGTCGATGCCGAACTTGACGATGGCTTCAGCCACGACTTTAGGTTCGATATCACCACGGTCAGCCAGTGCTTCCAGGGCTGCCAACACCACGAAATGACGGTCGACTTCGAAGAAATGACGCAGTTTCTTGCGGCTGTCGCTGCGGCCGAAACCGTCGGTGCCCAGGACTTTGAATTCCTTGGACGGTACCCACTGACGAATCTGCTCGGCGAACAGCTTCATGTAGTCCGTAGAGGCGATGACCGGACCCTTGCGGCCGCTCAGGCACTCTTCGACGTAGCTCAGCTTAGGCTTCTGGCCAGGCTTGAGACGGTTGCTGCGTTCTACGGCCAAGCCGTCGCGACGCAGTTCGTTGAAGCTGGTAACGCTCCACACGTCAGCGCCGATGTTGAACTCTTCACGCAGGATCTTCGCCGCTTCACGCACTTCGCGCAGGATGGTGCCGGAGCCCATCAGCTGAACGTGGTGCGCCGCATCGCGAGTGTCTTCCTCGAGCAGGTACATGCCTTTCTTGATGCCTTCTTCGGCACCGGCCGGCATGGCTGGCTGCTGGTACGACTCGTTCATCACGGTAATGTAGTAGAAGATGTCCTGTTGCTCTTCGGTCATCTTCTTCATGCCGTCCTGAATGATCACCGCCAGCTCGTAGCCGTAGGTCGGATCGTAGGTGCGGCAGTTCGGGATGGTCGCGGCCAGCAGGTGGCTGTGACCGTCTTCGTGCTGCAGACCTTCACCGTTCAGGGTGGTACGGCCGGCGGTGCCGCCGATCAGGAAGCCACGGGTACGGCTGTCGCCAGCGGCCCAGGCCAGGTCGCCGATACGCTGGAAGCCGAACATCGAGTAGAAGATGTAGAACGGCAGCATCGGCTGGTTATGGCTGGAGTACGAAGTACCGGCAGCGATGAACGAACTCATGGCGCCTGCTTCGTTGATGCCTTCTTCAAGGATCTGACCTTTCTGGTCTTCCTTGTAGAACATCACCTGGTCTTTATCGACTGGCTCGTAGAGCTGGCCGACGGACGAGTAGATGCCCAACTGACGGAACATGCCTTCCATACCGAAGGTACGGGCTTCGTCCGGGATGATCGGAACGATGCGCGGGCCGATTTCCTTGTCCTTGACCAGTTGCGCGAGGATCCGCACGAAGGCCATGGTGGTGGAAATTTCACGGTCGCCGGAGCCATCGAGGATGGCTTTGAGGGTATCCAGATCCGGAGTCGGTACGCTGAAGCTCTGCGCGCGGCGCTGTGGCACGAAACCGCCCAGTGCGGCACGACGCTCGGCCAGGTAGCGGCCTTCGGCGCTGTTCGGCTCTGGCTTGAAGAACGGCAGGTGCTCCAGTTCTTCGTCCTTGACCGGAATGTCGAAGCGGTCGCGGAACAGCTTCAGGCTCTCGACGTCGACCTTCTTGGTGTTGTGCGCAGTGTTCTTCGCTTCGCCGGCACCGGTGCCATAACCCTTGATGGTCTTGGCCAGGATGACGGTGGGTTGTTCCTTGTGGTTGACCGCTTCGTGGTACGCCGCGTAGACCTTGTACGGGTCGTGGCCGCCACGGTTGAGTTTCCAGATCTCGTCGTCGGACAGATCGGCAACCATTGCCTTGAGTTCAGGCGTGTTGAAGAAGTGCTCGCGAACGAACGCGCCGTCTTTGGCTTTGTAGTTCTGGTACTCGCCGTCGATGACTTCGTCCATGCGACGTTGCAGGATGCCGTCGACGTCCTTGGCCAGCAGTGGGTCCCAGAAACGGCCCCAGATGACTTTGGTCACGTTCCACTGTGCACCGCGGAACACGCCTTCGAGTTCCTGGATGATCTTGCCGTTGCCGCGAACCGGGCCGTCGAGGCGCTGCAGGTTGCAGTTGATGACGAAGATCAGGTTGTCCAGCTTCTCGCGGCCGGCCAGGGAGATCGCGCCCAGGGATTCCGGCTCGTCGCACTCGCCGTCGCCCAGGAAGCACCAGACTTTCTGTTTGCCCGGCTGGATGAAACCGCGGTGTTCCAGGTACTTCATGAAGCGCGCCTGGTAGATCGCCTGGATCGGGCCCAGACCCATCGATACGGTCGGGAACTGCCAGAAGTCAGGCATCAGCCAAGGGTGCGGGTAGGACGACAGGCCCTGACCGTCGACTTCCTGGCGGAAGTTGTTCATCTGGTCTTCGGTGATGCGGCCTTCCATGAATGCACGGGCGTAAACGCCTGGCGAGGTGTGGCCCTGGAAGTAGATCAGGTCGCCGCCGTGTTCGTCGGTCGGGGCCTGGAAGAAATAGTTGAAGCCGATGTCATACAGGGTCGCGCTGGAAGCGAAGCTGGAGATGTGACCACCCAGGTCCGAATCTTTCAGGTTCGTGCGCATTACCATGGCCATCGCGTTCCAGCGTACCAGCGAGCGAATGCGGCGTTCCATGAACAGGTCGCCAGGCATGCGTGCTTCGTGGGTAACGGGGATCGTGTTGCGGTAAGGCGTGGTGATCGCGTAAGGGAGCTGCGAGCCGCTGCGGGTCGCGAGTTCGCCCATACGGGTCATCAGATAGTGAGCACGGTCTTCGCCTTCTTTGTCGAGAACCGATTCCAGGGCGTCCAGCCATTCCTGGGTTTCGACGGGATCGAGGTCTTGCATGGCTTGCTCCAGGGCGGAAAGGCTTCCAGAATCGGTTGCCTGAGTTTGCGACTGGCCTTGTGGGCAGACGATTTAAAATTCTTGGATTGCCGACAGGTTGTTCCGGCGGCGTGTAGTTTTACTACAAATCTTCCGGCATTTCAGCCTTTCGAATGTATAGACGAGTAGTAAAACTACAGATGAAAGGCTTGTGGCCTCCGACTGCGTTGTGAGAATAATCGTTAAGGCGGGTCGATTTCCATCCGAATAAGGGGAAAGTTTGATGCTGGATGCCAAAGAAGAAGAAATTTCAGCTATTTCTAACTTTTGTTCGACAGTCCTTCACGTAGCGGGGTTTCATCATTCACTACAAGCGGCCCCTTATACGCCGATCAAGGATAGACCATGACCCTGCCCGCGCTTGCCGAACTGCCCGCCATTCTCCTGCCGTTGGTCAGCCGATCCGAGCAGTCGTTCCGTACGTCCGTCGCAGCCCTTGAAGACGATCACGGCCTGTCGAACTGGTCGCCGGAGCGCTGGGCGCAATTTGCCCGCGTCACCGCCGCCAGCGAGTTTGTCATTGAACAGAGCGTTCGTGACCCTTTGATGTTGCTGTCGCTGGTGGCGTCCGGCGAACTCGACCGACCCTTTGCGCCCGGCGAGTTGCGCGCGCAGATCGCTGCCGCCGCGAACAGCGCGCAGAACGAAGATGAGCTCGGCCGTGCCCTGCGCCGCCAGCGCGCGCGCCATCAGGTGCGGATCATCTGGCGCGACCTGACCCGCCAGGCCGATCTGGTGCAGACCTGCCGCGACCTCTCGGACATGGCCGACGCCACCATCGATCAGGCTTATCAGTGGCTGTACAGCCGCCATTGCGAGCAATTCGGCACACCGACCGGCCGGCGCAGCGGGCTGCCGCAGCAGATGGTCATCCTCGGCATGGGCAAACTCGGCGCGGTCGAGCTGAATCTGTCCTCGGACATCGACCTGATCTTCGCCTACCCCGAAGGCGGCGAAACCGTTGGCGTCAAACGCTCGCTGGATAATCAGGAATTTTTCATTCGTCTCGGTCAGCGTCTGATCAAGGCCCTCGATCCGATGACGGTCGACGGCTTCGTTTTCCGCGTTGACATGCGTCTGCGCCCCTACGGATCGTCCGGTGCGTTGGTGCTGAGCTTCAATGCGCTGGAGCAGTATTACCAGGATCAGGGCCGCGACTGGGAACGCTACGCGATGATCAAGGCGCGGGTGGTGGCTGGCGATCAGGTCGCCGGTGCGCAGTTGCTCGACATGCTTCGGCCATTCGTTTATCGGCGCTATCTGGACTTCTCGGCGATCGAAGCGCTGCGCACCATGAAGCAGTTGATCCAGCAGGAAGTGCGGCGCAAGGGCATGGCCGACAACATCAAGCTCGGCTCCGGCGGCATTCGTGAAGTCGAGTTCATTGCTCAGGCCTTCCAGCTGATCCACGGTGGCCGCGACCTGAGCCTGCAACAGCGTCCTTTATTAAAGGTGCTGAGCACGCTGGAGGGGCAGGGCTATCTGCCGCCGGCGGTGGTCAGTGAGTTGCGCGAAGGTTACGAGTTTCTGCGTTACACCGAGCACGCGATTCAAGCGATTGCCGATCGGCAGACGCAAATGCTGCCGGACAATGCGCAGGATCAGGCGCGTATCGCCTTCATGCTGGGTTTCGCCGATTGGCAGGCCTTCCATGAACAATTGATGTTCTGGCGCGGCCGCGTGGCCTGGCATTTCGCCCAGGTGATCGCCGATCCCGACGAGGAGGAGGGTAGCGAAAGCGAAGTGGTGGTCGGTGGTGAATGGCTGCCATTGTGGGAAGAAGAACAAGACGAAGAGGCCGCGTGCCGACAGTTGCAGGAGGGCGGTTTTGTCGATGCCGGCAGAGCCCTGAAGGCGCTGGCCGGTTTGCGCAGCAGTCCGCAATTGCGTGCGATGCAGCGACTGGGGCGCGAGCGTCTCGATGCCTTTATTCCGCGACTACTCGCGCAAGCGGTAGAGCACGACAATCCCGACTTGGTACTTGAGCGCGTGCTGCCGCTGGTGGAAGCGGTGGCGCGGCGTTCGGCGTATCTGGTGTTGCTCACGGAAAACCCCGGTGCGCTGCGGCGTTTGCTGACCCTGTGTGCGGCGAGCCCGTGGATTGCCGAGCAGATCACTCGCTTCCCGCTGCTGCTCGACGAATTGCTCAACGAGGGCCGGCTGTTCAAACCGCCGCTGGCGCCGGAACTGGCGGCCGAGTTGCGCGAGCGCCTGACGCGAATTCCCGAGGACGACCTCGAACAACAAATGGAAGCCCTGCGCCATTTCAAACTGGCGCATCGCTTGCGCGTGGCTGCCTCGGAAATCGCCGGCAGTCTGCCGTTGATGAAAGTCAGCGATTACCTGACGTGGCTGGCCGAGGCGATTCTCGAACAAGTGCTGGCCCTCGCCTGGCGCCAGACCGTGGCCAAGTACGGCACGCCGCTGCGCACCGATGGCACCTTGTGCGATCCCGGCTTCATCATTGTCGGTTATGGCAAAGTCGGCGGCATTGAATTAGGGCATGGTTCGGATCTGGATCTGGTGTTCATCCACGACGGCGATCCGCAGGCGGAAACCGATGGGCCGAAATCCATCGATGGCGCGCAGTTCTTCACGCGCCTGGGGCAGCGGATCATTCACTTGCTCACGGCGCAGACCAACTCCGGCCAGCTGTATGAAGTGGACATGCGCCTGCGTCCGTCCGGTGCTTCCGGACTATTGGTGAGTTCCCTCGGCGCGTTTGCCCGCTATCAGGAAAACGAAGCCTGGACGTGGGAGCATCAGGCTTTGGTGCGCGCGCGGGTGCTGGTGGGCAGTCAGGATGTCGGCCAGGCTTTCGAGAAGGTCCGCGCGCAGGTATTGGGCAAGCCGCGAGATCTGGCCAGGCTGCAACAGGAAGTCAGCGAGATGCGCGCGAAGATGCGCGACAACCTCGGCACGCGGATTACCGCGGCCGGTACCGCGGCGAACGCTTTCGATGCAGGCGTGCCGTTCGACCTCAAGCAGGACGCCGGTGGTATCGTCGATATTGAATTTATGGTGCAATACGCGGCCCTGGCGTGGTCGCAGAGCCATCCGCCGCTGCTGCGCTGGACCGATAACATCCGCATTCTGGAAGAGCTGGAACACGAAGGGCTGATGCCCGCCGAAAATGCCAGCCTGTTGCGCGAGGCCTACAAGGCCTACCGCTCCGCCGCCCATCGGCAGGCCTTGCAGAAAGACGCCGGGGTGATACCGGGCGACCAGTTTGCCGACGAACGCCGGCAGGTTTTGCGGATTTGGAAAGAGTTGGGGCTAAGCTGAGCCACAAATGTATGGCCGGATGCAAAACCCTGTAGGAGTGAGCCTGCTCGCGATAGCGCAATGACAGTCGACAGTCATGTTGAAGCAAGTGACCCATCGCCAGCAGCGCCGCTTCCACAATGATTATCGAGGCGGGGAGGCGTAAATGCCTCCCCGGTTCGTTTTTGGAAACCACATGAATATTCTGATCGTTGGGCCCAGTTGGGTCGGTGACATGGTGATGGCGCAGACACTGTTTCAGTGCCTCAAACAGCGCCACCCGCAATGCGCAATCGACGTGCTGGCGCCCGAATGGAGCCGGCCGATCCTTGAGCGCATGCCCGAAGTGCGCAAGGCCTTGAGCTTCCCGCTCGGCCACGGTGCGCTGGAACTGGCGACGCGCCGGCGTATCGGCAAATCCCTGCGCGGCCAGTACGATCAGGCGATCCTGCTGCCCAATTCGCTGAAATCGGCGCTGGTGCCGTTTTTTGCCGGCATCCCGAAGCGCACCGGCTGGCGCGGCGAATTCCGCTATGGCCTGCTCAACGACGTGCGCACCCTCGACAACCAACGCTATCCGCTGATGATCGAGCGGTTCATGGCTTTGGCTTACGAGCCGAACGCCGAGCTGCCGAAGCCGTACCCGCGGCCGAGCCTGCAAATCGACCCGGTCACCCGCGAAGCGGCCCTGGCGAAATTCGGTCTGACCCTCGATCGCCCGGTCCTGGCCCTGTGCCCCGGCGCCGAGTTCGGCGAATCCAAGCGCTGGCCGTCCGAGCACTATGCCAAGGTCGCCGAAGCGCGCATCCGCGAAGGCTGGCAGGTATGGCTGTTCGGCTCGAAAAACGATCATGCAGTGGGCGAAGACATTCGCGCCCGGCTGATCCCGGGTTTGCGCGAAGAGTCAGTCAACCTCAGCGGCGGTACCTCGCTGGCCGAGGCCATCGATCTGCTGTCCTGCGCCGATTCGGTGGTGTCCAACGACTCCGGTCTGATGCACGTCGCTGCGGCATTGAATCGTCCGCTGGTCGCGGTCTACGGCTCGACCTCGCCGGGCTTCACCCCGCCATTGGCCGAGCAGGTCGAGATCGTGCGCCTGGGCATCGAATGCAGCCCTTGCTTTGATCGCACCTGCCGTTTCGGCCATTACAACTGCCTGCGCCAGCTGATGCCGGATGCGGTCAATGATGCCTTGCAGAAACTGCAGGGCTCCGTGGTCGAGGTTCATTAACTTGCGGGTATTGCTGATCAAGACTTCATCGCTGGGCGACGTGATTCATGCGTTGCCGGCGCTGACTGACGCCGCCCGGGCCATTCCCGGAATCAAATTCGACTGGGTGGTGGAAGAAGGCTTCGCCGAGATCCCGCCCTGGCACCCGGCCGTTGGCAAAGTGATTCCGGTGGCGATCCGCCGCTGGCGCAAAAATATCTGGAAGACCATTACCAGCGGTGAGTGGAAACGCTTCAAGCAAAGCGTGCGCGCGAACAAATACGATCTGGTGATCGATGCCCAAGGCCTGCTGAAAAGCGCCTGGCTGACCCGCTACGTCAAAGCGCCGGTGGCCGGTCTCGATAAAGGTTCGGCCCGTGAGCCGATGGCTTCGCGTTTTTATGACCGCAAACTGGCGGTGGCCCGTGGTCAGCACGCCGTCGAGCGCGTGCGGCAGTTGTTCGCCATTGCCCTCGGGTACGACTTGCCCAAAGGCCTCGGCGATTACGGCCTCAACGTCGAACGACTGGTCGAGTTGCCACGCAGGAATGCCTACGTGGTGTTCCTGCACGGCACCACCTGGGACACCAAGCACTGGCCGGAACTCTACTGGCGCGAACTGACCGAGCGGGTTGGCTATCTTGGCGTCGGCGTCAGACTGCCGTGGGGCAACCCGCAGGAAAAGGCCCGCGCCGAGCGCATCGCTGCCGGGTTCAAGCACGCCGAAGTGCTGCCGAAGCTGAATCTGGCCGGCGTCGGCAAAGTCCTCGCCGGCGCGCAGGCTTGCGTGGCGGTGGACACCGGGCTCGGCCATCTGGCCGCTGCGCTGGACGTGCCGACCATTTCGTTGTTCGGCCCGACCAACCCGGGCCTGACCGGCGCTTACGGCAAATTGCAGATTCATCTGGCCAGCGACTTCCCGTGCGCGCCTTGCCTGCAGAAGAAATGTACTTATCAACCGACCGAGCAGGATGCCCGTCAGTTTGACCTGAAACGCGAGCAGCCCTTGTGCTTCACGCGTGTAAATCCCGAGCGTGTCGCCAGTCGACTGAGCACGTTGTTGATGGCTGAGGAGCTGCGCTGATGCAATTGGCATTCGTCCTGTACAAATATTTCCCGTTCGGTGGCTTGCAGCGCGATTTCATGCGCATAGCCCTCGAATGCCAGAAGCGTGGTCATCAGATTCGCGTCTACACGCTGATCTGGGAAGGCGACGTACCGCCGGGCTTTGAAGTGCTGGTGGCGCCGGTCAAGGCGTTCTTCAATCACCGCCGCAACGAAAAACTCAGCGCGTGGATGGCAGCGGATCTGGCCAGGCGCCCGGTCGATCGTTTGATCGGCTTCAACAAGATGCCGGGCCTGGACGTCTACTACGCCGCCGACGGCTGCTTCGAAGACAAGGCGCAGAACCTGCGTAACTCGCTGTACCGTCGCTGGGGCCGCTATCGCCACTTCGCCGAGTACGAGCGCGCGGTGTTTGCCAAAGACGCGAAGACCGAAGTACTGATGATTTCCGAAGTGCAGCAGCCACTGTTCATCAAGTATTACGACACCCCACTCGAACGCTTCCATCTGCTGCCGCCGGGCATCGCCCAGGATCGTCGGCGTCCAGCGAATGCTGATGAAATCCGCGCCGGCTTCCGCGCCGAGTTCAATCTCAAGGACGACGAACTGCTGCTGGTGCAGATCGGCTCCGGCTTCAAGACCAAAGGTGTCGATCGCAGCCTGAAAGCGCTGGCCGGATTGCCTGGCGAATTGCGCAAACGCACGCGGCTGTTTGTAATCGGCCAGGATGACCCCAAATTGTTCCAGATGCAGAGTGCGACGCTGGGCCTGGGCGACAATGTGACCTTTCTCAAAGGGCGCAGCGATATCCCGCGTTTTCTGCTTGGCGCCGATCTGTTGATTCACCCGGCCTACAACGAAAACACCGGCACCGTGCTGCTTGAGGCGCTGGTGGCCGGGTTGCCGGTGCTGGTCAGCGCGGTCTGCGGTTACGCCCATTACATTGCCGAGGCTGATGCCGGGCGAGTGCTGGACGAGCCGTTCGAGCAGGCGCAACTGACGCAGTACCTGACCGAGATGTTGAGCAACGACGCTGCACGTGCGGCCTGGAGCCGCAAAGGTCTGGCCTTCGCCGAGACGGCCGACCTCTACAGCATGCCGCAGCACGCGGCCGATGTGATTCTGGCGGAGCACGCTTAATGAAGTTGATGCTGGCTGAACCGTTCAAAAGCCTTTGGGCCGGACGCGACCCGTTCGCCGCAGTCGAAGGCTTGCAGGGCGAGGTATACCGCGAGCTGGAAGCGCGCCGAACATTGCGCACGGAAGTCGACGGCCATGGCTTTTTCGTCAAGATCCACCGTGGCATTGGTTGGGGTGAAATCTTCAAGAATCTGCTGACCGCCAAACTGCCGGTGCTTGGCGCCGGGCAAGAGTGGAAAGCCATTCAGCGGTTGCAGGAGGTCGGCGTGCCGACCATGACCGCCGTCGCTTATGGCGAGAAGGGCAGCAATCCGGCGGATCAGCATT
Source organism: Pseudomonas sp. RIT-PI-o (assembly GCF_001297215.1). Lineage (NCBI taxonomy): Bacteria > Pseudomonadati > Pseudomonadota > Gammaproteobacteria > Pseudomonadales > Pseudomonadaceae > Pseudomonas > Pseudomonas sp. RIT-PI-o. The sequence goes on along the minus strand of NZ_LHPA01000020.1, from coordinate 270,187 downwards.
CGTTTATCGTCACCGAAGAACTGGCGCCGACCATCAGTCTGGAAGATTACAGCATCGACTGGGTCAAACAGCCGCCGGAGCCGAAGCTCAAGCGCGCGCTGATTGCCGAAGTCGCGCGGATGACCGGCATGATGCACCGCGCCGGGGTCAACCACCGTGACTGCTACATCTGCCACTTCCTGCTGCACACCGACAAGCCGGTCACGCCGGAAGATTTCAAGCTCTCGGTGATCGACCTGCACCGTGCCCAGACCCGCGCGAAAATCACTCAGCGCTGGCGCAACAAGGACCTGGCGGCGCTGTACTTTTCGGCGCTGGATATCGGCCTGACCCGCCGCGACAAACTGCGTTTTCTCAAGGGCTATTTCCAGCAGCCGCTGCGGCAGATTCTGGCGCAGGAAGCGCCGCTGCTGAACTGGCTGCAAGGCAAGGCCGACAAGCTCTACGAGCGTAAGCAGCGTTACGGGGACGCGCTCTGATGGCGGGCTGGACGCTTGAGCCGCAGTACAGCGAGCTTGCCGAAGATTTCGGTAGCCTCGAAGCGGTGTTTGCGTTGCAGGGTGAACGCCTGACCCGCGATCCGCTGTCGGAGGTGATCCGCGTGCAGCGCGACGGTGTCAATTACTACGTCAAGCGCTACGTCGGCGCCGGTAAGGGCCTGCGCCGCTACCTCGGCAAGCCGCGGGTGAAGATGGAGTGGCAGAACCTCAAGCGCTTCGCCAAGTGGGGCATTCCCACCGCCGAGGTGGTGGCCTGGGGGCTGGAGCGGCGGGGCGCGGCCTACGATCGTGGCGCGATGATCACCCGTGAGTTGCCCAACACCGAAGACCTCTCGGCACTGGCCGAGCGCAAGGAGCCCAAGCTTGAAGATCGCGCCTGGGTCGACGGCGTCAGTCGTCAACTGGCCGGCTATACCCGGACAATGCATGATCACCGCTTTACCCATAACGACTTGAAATGGCGCAACCTGTTGATCGATGATCAGGCGCGGATTTTTCTGATCGACTGCCCCAATGGCGAATTCTGGCGCGGCTTCTGGCTCAAGTACCGAATCACCAAGGACCTGGCCTGTCTCGACAAGCTGGCCAAATATCACCTGTCCAATACCCAGCGCCTGCGCTTCTATAAGCAATACCGCCAGTGCGATCGGCTCGATGTCGCCGACAAGAAACGGATTCGGCACGTGGTGAGATTTTTTGAGGGACGGGAATGACTGATTTTCTCGCCGAACAAGACCGTGCGCTGCTGGAGCGTCACGGTCTCGGCACTTTCGATGCGCTGTGGGCCAAACAGCTTGAGGCTGTGGATGAGCCCAACACTGCCGGTGGCGGCTGGAGCAGCGTGTTTCGCCTGGATCTGGAAGGCCAGGGTTACTACCTCAAGCGTCAGAGCAACTATCTGACGCGTACCTTGCATGCGCCCTTTGGCGAGCCGAGTTTCGCCCGCGAATTCCGCAATATCAGCCGCTATCGCAAGCTCGGCATTCCGGCGCTGCAGGCGGCGTTTTTCGGTGAGCGCAAGGTCGACGGAGAAGTGCGCGCCATTTTGCTCACCCGCGCACTGGATGGCTGGAGCGATCTGGATTCGTTGCTCGAACGCTGGGCCCAACTCAGCGCCGCGCAACATTCGGCCATCCTCAAGGCTTGCGGATTGCTGGCGCGGCGTCTGCACGGCGTGCGGCAGGTGCATGGCTGTTTTTATCCCAAGCATATTTTTCTGCGTGCCACCGGCGACGGCTATGAGGCGCAGCTGATCGATCTGGAGAAAACCCGGCCGCTGCTGTTCGGCATGCGCGATCGGGTCAAGGATCTGGAACCGTTGCAACGCCGCGCGCCGCAGTGGAGCGAGGCAGACTTGCGGCAATTGCTCGCGGCTTATCTGGATCAGCCGGATGACAGTTCACTGCTCGACCGTTGGCTGGTGCGGCTGACGGCGCGGCGCAGCCACAAGGAGACCCGCTGATGCGCTTGTCCGAGCTGGCCCTGGCCGGGCGCACACCTTCTTTACCGCTGACTGTGACGTTGGCGGATGCGGCCGGTGCGGCGGATCTGCAATTGCTGAGTCTGCTGCGGGTGTTGCCTGGGCAGCGCTATGTCGGTGCCGGGGTCTGGCGTGGCCGGCCGGTACTGGCGAAATTACTGGTGGGCAGCAAAGCCGCCCGGCATTTCCAGCGTGAGCTCGAAGGCGTGCGGTTGCTGGCCGCCCAGAGCATGACCACGCCGCTGCTGTTGGCTGATGGCCTGAAAGACGGCGAGGGCGGCTGGCTGCTGTTCGACTTTCTTGAAGAGGCTGAAAGCCTCGGCGATGCCTGGACGAAAGTCGAGTCGCTGCCCGTGCTGGCTGATGAGCAAACGGCGGTGTTGGCCGAAGCGCTGGATGCGATCGGCCGGCTGCACGGCAAAGGGCTCTGGCAGGAAGATCTGCACCTGGACAATCTGTTGCGCCACGGCGCTCAGCTGTATCTGATCGATGGTGCCGGCGTGCGTGCCGAAACGCCGGGGCAGCCGTTGTCGCGGCAAAAGGTGCTGGAAAACCTCGGGGTATTTTTCGCCCAGTTGCCCAAGTCACTCGAACCGTTCACTGAAGAATTGCTGGTGTATTACCTGTTGAGCAACAGCGAACATGCCTTGCCACTGGAGGCATTGCAGAAGCAGATCGACAAGGTTCGTAGCTGGCGACTCAGGGATTATCTGATCAAGGTCGGCCGCGATTGCACCTTGTTTTCGGTTCACCGCGGCGCATTCGCTTTGCGCGCGATTCGCCGCGAAGAAGAGGCTGCCATGTTGCCAGTGCTCGATCAGGCAGACGCCTTGCTTGATCGGGGGCATCTGTACAAGACCGGCGGCGCGGCCAGCGTCGGCCGAGTCGAGGCGGACGGCCGCACGCTGGTGATCAAGCGCTACAACATCAAGGGTTTTGCCCATTGGCTCAAACGCTTCTGGCGCCCGAGCCGGGCCTGGCACTCGTGGCGCGAAGGCAATCGTCTGGCCTTTCTTGGCATCGCCACGCCGAAACCGCTGGCGGTACTGGAGAAGCGCTTTTTGTGGCTGCGTCGCAGTGCCTATCTGGTCACCGAGTATCTGCCTGGGCCGGACATCATCGAGCGCTTCGCGCCCTACGTGGAGAGTGGCCAGGCACCGGAAGCCGAGTTGCAGGCGCTGGATCAACTGTTTGCCCGGTTGATCGCCGAGCGCATCAGTCATGGCGATTTCAAGGGGCACAATCTGTTCTGGCAGCAGGATCGCTGGGCGCTGATCGATCTGGATTCGATGTGTCAGCATGGATCCGACGGCAGTTTTGCACCGGCCTATGCCCGTGATCGCGCGCGATTCATGCGCAACTGGCCTGAAAGCAGTGCATTGTACAAGGCGATTGATCAGCGGTTGCCGAAGGCAGCCCCCGGCGCTGGTTGAAGGCTTTGGCGAAAGGGCGCGAATGCGTTGAAAGATGCCCGTTTGCGTTGGCGGACAGAAAACCGCGATTTGTCCTACAACTTCTGTGGAAGCCATCAACTGTGCTCTGCTGGGCTCCGATGTTAATTTCACCGGATGGTTGCTCGGGGGCGGGCTGTACTTGAATACTCGCGCCCGGTTTCTTTCCTCCGATCGCCACGAGTCAATTCGTACAGGGTAATTTCAGTGACGTTTACGCTATAATCCCGCCCTTTAGCTGTCACTCGCCCTGTGCGAGGACACATCAATTTTCAAGGCGCATCGCGCCTGCATGCAGACTAAAGAGGCTAGACCCCTGTGGCATTGACGATTCTTGGCCTGTCCGGCGCCCTTAGCCATGATCCTTCCGCAGCCTTGTACATCGACGGCAAGCTGGTCGCGGCGGCAGAAGAAGAGCGCTTCGTACGCGATAAACATGCAAAGAACCGCATGCCCTACGAATCGGCAAAGTTCTGCCTCGAGCAAGCTGGCATCAAACCTTCCGACGTTGACGTAGTGGCGATTCCCTTCGCCCCGATCAGCCTGTTCGGCAAAGCCCGCTGGCACTACGCCAAGCGCTACTGGTACGCACCGGATCGCGCGCTCGATGCGATCCTGATGGGCAACCGTCGCTACAAGCGCTATCGCAACAAGATCGTCTGGTGCCTGGAGCAACTGGGCTTCGATCCGAAGAAAATCAAGATCGAGCCGGTCGAGCATCACTTGGCTCACGCCTCCAGCGCCTACCACTGCTCGGGTTTCAAAGAGAAAACCGCGATCCTCGGCATCGACGGCAAGGGCGAATACGCCACGACCTTCTTCGGCTACGGCGAAAACGGCAAGATCCACAAGATCAAGGAATTCTTCGATCCGGACTCCCTCGGTGGTCTGTACGGTGCGATCACCGAATTTCTCGGCTTCGAGATGCTCGATGGCGAATTCAAAGTCATGGGCATGGCGCCGTACGGCGATGCCAGCAAATATGATTTCTCGCGTCTGGCCTCGTTCGAGAATGGCGAGCTGGTGATCAACACCGACTACGCCAACGTCATCGGCCTGCGCCGCTATAAAGAGAAGGGCAAAGGCTTCTACTTTTCTCCGAAGCTGATCGAGTGGCTGGGGCCGAAGCGAGAAGGCGACATCGCCGACGAGCCGTACATTCACTACGCCGCCAGCATGCAAGCGCTGTTCGAGAAGCTGGCGCTGCAGATGATCGACCACTACCTGGGCGATGTGCTCAAGGAAACCGGCAAGCTGGCCTTCGCCGGCGGCTGTGCGTTGAACGTCAAACTGAACCAGAAAATCATTGCCCGCGATGACATCAAAGAGCTGTTCGTCCAGCCGGCATCCGGTGACGCTGGTACGGCCGTAGGCGCCGCCGCTTACGTGTCCCATGCTCGTGGCGTACCGGTGGAGAAGATGGAGCACGTCTACCTTGGCCCGTCTTACAGCAACGAAGATGTGATTGCCGCCTGCGCCCGTCATGAGAACAAGCCGACCTGGCGCAAACTCGACAACATGCCGCAAGAGATTGCCAAGATCATGGTCGAGGGCAATCCGGTGGCCTGGTTCCAGGGCCGCATGGAATTCGGCCCGCGTGCACTTGGCGGTCGTTCGATCATCGGTTGCCCGAGCATTCCCGGTGTGGCTGACCGCATCAACCACCAGATCAAGTTCCGTGAGCGCTGGAGGCCTTTCTGCCCGTCGATGCTCGACACCGTCGCGCCACAGATGATCAAGATCGATCACCCCGCGCCGTTCATGACCTTCACGTTCGAAGTGGCCGAGGAGTGGAAGACGCGCGTCCCGGAAGTCGTTCACGAAGACGGTACTTCACGCGCTCAGGTGCTCAAGCGTGAGTACAACCCGCGCTACTACGACATGATGAAGGCGCTGGAAGACCTGACCGGTAACGGCGTATCGCTGAACACGTCGCTCAACCGTCGGGGCGAACCGATGATCTGCTCGCCGACTGACGCCCTGAACATGTTTTTCGGCTCTGACCTGCAATATCTGATCATGGAAGATATTCTTGTCGTCAAAGAAGGCGTGCAAGGAAACGGTCTTGACTGAAACACTGATCAGCGTCGTGATCCCCGCGTACAACTACGCCAGATCGCTGCCACGGGCAGTGGAGTCGGTATTGGCGCAGTTGCACGAGGCCGCAGCGGATCTGCTGGTCATCGATGATGGGTCTACAGACACGACGCCTGAAGTGTTGGACAGACTGCTGGTCGAGCATGCCGGACGATTTCGGGCAATACGACAAAGCAATGGCGGACTTTCCTGCGTGCGCAACCGCGGGATCGAGGAAACCAGCGGGCGTTTTCTCGTGTTTCTCGACGCTGATGACGAAATGGCGGCGGGGGCGCTGGCCGCTCTGGCGCGACATATCGCGAGCAACCCCGAGACCAGAATGATCATCGGCGCGCACTGGTCGGTTTTCTCCGGGGGCAAACGCAGCCTGCAGCCTGTAAAGCCATTGCCTGCCACGGTGCGGCAGCGGGTCAAGGGCTATCTGCTGGATAAAACCGTGTCGATCTCCAACGGCGCCTGTGCGATGCATCGCGAGGTGTTCGCACCGGGCAACTATCCGGAACAGTTGCGCAACGTCGAGGACTTGCCGGTCTTCGCGCAGGTGTTGGCGCGGTTCCCTTGCAGCGTCCTGCAGCAACCACTGGCGCTCATTTACAAGCACGCAGACAGCATGCGTCATGACCTGCACCAGAGTCTTGCGGCGGGTACCGAACAAGTTGTCAGCGAGGTTTTTTCCAGTCGGCGAATGCCCCAAGAGTTTCATGATTTGCGTCAGGCCTATCTGGCGCAGCGTTGCCTGTCATTGTTCCGGGATTGCTACTCGCATCGTGAGTACGCGCTGGCGAAGACCTTCTATATGCAAGCGCTACGGGCCGACTGGCACATCCTGGGGCGTTGGTCGTACTTGCGCAAAGCGCTGCGCCTGCTGTTTCGATAAACCGGATTATTGATTTCTGCGTACCTGTGGCGCGTGATGTTGAGGGGGCTGGGTGAAAGGTACGGATAGGAAATGGGTGGCCAAGGCCGCTCAGGTAATCAGTGAACGACCGGTCAGCGTGGCGTTCTGGGCAAGCATTCTGCTCTCGCTGGTCGCCGTATCAGGTACCGCCACGGTCGGGCGCGATGCCGCCTTGTACATCGATATCGCGCAGCAGGTGGTCTTGCATGGCACTGATGCCGCCTGGCAGCATTTCGACTGGCCCTGGTTTTCCTTCCTTCTGGCGCTGACCCATCGCGTCACGCATCTGCCCCTGGAATTGAGTGCCTATCTGTGGTGCGGCCTGTTTTTCGCCGGCACCAGTGCCCTGATGGTGGATTGCGTGCGCCGCCGCTCTCCCGAGATCGCCGGCTGGGCATGCCTGGTCGTGCTGGCGATGCCGGCAGTCAATGCGTTTCGAAATGACATCATCCGCGAATGCGGCTTCTGGTTTTTCTGCACCCTGACATTGTGGCAGGCGTTGCGCTGGCAAGCCCTGGGCGGCTGGCTCAGAGCCGGGCTGATTCATCTGGCGATCGTGGCCGCAGCCTTGTTTCGACTGGAAGCTCTGCTGTTATTGCCGGCGCTGGCGCTGTGGCAGTTGCCGGGTTTGTGGCGCTCTGGCCAGCGCATACGATTGTTGCAGTTGGGGTTACTGCCTGTGTTGGGGCTTGCGGTCGCCGCGGCCTCGGGCGTGTTGATGTCTGCGCGCTTCGTGCTCTATCTGGACATGATTGCGCCGCAAGGCGTGTACGCCTCGTTTCAGACACTTTCAGAACAATTTGCCAATTCGTTGATCACCAAGTATTCGCAGGACGAAGCTGGGCGCATTGTGTTTTTTGGCATGCTGGCCGCAATGGCGATCAGTTTCGTCAAACTGACGGGACCTTTCGCTGCGCCTTTCGTACTGCGCCGCAACTGGTCGGTGCTGAGCGATTACTGGCGCGACTATCGCCTGTTCGCCTGGGTTGCGCTGTTGTATCTGGTGGTGCTGATTCTGTTTTTCATCAAGCTGCAGTTCATGAACACGCGTTACCTGAGCTTCCTGAACCTGTTATTTGTACCTGCGCTGGCTATGGCATTGGCAGCGTTTGCCCGGCAGTTTCCACGCTGGACCAAGGCGCTGGTGGTCGTAGCGCTGCTGGTGATGCTGTCAAACGTGATCTCCACCGGCGCCGGCAAAACCCATTACGTGGCGGCGGGACGCTGGTTGTCCGAGCATGTCGAGCCTGACGCTGCAGCCTGGTTCGAAGACGGTCGCATCAGCTACTACGCAGGACGGGGTTATGTTCTGCCGACGCTGACCCGCGAGCAGGCGATGTCGCCGGAGCATGCCGGTCAGTACCGCTATTTCCTCATTGAAGGAAAAGGTGATGAGCCGTGGCTTGGCGAGTGGCTGATGGCGCACAAAATGCGCATCATCGAGCGCTTCGCCAATCGCAAGGGCGCGACAATTCTGGTGATCGGCCGTTAAAGGTCAGCTCAGCAGCAGGCGCAAGCGCTCGATCAGCGCATCCTGACTATTGCCTGGCAACGCCTGGCGGTAGCCTTCGAGGAAAGTTTTGCCGGCGTCCTGGCCGAGCAGCCATTGCCGGTCTTGCTTGTAGCGCAGCAGATGAGCGAAGTTGCGCAGTCGCTTGCTATCGCTCAGGGCGCGTCGCTGGCAACGCAGGTCGGCAATGTCGATCAGCCCGAGATGATTGTCCGGTGTCTGCACCACGTTGCCGAAGTGCAAGGATCGAAAGTACACGCCTCTCTCATGCAGTTGCGCAATGAACGCCCCGAGTCGGGCGCGCAACGTGTCGGTTTCTTCGGGAGTGCCCTGCAATTGCCGCACGGTCTCGCCCGCCAGCGGCGCGTAATAGACGCCGTCGCGTTGAATGCTCGGAATACGGTAAACGGCGATCACATCCGGGCAGAGGATGCCGCGCTGCTGCAACGCTCTGGTGTTGTTGGCAAAGCGTTGGGCATAGGGAAAGAACAGCGCCGAACTCAGCAAGCGCTTGCGGCGAAACAGTTTGAGCATGCGACCGTCGGCCAACCTGAGCACCTTGTCGCCGGAACCGTCGGCTTCGAGTACCTGAGCACCTTTGCGCAGTGCCTCGTAAGTGCTGTGATCAATCGATTGCATGCCAGACTCCCCATCGTGAGCCGGCTATCTTAACCGACTTGGCCAAAGGCTGGCGCCCGGTGATGTTTATCGGCGCAAAAGGGCCTGTGATATCATCGCCGCCTCACTGATTTACGCGGATTCCCATGAGCAGTCCTGAACCGAAAGCCCAGTCAACGCTGGCGATCTATTTCCGCCTTTTGGCTTACGTGCGTCCCTACGCCGGCCTGTTCATCCTGAGTATCGTCGGCTTCCTGATCTTCGCCTCGACCCAACCGATGCTTGCCTACATCCTCAAGTATTTCGTCGATGGCCTGGCCAATCCAGAGGCCAGTCTGTTCCCGGGCAACCCCTATCTGGGCAAGTTGCAGCTGCTCGAAAGCGTGCCGTTGTTGATCGTGCTGATTGCCGTGTGGCAAGGCGTCGGTTCGTATCTGGGCAACTACTTTCTGGCGCGGGTCTCCCTGGGCCTGGTGCATGACCTGCGGGTTGTGCTGTTCAACAAGCTGCTGGATCTGCCCAACAGCTATTTCGACAAGAACAATTCCGGTCATCTGATTTCCCGCATCACGTTCAACGTGACCATGGTCACCGGCGCCGCCACGGATGCGATCAAGGTGGTGATCCGCGAAGGCATGACGGTGATCTTCCTGTTCTGCACCCTGTTGTGGATGAACTGGAAACTCACCTTGGTCATGGTCGCGATCCTGCCGGTCATCGGCCTGATGGTGAACAGCACCAGCAAGAAATTCCGCAAGCAGAGCAAGAAGATTCAGGTGTCGATGGGCAATGTCACGCACGTGGCGTCCGAGACCATTCACGGGTACCGCGTGGTCCGCAGTTTTGGCGGCGAAACCTATGAGAAGACCCGCTTTCGCGACGCCAGCCAGAGCAATACCGATAAACAACTGACAATGACCAAGACCGGCGCGGTGTATACGCCGATGCTGCAACTGGTGACGTACAGCGCCATGGCCGTGGTGATGTTTCTGGTGCTGTACCTTCGGGGTGATGCGTCGCCTGGTGATCTGGTGGCCTACATCACCATGGCCGGCCTGCTGCCGAAACCGATTCGCCAGCTCTCCGAAGTCAGCTCGACGATCCAGAAGGGCGTGGCTGGCGCCGAGAGTATTTTCGAACAGCTGGACGAACCGGCGGAAGTCGATCACGGCACGGTCGAGCGCGACCGTCTGCAAGGTCGCCTCGAAGTGCGCAACCTCAGCTTCAGTTATCCGAACAGCGAGAAAAAAGTCCTCGATGACATCAGTTTCGTCGTCGAGCCCGGGCAAATGGTGGCGCTGGTCGGTCGCTCCGGCAGCGGCAAGTCCACCCTGGCCGGCCTGATTCCACGCTTCTACCAGCACGAGAAAGAGCACGGGCAGATTCTGCTGGATGACGTGCAGGTGCAGGACCTGACCCTGCGCAGCCTGCGTCGGCAGATTGCCCTCGTGACCCAGCAGGTCACGCTGTTCAACGACACGGTGACCAATAACATCGCTTACGGCGATCTGGCGGGAGCACCGTTCGACGAGGTCAAGCGCGCGGCCACTGAAGCCTACGCCGATGAGTTCATCATCAAGATGCCGCAGGGCTACGAGACGCTGGTCGGCGAGAATGGCGTGCTGCTGTCCGGCGGCCAGCGTCAGCGCATCGCCATTGCACGGGCATTGCTCAAGGATGCGCCGCTGCTGATTCTCGATGAGGCCACGTCGGCCCTCGATACCGAGTCCGAACGGCATATCCAGGCGGCGCTGGATCATGTGGTGCAGAACCGCACGACGCTGGTGATCGCTCACCGCTTGAGCACCATCGAGAAGGCCGATCTGATTCTGGTCATGGACGAAGGCAAGATCGTCGAGCGCGGCACTCATACCCAGCTCCTGGCACAGAATGGCTATTACGCCCGCTTGCACGCCAAGGAATTCGAAGAAGGCGACGAGCTGCAACCGACCCATGTGACCGACCTATGCTGACGGCGTTTCGCGCCTGGCGTGAGCGCGGCTGGAGCGAGATCGATCAGGCCGCTTACACCCAAGCCTGGCAGCGCTTCGGCGGCAGTTTTGCGACTCATCCCGAGGTGGTGGAGCGGCTGTCGACGTTTGTCGGCATCAAGCTGCACTACCTCGGCTGGATCGTCGATGGTGACGTCGTCGCGGCTGTTGCTTGCTGGGGCCGGCACGCCGCGCTGTCCAAGGAAGTCCTCAAGCGCGAGGGCAAGCGCGGGCTGCTCGACATGGGCAATGCCGAACTGATTCTGCCGATTGCCGCAGACGTCGTCGTCCCGGTGCGCCAGCGCATGGCGTATGTTTCGCAACTCAACGCCGAGCAGATCAGCACCCTGCGCGCGCAACCGGAAGGGCTGGCACTGGCGCGGTTGCCCGAGGATTACTCGAAGAAGTTTCGCTACAACCAGCGACGCGAGCAGCGCCTGCTGGAAGAGGCAGGCGGGTCGCTGGTGCCGATGTCCGACTTGACGCCACAGGAGCAGGCGGCCGCCTATGGCGATCTGTTTCAACGTCGCTGGGGCTTTGAAGTGCCCGGCAAGGCCGGGCTGGTCGAAGTGTTCACCCTGCTGCGCGAGTTCATGACCGGGTCAGTGGTGATGCTTGAATCGGCACCGGTGGCGATCCAGATTCTCTACCGGGTCGAAGCGCCGCAGTGGGTGTCGCTGGAGTACGTCAATGGCGGCGTCGATCCGCAAAGTCGCGAGTTCAGCCCCGGCAGCGTATTGAGTTTCGTCAACACCCAGCAGGCCTGGGCGGATGCTCAGGCACTGGGCAAGACGCTGCGCTATTCATTCGGCCGTGCCGACCGTGAATACAAGGATCGCTGGTGTCACACGGTGCCCGTCTACAAGGTCTGAATCCATGACTGCTCGCAAGCAACAGCTCCTCAAGGCCCATCGCCGCAGCAAGCGCCTGTTCCTGATTGCGTTCTTGATCGTGCTGTTGGCGGCCGGCTTCCTGCTGGGCTGGTGGCTGGTGCCGTTATTGCTGGTGTTGGCCTGGGTGGCGCATGAGGCGTGGTTTGCCGACCATCTGTTCTATCGCGCCGCTGACGACTATCAATATCACTTTCCCAAGGATGCTGCGCAGCAGGCCGTGAAGCTGGATGCCGGTGTCCTGCGTCTGAGCGAGTCGCTGGCGCCGGGAGAAACGCTGGTGCTTGAACTCGAGGTCAAGGCGACCTGGCTCGGGCGCTGGCTGGATCCTTATGTCGAGCTGGGCGACGATCGCCAGGACTTCGAGCGGGGCGTCAACGGCCGGCGCTTTCTCAATCTGTCCGGGCAGGGCGTAGCGCTGGGTGAAAACACCCTGACGTTGCGCGGCCGCCATTGCACCCTGAGCGCTGCCGGTACGTTATGGGTCATGAGCAATCCCGATTACGCGCAGCAACGGGTCATGGTCATCGCGCCTCACGCCGATGATGCCGAACTGGCTGCGTTCGGCCTCTACAGTCGCTGCGAAGAAGCAAGCATCGTCACGCTGACCCAGGGCGAAATCGAGGCCGAAGACTTCCAGCGCCTGGGTCTGGACAAGGCTCAGGCAGCTCGGCTGAAGGGCAGGCTACGCAGTTGGGACAGCCTGAGCATTCCGATGTGGGGCGGGGTGCCGGCCAGTCGATGCGTACAGCTGGGCTATTACTGCCTGCAATTGCCAGCCATGGCCGAAGAGCCGGACACTTCATTCGGCTCGCGCGAATCCGGCGAAAACGATGTGCGCACTGTCCGCCAGCACAATCCGCTCACACTGCCGGGCGATGTCGATGGTGCGCCGACCTGGAACAATCTGGTCGGCGATATACAGCTATTGCTGGAGCACTTTCGCCCCGAGGTCGTCGTCACTCCGCATCCCGAACTGGACCCGCACAGCGACCACGTCGCCTCCACCCGTGCCCTGCTGGAAGCCATCGCAGCCAGTGCGTGGAAGCCGTCGACCCTGCTGATGTACGCCAACCATCTGCATGACAATGATCGTTGGCCAATGGGCCCGGCCGGTGGCGGTATCGCCCTGCCGCCGGCGATCGAGCCGTTGCCGGTTGATCGCTTGTGGAGCCCGGTGCTGTCGGCGGATATGCAACTGGACAAGGCCATGGCGCTGGCCATGGAGCATGACCTGCAGGGCGCGCTCGGATTCAAGCGGCAATTGCGTCGCGTCATTCAACAGATGCTTGCCGGACGCCGCTGGCCGGTCACAGGCAGTAACGAGTTTTTCCGCAAGGCCGTGCGGCGTCACGAACTGTTCTGGGTGCGTGACCTTTCAGATTGAGGCGGACGGCGCTTTACCCTGTGGTAATATCGCGCCCCTGTTCATTTTGTATGTGGGTTGCTCCATGAAGTTGTCCATGCCGCGTTTCGATCAAGCCCCTGTCTTGGTAGTCGGCGATGTCATGCTCGACCGTTACTGGCATGGCGGAACCTCACGGATTTCCCCTGAGGCGCCGGTGCCTGTGGTCAAGGTCGAGCAGATCGAAGACCGTCCGGGCGGTGCCGCGAACGTTGCCTTGAACATTGCCGCGCTGGGTGCACCGGCGTCGCTGGTCGGTGTGACTGGCGATGACGAGGCCGCCGACAGCCTGAGCAACAGTCTCAAGGGCGCCGGCGTCCGCGCCCTGTTCCAGCGCATCGCGCACCAGCCGACCATCGTCAAGCTGCGGGTCATGAGCCGGCACCAGCAATTGCTGCGTATCGACTTCGAAGAGCCCTTCGCCACCGACGCCCTGGCCCTCGGTTCGCAGGTCGATGACCTGCTTGAAGGCATCAAGGTGCTGGTCCTCTCCGACTACGGCAAAGGCGCGCTGAAAAACCATCAGGCGCTGATCCAGGCCGCGCGGGCGAAAAACATCCCGGTGCTGGCCGATCCGAAGGGCAAGGACTTTTCCATCTATCGTGGCGCGAGCCTGATCACGCCGAACCTCAGCGAATTCGAAGCCATCGTTGGCGGTTGTGTCGACGAGCACGAGCTCGTCAGCAAGGGCGCGACGCTGATGCACGAGCTTGAACTCGGTGCGCTGCTGGTCACCCGTGGCGAGCATGGCATGACCTTGTTGCGCCCGGACCAGGCGGCATTGCACTTGCCGGCGCGTGCGCGGGAAGTGTTCGACGTGACCGGTGCGGGCGACACGGTCATCTCGACCCTCGCCGCCGCGATCGCTGCTGGCGAAGACCTGCCCCATGCCGTGGCGCTGGCCAACCTGGCGGCGGGTATCGTGGTCGGCAAGCTTGGTACGGCCGCCATCAGCGCCCCGGAACTGCGCCGTGCCATTCAGCGTGAAGAGGGTTCGGAACGCGGTGTGCTCGGTCTTGAGCAATTGGTGCTGGCCGTCGCCGACGCCCGTGCCCATAACGAAAGAATCGTTTTCACCAATGGCTGCTTCGACATTCTCCACGCCGGGCATGTGACCTATCTGGAACAGGCACGGGCCCAGGGCGACCGTCTGATCGTTGCGGTCAACGATGATGCTTCAGTCAGTCGCCTGAAAGGGCCGGGCCGCCCGATCAACAGCGTCGACCGACGCATGGCCGTTCTGGCGGGCCTTGGGGCGGTCGACTGGGTCATCAGCTTCCCCGAAGGCACCCCGGAAAATCTGCTGCGCGAGGTCAGACCCGATGTGCTGGTCAAGGGTGGCGATTACGGCATCGACCAGGTGGTCGGCGCGGATATCGTCACCGCGTATGGTGGCACCGTGAAAGTGTTGGGACTGGTGGAAAACAGTTCGACGACGGCGATTGTCGAAAAAATCCGCAGTCGCTGATCAGATGAATCTTTACCGTTGTGTACTGCGTGTGAACGGATTTTGCCTTGGGGATCTCACCGTTTCCGTTGATGTTGGCAGGTTTGAATCCGCTGCGCTTGCCTGCCTACATTACGTGGTCGATTAATTTATGAAAGTCATGCTCCTGGTGATGGACGAACAGCGGGTCATTCTCGACCGGCTCTACGACATCGTGCAGCAGAACTGTGATGAATGTTTCATCTATCGTCTGAGCAAACAGCAGCAGATGAACCTGGGTGCGTTTCTGGCTTCAGTCGACTACCAGACCTTTGACCGCGTGGTGATTTTCTCCCGGGTCAAGCGACTGGCTCCGCAACTGCGGGTGCTCAAGTGCATTCCCGGGCTGGTCTTTCTTGAACACGACGCCTATCAGAACTACATGCCCGCCAGTAAGTACCGTGGCGTCTACTCGCGTTTGTACAGCCGCTTGCCGAGCTGCCGGGCCTTGGTGTCCGGCGCTGTTGTCGCGCGCAAGATGCTCGCCGAAGGCATCGATACGCTGTTCGTCTCCAAGGGCTACGACGAGCAGATGCTGCACAACACCGGGGTCGAACGAGATATCCCGATCGGCTTCCTCGGCAGCCTGAAAAGCACCGAGTACGCCGAGCGCAAGGCCATGCTTGAATCCCTCTCGCGGCGCACCGGCATGCTCGTGACCCGCACCCAATCAGGCGCCGAATACCTCGAAACGCTCAATCGCATCAAGATCTTCGTCAGCGCCGATATCGGCATGAACGAATTCATGATCAAGAACTTCGAGGCCATGGCGTGCGGCTGTGTGCTGCTGGCCTGGAGTCAGGGCGAAGAAGACCGCTTGCTCGGTTTCGAAGACATGCACAACACGGTGTTCTACCGCAGCGAAGACGAGGCGGTGGCAAAAATCAAAATGCTGCAGGACGACCCCGAACTGGCACAACGCATTGCCAGCAACGGCCAGGCGTTCGCCGAAAGTCGCTATTCGTTTGCGCGGGTCGGCCAGGCACTCGCCGAAGCCATCCAGCGTGAGATGCGCCCATGGCAGCCGCCGTCGGCGTTCACCCGGTTCTGGGTCAAATTGCGCTACGGCATGAAGGTGCCAGCCTGAATGACGGACGAATACATGGCGCTGGATGCGCTGCCCGGTGGCGACCAGTCGGTTTTGCAGGCCTTGCCCGATGCACTGCGTGAATGCCTGAGTCGCGCCGCCCGAGTAGTGCTGATCGCCAATAATCCCGCCATTACCGCAGCCGACTTCGAGGCGCTGAACATCGGCGCCGATGATGTCGTCGTCAGTTTCAACCACTGCATCAAGGCGTCGCTGCTCAACGAGCAGAGCGTCAATCTCTTCGTGCACGGCTACAACGCGCCCGATGCCTATTTCTTCGGCTTGCCCGGCAATGCGGACGTACAGCGACTGTTCGACCGCGCGGCTCAGCGTTGCTTCACCATGCTGGTGGGGTGCGCGGCGCCGATGTGTCCACTGCCGCGCGTGGCGATGTATTGGGATCGCATCCCGTTGCCACCGCTGTGGAATTACCCGATCGACCGCCCGGGGGGTAAACGCTACGTCGGGCCGTCCACGGGCTTCAACACGCTGGTGCTGTTCGACTGGCTGCGCGGGCATGTCGGTTACACCTATCAGTTGATGACCCTGGGCTTCTCCAACGAGGCGGGGAAGCTGTGGGGCGGCCATGCCTGGGACTACGAGCGGGACTGGTTGCAGAAGTCCGATGTGATTGTCGTGCCGCTGCAACCCCGGCGCTGGTGGCAAAAACTGTTCAAGCGCAAATAAGCGGCGCCGCCGTCACGTGCCTGCCGGGCCGAACCATTTCTTCATAGGTGCAATCGAGTGTTGAAAATTGCCGTGGCATTTTTCGGGATTCCGAGGAATTCCCAGATTTGCTTCCCCTCCATCGAACAGAACGTATTGGCACAGTTGCCTGCGGGCAGCGACGTCCAGTGCTTTTATCACTTGTATAAAATCGATGAAGTGCAGAATTCGCGCTCCGGCGAGAAGGGCGAGCTGGCGGCCGACAACTATCGGCCCTTCGAGTCCATGCGCGGCGCGCTTACCTCGACCGACGGTGTGCTGGAGCGTTGGAATTTCGAGCAGGTCAAGGCACTGGGCGATACCTGGGCCGATGACTATGCATCGCTGCGCAACCTGATTTATCAGCTCAACTCGTTGCACACCGTCACCACCGAGATCGAGTCCTTCGATCCGGACTTTGTCGTGTTCGTGCGGCCGGACAATTTCTTCCACACCGCGCTGCCAGGCTACGTGTTCAACCACGTCGAGGCGCGGCGGCACAACGTCTATATCCCCGACTGGCAATGGTGGGGCGGTCTGAATGACCGTTTCGCCGTATGCGGGCGCGATACCTATGTCGCCTACGGCAAGCGCATCGAACGCATCTTCGATTTCTGCAAGGCGACCGGTCGCAAGCTGCACTCCGAGCGCTTGCTCAAATACGCGCTACTGGAGGCAGGCGCCAAGGTCTGCACACTGCCGATTCAGGCCTCCCGGGTGCGCATCACCGGGGCATTTGCCGAAGAGTCGTTCTCACCCAAGCGTGGCATGGGCAAGCGCGAAAACCGTTATTTTCACTTCTTCGCGACGTTGCGCACCTGGTGGGATCGCCGCCGCTAGCGGCTTGCGCGTTTCCTGCCCAGCCCGACCAGACGCAGTGCCTTGATGCTCAACTGCTTGAGGCCGGTGCGGGGTGCCTTGGCCGGTTGCAGGCCCTGTTGCACCAGCCAGTCCTTCCAGCGAATGCGCTCGTCGTGCACGACCCAGCCCTGTTGCGTCGCGAAGCTCTCGGCCAGATGAATGCCGCGGGTGCTGGCCGGTATCAGCTTGTCGCGTTTGAGGGTGAACAGCTCCGCAGTTGGCGCGCCGTCCTTGAGGGGCATCAGATACAGGTCTGGCCGCTTGCGGTCGAGCCGCGCGACCAATTGATCGCCCTCGAGGCGTTCATCGACATGAAACAGACTCAGCGACTTCGCTTCCTTGGGCACTTCCAGGCGCAAGTCGTAGATCAACTGCAGCGACGCCGTCGGTAGATGCACGTAGGCCCGTGGTCGCTCCAGCAATTGCAGGTTGGCGCAGCGCACCGGACGCGCCGAACCGGACAGCGGCGTCAGGCGAAACGGCAATGCCTCGCGATAATGCAGCGCAGCGGAGTAGGGCGCTGGCAGCCAGGTGTCGTTGAAACGCCCGCCGAGCCAGCCTTCCGGGGTTTCCAGCAGGCATTCTTCGGCAATTTCCTGAATCGCCGTGTGCAGCGGAATGTTCAATTCGTGGGCCGGCACGTAGCCGGAAATCAGCTTCAGCACCACGTCACCGCGATCCTGGCGACGTTGGCGCACCAGCACCCAGTAATCGCGGTTCTGCCAATGCAGGGTCAGGCGCACGGATACGCCGAGATTGGCCAGCTCCAGGGCAAAGCGCTCGCTGTCGGCAACGCTGACCGGTTTGCGCCGTTGCAGGGTCTGGGCGAAATTCAGCGGCATGCCGACGCTCTGATAGCTCAGGCCCTCGGGCGTGGCTTCGACGAACAGCGGCAGCGTCTTGAAGTTGCTCGGGTTCTTGCGGATGAGCGTGCGCGGCATATCGGCTCCTGCTTAAGGCCGCGGGGCGGCGTCAGTGACCACGCAGGACCTGGGCAACGGTCGCGGCGTTGTGGGCGAGGTGCAGCGGATTGATCGTGCCGACAATAGCACTGGCGACGCCCGGCTGAGCGAACAGCAACTCGAAGCTGGCGCGCACCGGATCGACTCCCGGACTCAGACAGACATGACCGCTGGCCAGGGCTTTTTTGACCAGAATGGCTTTGCCGTGGGCAGCAGCATAGTCAATGACCGCCTTTTCGTTTTGTTCGTTCAGATTGTAGGTGACCATCGCGCAGTCGCCTTGCTCCAGCGCCTTCAAGCCACCTTCGACGGTTTTGCCGGAAAACCCGAAGCCGCGAATCTTGCCCTCGGCCTTCAGCGCCGCGAGGGTGGCGTACACCTCTTCGTGCTCAAGGATGGCCATGTCGTTGCCGTCGGAGTGCACCAGGACCAGATCGATAAAATCCGTTTCCAGACGTTGCAGGCTGCGCTCGACCGACATCCGCGTGTGCGCAGCGCTGAAGTCATGACGTGACATGCCATCGGCAAACTCTTCGCCGACCTTGCTGACGATCACCCAGTCCTGACGCTGACCACGCAGCAGCGGGCCGAGGCGTTCTTCGCTGCGACCATAGGCCGGCGCAGTGTCGATCAGGTTGATGCCCAGGTCGCGCGCCTGGCGCAGCAGCATGCGCGCCTCGTCGTCGCCGGGAATCTGGAAACCGTTGGGGTATTTCACGCCCTGGTCGCGGCCGAGTTTGACCGTGCCCAGGCCCAGCGGCGAAACCGTCAGGCCGGTGCTGCCCAGCGGGCGATGGAGTTCGTGCAAAGTGGCGATGGTCATGGCAGCAGTTGCTCCCAGGCGGGCACGCCGAGCGGCGGTTTCGGCAACGGCGGCAACGGCTCGGTCGCTTGCGGCTGGATGCCGTCGTGTTGCAGCGAAGCGATGACCCGGTCGGCGAAGTCCGGCGCCAGTGCCAGTTTGGTCGGCCAACCGACGAGCAGACGACCTTCCTCGGCGAGGAACGCGTTGTCCGGGCGGGTCAGACCGGTCTGCAGCGGCTCGGCGCGGTCGACGCGCAGAGTTGCCCATTGCGTGGTGCTGAGGTCGATCCACGGCAGCAATTGGGCGATTTCCTTTTGCGCGGTGGCGATCTGCTCGGCCGGCTCGCGGGCCACGCCTTCGCTTTCGGCGATATCGCCGCCCATGTACCAGACCCATTGGCCGTCAGCCGCCGGGTGCGTGGTCACGGTGATGCGCGGTTTGCTGCCGCCGCCCAGGCAGTGGGCGTACAGCGGTTTCAGGCCGGGGCCCTTGGCGAGGATCATGTGCAGCGGCCGGCGTTGCATGGCCGGCCGGCTCAGGCCCAGGGCTTCAAGCAATTGGGCCGTGCCGGCGCCAGCGCTGAGGACAATGCGCTGGGCGCGGATTTCGCGGCCATCGACTTTCAGGCCGACCAGTACGCCCGCCTCCAGCAGCGGCTCGATGACCTGACCGGCGAGCAGACCGTCACCGGCGAGATCAGCCAAGCGCTGGATCAGGCTCGGTACATCGACCACCAATTCGGCGAGACGGTAGACCTTGCCCTTGAAACGCTTGTCTTGCAGGGCCGGCGGCAGGTCGTCGCCCTTGACCTGATCGACCCGGCCACGCACGGCTTTGCTGGCGAAGAAACTGGTGAGGTTGCCCGCCAGCGTGCCTGGCGACCACAGGTAATGCGCTTCGGACAGCAGGCGCACGCCGGACAGATCCAGCTCGCCAGTCCCGGCCAGCGCTTCACGCCAGCGGCGCGGCATGTCGGCGATCGCTTCCGAGGCGCCGGTCAGTGCACCGTGCAGCGCGTACTTGGCACCGCCGTGGATGATGCCCTGGGACTTCACGCTCTGCCCGCCACCGAGGCTGGCGCTTTCCACCAGCACGGTCGAAAAACCCTGGCGGCGCAGGCGCGCATTCAGCCAGAGGCCGGCGACACCAGCGCCGACAATCAGAACGTCGGTGGAAATAACGGATGGCATGCAGCGACCTCAGTGTTCAAGACGAGGGCGCAGTATACAGACTCGGGAAAAGGACGGATTTGTCGATGATCAACTGGCTGAGCGCGAAACCTGTAGGAGTGAGCCTGCTCGCGATGGCGGTGTAGCAGACGACATAAATGTTGAATGACAGACCGCTATCGCGAGCAGGGTCACTCCTACAGGGGAGATGTGTTTGTCGTTAATGCCCGGCGGTCTTGGAAAACAGCTGGATCACGACGACGCCCAGCACGATCAACGCCATCCCCAGCATCGCCGGTACGTCGAGCTTCTGCCCGTAGATGAACAGCGCCGCGACGCTGACCATGACGATGCCCATTCCCGCCCAGACGGCGTAGGCAACGCCCACCGGTACAGTGCGCACCACCAGCGTCAGCATCCAGAATGCGATCCCGTAGCCGACGATGATCAGAATCAGCGGCAGTGGCGTGCTGAAGCCTTTGACCGCTTTCATCGAAACGGTGGCGATCACTTCGGCGCAGATGGCGATGGCCAGATAGACGTAGGCGTTCATGATTTCAATCCCTCAGATAAATCGTTGCTTGCTGAGGCGACATTCTAGGGATTGCCCAGATGGGGTAAAGTCATTACCTATCTGTTCTGAAGATGGGTTGAAACAGGCATGCAATGGAATCTCGAGCAGTTGCGGGTATTTGTCGACGTCGCCGAGCAGCGTTCGTTTTCTGCCGTGGCGCGGCGGCAGCGCAAGGCGCAATCAGCAATCAGCAGCGCCGTTGCGATGCTCGAAGACGATCTAGGCGTGAGCCTGTTCGAGCGCAGCAGTGGCCGCCAGCCGATTCTCACCGAGGCCGGCGAGGCATTGCTGGAAGAAGCGCGGGAAGTGTTACGCCAGTGCGAGCGCCTCAATGGCCGCGCCATGGCCATGCTGCGCGGCCAGGAGGCGCAGCTGCGTGTGGCCCAGGACGAGGCGATGCCGTATCAGGCGCTGGTAGAAAGTTTCGGCGAGCTGGCCGAGCAGTTTCCCAGCCTGGAAGTGCAGTTGACCAGCGCCGCCCAAGGCGAAGTTGCGCGCAAACTGGTCGAGCGTCGCGCCGACCTCGGCCTGCTGTTCTATCACGATGAAATCCCCGAAGCCCTTGAGCGCCGCGTGCTGGGTCGTGTCGAGATGGTCACGGTGTGCGGCATCAATCACCCGCTGGCGCAGCAGTCTTACGTGACCTGTCAGCAACTGGCGCAGCACCGACAACTGCTGATGTCGACGCAGACCAGCGTCTATCCCGGCAACGAGCCGGCCAGCCCACAGGTGTGGCGCGCCGACAGCTTCTACGTGATGTCCGAATGGCTGGTTCGCGATCTCGGCTGGGCCTGGCTGCCGCGCCACGTTGTGCAGTATTCGGCGTATCAAGGCCAGATGATTGAACTCGACAGCGAATGGACGCCGCCGGCGCTGGTGGTGGAGCTGGTCTGGCGCCGCGACGAACCGCTCGGCCCGGCGGCGCGTTGGCTGGCGGAACGTTTTGCGGTGCACTTGCGGGCGATCGGTGACAAAAGCCGATAAACTCCGCCGCCATGAATAGAACTCTCTACACCGTGCTGTTTTACCTGGGGCTGCCATTGGTGGCGATTCGGCTGTGGCTGCGCGCGCGCAAGGCGCCGGCGTATGCCAAACGCATTGGCGAGCGCTTCACGCTTGGCATGCCGACGCTGCAGCCCGGTGGCATCTGGGTCCACGCGGTGTCGGTGGGCGAAAGCATTGCCGCCGCGCCGATGATCCGCGCGCTGCTGGAACGCCATCCGGCGCTGCCGATCACCGTGACCTGCATGACCCCGACCGGCTCGGAGCGGATTCAGGCGCTGTTCGCCAATGAGCCGCGCATCCAGCACTGCTATCTGCCGTATGACTTGCCGTGCGCAGCGGCAAGATTTCTTGATCGGGTGCAGCCCAAGCTTGCAGTGATCATGGAAACCGAGCTGTGGCCCAATCACATTCATCAGTGCGCGAAGCGCGGGATACCGGTGGCGCTCGCTAACGGACGCTTGTCCGAGCGTTCGGCGCGTGGTTATGGCCGCTTCAGCAAACTCACGGCGCCGATGCTGGCGGAAATGAGTTTGTTCGCCATACAGACCGAAGCCGAGGCCCAGCGCTTCCGTGATCTCGGCGCGCGTCCGCAAACAGTCGAAGTCACCGGCTCGATCAAGTTCGACCTGACCATCGACCCGCAACTGCTGCAACGCGCAGCCGAGTTGCGCAGCCAGTGGCAGGCACAGGACCGCCCGGTGTGGATCGCCGCCAGCACCCACGAAGGCGAAGACGAGGTGCTGCTTGATGCCCATCGTCGCTTGCTGAGCAGTCATCCGGATGCTTTGTTGATTCTGGTGCCACGCCATCCGGAGCGCTTCAACTCGGCGTTCGAACTGTGTCAGCGCGAAGGCTTTGCCACGGTGCGTCGTTCGACCGGGACCAAGGTCGATGCGCAGACGAGCGTGCTGCTCGGCGACACCATGGGCGAATTGCTGTTTCTCTATGCCTTGGCCGACAGCGCCTTTGTCGGCGGCAGTCTGGTCCCGAACGGCGGGCACAACCTGCTCGAACCTGCCGCGCTGGCAAAACCGGTGCTCAGCGGCCCGCACCTGTTCAACTTCCTCGATATCGCCGCGCAGATGCGCGAAGCCGGGGCGTTGGTCGAAGTCGATGACGCCGAAGGCTTGGCGATTGAAGTGCAGCGTTTGTTCGAATTGCCCCGCGATGCGCAGCGCATGGCCGAGGCCGGGCTGGCGGTGATGCGCCGCAATCAGGGCGCGTTGCAGCGGCTGCTGGATAGCTTGGGCAGATTGATCAAGTAAGCAAAAAGATCGCCGCCTTCGGCAGCTCCTACAGGGAAATGCATTCCAACTGTAGGTGCTGCCGAAGGCTGCGATCTTTTGTTTTTAACGCTTAAGGCCGGGCTTTGAGCTGTGCTTCAGCAGCCTTGGCCAGATCCGGCGGCAGGAAGTCCTTGTCCGGGTTGTAGTCGGCTTTCAGATAGCGCCGCAGATCTTCCAGGTCACCCGGATTCAACGTTCCCGCCGCTTGCTTCAGGCGCAGGTTGTCGAGGATGTAGTCGTAGCGGGTGTTGTTGTAGTTGCGCACCGAGGTGTAGAGCTGGCGCTGCGCATCAAGGACGTCGACGATGTTGCGCGTGCCGACCTGATAACCGATTTCCGTGGCTTCCACGGCGCTCTGGTTGGAGATGATCGACTGGCGGCGCGCCTGCACCTGCTCGACGTCGGTGTTCACCGCGCGGTGCAGATTGCGGGTGTTTTCCACCACCTGCCGGCGCAGCGATTCGCGCTGCTGTTCGCTCTGATCGAGTTGCGCATAGGACTGACGCACTTGCGAACTGGTCAGCCCGCCGCTGTAGATCGGGATGTTCAGTTGCAGGCCCAGGGTGCTCTGCTCGACGTTGCCGCCGTAGGGCACGCCGAAGGAATTCGGGTTGCCGAAACCCAGTGCGTCGTTGTCGCCTTTCTCGTATCTCGCCACCGCGTCGAGGGTCGGCAAGTGGCCGGCCTTACGCTGCTTGAGCGTCTGCTCGGCGGAGCTGACCGCGTAGTTGCTGGCGAGCAGATTAAGATTCTGCCGCGCCGCCGTGTCGACCCAGGATTTCGCATCGTTGGGCGCTGGCGGCAGAATCGGCAGGGTATGAACGATGCCCTGAATCGAGTTGTACTGACGGTTGGTCAAGGTGATCAACGCCTCGAAGGCATCATCGACCTGACGCTGGGCGACGATGCGGTTGGCCCGTGCGGTGTCGTAACTGGCTTGCGATTGCAGCACATCAGTCTTGTCCGAGAGGCCGACATCGAAGCGCTCGTTGGACTGGTCGAGCTGACGTTTGAACGCCGCTTCTTCAGCCTTGGTCGAGGCCAGATTGTCCTGGCTGCGCAGCACGTTGAAGTAGCTTTCGGCCGATTGCAGGATCAGGTTCTGCTCGGTGGCCGAGAGCTGCAGAGCGGCCTGTTCGTTGACGTCCTTGGCCGCTTGATACTGGAACCAGCGATCAGCGCGGAACAGCGGCTGCGCCAGCGTCGCCTGATAGGAATGCGCGCTGCGGTTGGCGATGGCCGAGGGCTGGTCGATCGAGGTGCGCACGTCGGCGACTTCGGCGCCACCGGACAGGTTCGGCAGCAGACCGGCGCGGGCCTGGGGCACTACTTCTTTCTGCGCACCGTACTGGGCGCGGGCCGCCGCCAGATCGGCGTTATTGTCGACCGCTTCCTGATAGACGCTGACCAGATCGGTTCTGGTCGACAAGGGTGCTTCCGCTGCCCAGGCCATTGTGTTGGACGCACAGGACACGGCAACAGCCAGTGAAAGTTTGCGCAGCATGAGGCGATCCCTAGCATGAATATTATGGAAGTAATCCGGGCGCCAAAGGTAAGGCGCAGCCCGCGCAGCGTCAAGGCTGAGCCGGGCCAAGCGAGTGTAGTTGCGCATTGCTCCGGCAACAATCGGGCAAGCCTGTGTATTTACGCCATTCATCAAGGCGTTCGCTGCGGTGTTGGCGTTCCCCGGCGGTTGTGTCTAGACTGGCCGGGTTCTTGTCGGGGTGCCTTGCTATGAGGCTGAGATCGAATAATTTCGGATCCCGTTGAACCTGATCAGGTTAGCGCCTGCGTAGGGAACAAGATTTCTCGTCACCCGGCGAGTCCTCTTGTGCTTCGTCCGGGATATTGTTCGACAATCGAACGCTCATGGCGAATGCACAGCACCGGTCCTGGTGCGTCCGTGCCTTTCAGGTTCTGCTCCGACAATCCACTGCTGGATGCTGTCTGGAGAGCCCGTGATGACAACAAAAGAAAATAACGCGATCAACCTCAGTGACTCGGCCAAGGTCGACGAGCAATCGGTCAAGCCGTTCACCCGTTCGCAAAAAATCTACGTTCAGGGCTCGCGCCCGGACATCCGCGTGCCAATGCGCGAAATCAGCCTCGATGTAACCCCGACCGACTTCGGCGGCGAGATCAATGCGCCGGTCACCGTCTACGACACCTCCGGCCCGTACACCGATCCGAACGTAGTCATCGATGTGCGCAAAGGTCTGGCCGATGTGCGTTCGGCGTGGATCGATGATCGCGGCGACACCGAGCGCCTCGCCGGTCTGAGCTCCAACTTCGGCCGCGAACGCCTGGCCGATCCGGAACTGACCAAACTGCGCTTCGCCCATGTCAACAACCCGCGCCGCGCCAAGGCCGGGCACAACGTCACGCAGATGCATTACGCACGGCAGGGCATCATCACGCCCGAGATGGAGTTCGTGGCCATCCGCGAAAACATGAAGCTGGAAGTGGCTCGCGCCGCCGGCCTGCTCGATCAGCAACACCCCGGCCACAGCTTCGGCGCCAGCGTGCCGAAGATCATTACCCCGGAATTCGTCCGCGACGAGATCGCCCGTGGCCGCGCAATCATCCCGGCCAACATCAACCACACTGAACTGGAACCGATGATCATCGGGCGTAACTTCCTGGTGAAGATCAACGGCAACATTGGCAACAGCGCCCTGGGTTCTTCGATCGAAGAAGAAGTGGCGAAACTGACCTGGGGCATTCGCTGGGGCGCGGACAACATCATGGACTTGTCCACCGGCAAGCACATTCACGAAACCCGTGAGTGGATCATCCGCAACTCCCCCGTGCCGATCGGCACCGTACCGATTTATCAGGCACTGGAAAAAGTCGGCGGCGTTGCTGAAGACCTGACCTGGGAGTTGTTCCGCGACACGCTGATCGAACAGGCCGAACAGGGCGTCGACTACTTCACCATCCATGCCGGCGTGCTGCTGCGTTACGTGCCATTGACCGCCAAACGCGTGACCGGCATCGTCTCCCGTGGCGGTTCGATCATGGCCAAGTGGTGCCTGGCGCATCACAAGGAAAACTTCGCCTACACCCATTTCGAAGAAATCTGCGAAATCATGAAGGCCTACGACGTCAGCTTCTCGCTCGGCGACGGCCTGCGTCCGGGCTCGATTGCCGACGCCAACGACGCCGCGCAATTCGGTGAACTGGAAACCCTCGGCGAGCTGACCAAGATCGCCTGGAAGCACGATGTGCAAACCATGATCGAAGGCCCGGGCCATGTGCCGATGCAGTTGATCAAAGAGAACATGGACAAGCAGCTCGAATGCTGCGACGAGGCGCCGTTCTACACCCTAGGCCCGCTGACGACCGACATCGCCCCGGGTTACGACCACATCACGTCCGGCATCGGTGCGGCAATGATCGGCTGGTTCGGTTGCGCGATGCTTTGCTACGTGACGCCGAAGGAGCACCTGGGCCTGCCGAACAAGGATGACGTGAAAACCGGGATCATCACTTACAAGATCGCCGCGCACGCAGCGGACTTGGCCAAGGGGCATCCCGGCGCGCAGATTCGCGACAATGCGCTGAGCAAGGCGCGTTTCGAATTCCGTTGGGAGGACCAGTTCAACCTCGGCCTGGATCCGGATACCGCGCGTTCCTATCACGACGAGACCCTGCCGAAGGACTCGGCCAAGGTCGCGCATTTCTGCTCGATGTGCGGGCCGAAATTCTGCTCGATGAAGATCACCCAGGAAGTCCGCGAATATGCGGCCAACCAGCGCATCGATGCGGTCGACGTGGACGTCGCCAAAGGCCTCGCGGAGCAGGCCGAGCGGTTCAAGAAGGAAGGCAGTCAGCTGTACAAGAAAGTCTGACCGAGCGGCGCTCACCTGTGGCGAGGGGGGGTGCTCCCGCTGGCCTGCGAAGCAGGCCCAAAATCAGTCACCGCGTTCTGGCAGTCAGAATTGTGGTGACCGGATGGGCGGCTGCTTCGCAGCCGAGCGGGAGCAAGCTCCCTCGCCACAAGGGTGATCAGCGACCCAAAACAATAAGCTCCCTGAGATATTCCTGTGAACATTCAACCCGGCACCTATTCCCCCGATCTCGCCGTCCCCGCTGCAAAGCGTGTCTTCGGCGGGCGCGATCTGTTTTCCCTGTGGTTCTCCCTCGGCATCGGTCTGATGGTTTTGCAGACCGGCGCATTGCTCGCGCCGGGCCTGGGCCTGTCCGGCTCGTTGCTGGCGATTTCCCTTGGCACGCTGGTGGGCGTACTGCTGCTGGCTGCGGTCGGCGTGATCGGCAGCGACACCGGCCTGTCGTCGATGGCGGCGCTGAAGCTCAGCCTCGGCCGCAAAGGCGCGAGCCTGCCGGCGTTGCTCAATCTGCTGCAACTGATCGGCTGGGGCTCGTTTGAAATCATCGTCATGCGCGATGCCGCCAGCCTGCTCGGCACCCGAGCGTTCAGCGAAGGCTCGCTGTGGGCCAATCCGATGCTGTGGACGCTGTTTTTCGGGGCGCTGGCGACCTTGCTCGCCGTGAGCGGGCCGTTGACGTTCGTGCGGCAGATTCTGCGCAAGTGGGGCATCTGGCTGCTGCTCGCGGCGTGCCTGTGGCTGACTTGGAACCTGTTCGCCAAAGCCGACCTCCCGGCACTGTGGGCGCGTGCCGGTGACGGTTCGATGCCATTCGCCGTGGGCTTCGACATTGCCATCGCCATGCCGCTGTCGTGGCTGCCGCTGATTGCCGATTACTCGCGTTTCGGCAAGCGCGCGAAGAACGTGTTTGGTGGCACGGCGGTGGGTTTCTTCATCGGCAATTTCTGGCTGATGAGCCTTGGCGTCGCTTATACCCTGGCGTTTGCCCCGAGTGGGGAAGTCAACGCGTTGCTGTTGGCTCTGGCGGGCGCCGGTCTGGGCATTCCGCTGCTGCTGATTCTGTTGGATGAGTCGGAAAACGCTTTCGCCGATATTCATTCGGCGGCGGTTTCCAGCGGGATTCTTTGGCGTCTGAAAGTCGAGCATCTGGCCCTGGCCATCGGCGTGATCTGCACGCTGATTGCCCTGCTGGCGCCATTGGCGCAGTACCAGAATTTCCTGCTGCTGATCGGCTCGGTGTTCGCGCCGCTGTTCGGCGTGGTGCTGGTCGATCACTTCATCCTGCGCAAGCGCAGCGCGCAGGTCGCCTCAGCGGCATTGCGCTGGCCGGCGTTGCTGGCGTGGCTGGGAGGGGTCAGCACTTACCACTTGCTGGCGAATCTGTACCCGGAGGTCGGCGCCACCCTGCCGGCGCTGGTGCTGGCAGGGCTGCTGCAACTCATCCTGGGCCGGGCTTTCAGTTACGGCCGGGAAACAGCTCAGGCTTGAGAATGCCGTTCAGGCGCGGATAAGGAATCTTCAGTTCGACGTGGCCCAGCGCGTAAGGTGCAATGGTGGTCACGTCGTACTTGAGGATCACGCCGCCGTAGGTCAGCGCCACGTGCGGGGTTTTGACGAACGGCCAGTTCGCGACGAATTCAGCCTCCTGATCGAGTTTGGTGCTGATCAGCCAGCTGTTGTGCGCCACTTGTGCGGCTTTCCAGAACGCCTCTTCCTGACCCGGCAGCAACATGTCCGACAGGTTCAGCACCTTGTGCTGCTGGCGCGAATAGTTGATGAAACCGCGACCCGGAGTGCCATGGGCGCCGCCGGTGTCGAGGTAGCTCGACAGCTCGATGATCACCAGTCCGTCATGCTGCTCGCGTACTTTTGCTTGCAGGTAGCTGCTGTTGCGCGGGCCGGCGCTGGCCAGGAACTGCTCGCGGTAGGCGGCCAGGGTTGGCGCTACGGGTGCGTTCTTCTCGGTGCGGGTCATTTGCAGCAGACGCTTTTCGATGATGCCGTCCAGTGCCGGCTCATCCGGGAAGCGCAGGGTGTCGATGTTCACCAACGGGCAATTGGGGTTGGAACAGCCGGGTTTGAGTTGTTCCGAGGCGTCGCGGGTGGTTTCCAGCGGCGTGCGGTAGTTGGGCTGGAACAGGCTGGCACACGCGCCCAGAGTCAGGGCAATAGCGGCCACAGAGGCGATTTTGAAAAGCGACATGGGCGTCCTTTCGAAAGCAGGGGAAGGCGAAAAGTTACCGCTTCGACTCTCAACGAGGCAGTCAGTTCGCCACTAAGCTAATTAGAGTGGGTTTCACCGTCACCGTCCATCCCGCTGACGGTAAAGGGGCTGCATCAAACGGTGCGGGCGCGTTAGGATGGCGCGAAGTCGAGGTTGCCGGTTGTACTCAGAAACCTCGTAAAGGATGTGCAGTAATGAGGATGATTATGACTGACTTTGCCAACGCCATTCCGACCGCCGTCGATATCGTGCGGCGCGAAAAATGCTACGAGGGCTTTTACAAGCTCGACCGTGTGCACCTGCGCCATGAATTGTTCGCCGGTGGCATGAGCCGCGAGATCAACCGTGAAATCTTCGTGCGCCACGATGCCGTGTGCGTGTTGCCTTACGATCCGCAGCGCGATGAGGTGGTGCTGATCGAGCAGTTTCGCGTCGGCGCCATGGGCAAGGCCGACAACCCGTGGCTGGTCGAACTGGTTGCCGGTCTGATCGACAAGGATGAGCAACCGGAAGAAGTTGCTCACCGCGAGGCGCAGGAGGAAGCTGGGCTGGACATCAAGGCGTTGTGGCCGATGACCAAGTACTTCCCGTCGCCGGGTGGCAGCAACGAATTCGTGCATTTGTATCTGGGGCGTTGCAGCACCGACGGCGTCGGCGGTCTGCACGGGCTGGAAGAAGAGGCCGAAGACATTCGCGTTACGGTCTGGGCATTCGAAGATGCCTTGCAGGCCGTTCGTGACGGACGTATTGCCAACGCGGCGAGCATCATCGCCTTGCAGTGGCTGGCGCTGAACCGCGCCGAAGTGAGGGGGCTATGGTCGTAAACAAGCTGCGCGATCGTTATCGGGTTGACCTCGTGGGGCTGCAAGCCGCCTGCGAGGCCAACTACGCGCGCCTGATGCGACTGCTGCCGGACATGCGCAACGAACCCGAGGCGCGGCGTATCGCTGTGACCCAGGGCGAGCAGATGCTCGGCGTTCTCGCCCTCGAAGTGCTGCAGACCTGTCCGTACACCACGACCTTGCAGGTGCGCCAGGAGCACAGTCTGCCGTGGTTGCCGGTGCCGCAACTGGAGGTACAGGTCTATCACGACGCGCGCATGGCCGAAGTGGTCAGCGCCGAACATGCACGACGCTTTCGCGGCATCTATCCTTACCCGAACGCCGCCATGCACCAGCCTGATGAGAAGGCCCAGCTCAATGTGTTCCTGGGCGAATGGCTGAGTCATTGCCTGGCGTTGGGGCACGAGTACGAAGTCGTTCGCTAGTTGTGAACTGCGTCCGCTTCGGCGGTTTCCCCTTTGTGTCATCCCCCAGCATAATTGCCGCACCCATTCATTGCGTGCCTTAGCCCGGGAGAACGCTTTGTCCAGCGTATCGACATTGACCAGCGCCGACCCGGCACTGCTCGTGCAGTTGTCCGACAGCCACTTGTTCGCCGAAGCGGACGGCAAGCTGCTGGGCATGAAGACCCGCGAAAGCCTGCAAAAGGTCATCGACCTAGTGTTGGGGCAACAGCCGCGGATCGATTTGGTGCTGGCCACCGGCGATATTTCCCAGGACGGCACGCTGGAGTCGTATCAGGCCTTTCGCCAACTGAGCGCGCAGATCGATGCGCCAGCGCGCTGGATTCCCGGCAATCACGACGAGCCGATGGTCATGGCCGAGGCAGCGGTGCAGAGCACGTTGCTGGAGCCGGTGGTCGATATCGGCAATTGGCGGGTGACGATGCTCGACTCAGCCGTGCCGGGCTCGGTACCGGGCTATCTGCAGGACGATCAATTGCAGTTGCTGGCGCGCTCGCTGAGCGAAGCGCCGGAGCGCCATCATCTGGTGTGCTTGCATCATCATCCGGTGTCGATCGGCTGCGCGTGGATGGAGCCGATCGGCCTGCGCAACCCGGAAGCGTTCTTTGAAGTGCTGGATCGCTTTCCTCAGGTTCGCGCGGTGTTGTGGGGGCATGTGCATCAGGAAATCGATCGTGACCGCAATGGCGTGCGCTTGATGGCCTCGCCTTCGACGTGCATCCAGTTCGAGCCGGGGAGTGCGGATTTCAAGGTCGGCGAGCAGGCGCCGGGGTATCGGTGGTTGCGGTTGTTGCCGGATGGGCGGTTGGAAACCGGGGTTGAGCGCGTTACCGGTTTTGCTTTTACCGTTGATTACGGTTCCGAAGGTTACTGATTTTCGATCAAGAGCCCCTCACCCCAGCCCTCTCCCGGAGGGAGAGGGGGCCGATCGAGGTGTCTTTCGCGATCCGCCGACCTGCAACGGCGGTGGCGATTATGGATTCGCCAAATCACTTTCAAGTCGGTGTATCTCTTTAATATCCCCCAATCAGTCCCCTCTCCCTTTGGGAGAGGGCTAGGGTGAGGGCCGCTCCCGCTGAATGACCAATTTCTCGAAACCACCCCCCAATCCCATCTTCTCTCCCTGTAAACTCCGCAAACCCAAACCGACAGCCAGGGAGCTCAAATGTCCGGTTCGATCCTCTATATCCACGGTTTCAACAGCGCGCCGGCCTCGAAGAAGGCCTGTCAGCTGGTCGCGGTCATGGAGCGGCTGGGATTGAGCGGGCAATTGCGCGTGCCGGCGCTGCATCACCATCCGCGCGAAGCCATCGGTCAGCTCGAGCAGGCAATCGCCGAGCTGGGCCGGCCGTTGCTGGTGGGAAGTTCGCTCGGCGGCTACTATGCGACTCACCTGGCCGAGCGCCATGGCCTGAAAGCCTTGCTGGTCAACCCGGCGGTCAGCCCGCACCGGATGTTCGATGGTTATCTGGGCACGCAGAAAAACCTCTATACCGATGAAACCTGGGAACTGACCCACGACCACGTCACGGCGCTGGCCGAACTGGAAGTGCCGGCGCCGCAGGATCCGCAGCGTTATCAGGTCTGGTTGCAAACCGGCGACGAAACGCTGGATTATCGCCTCGCCCAACAGTATTACCGCGCCTGTGCCTTGCGTATCCAGGCTGGCGGCGACCACAGTTTTCAGGGCTTTGCCGGGCAATTGCCGGCGTTGCTGAGTTTTGCCGGCATGGCTGCCGATATGTATCAGGCAATCGATTTCACCACGCTGTGAAGTCTTGCCCCTCTTTCATGAATGACTGACGACGAGACCTTATGGCCACTCCCAGCGCTAGTTCTTATAACGCCGACGCCATCGAAGTCCTCTCGGGCCTCGACCCGGTGCGCAAACGCCCCGGCATGTACACCGACACCAGTCGGCCGAACCACCTCGCCCAGGAAGTCATCGACAACAGCGTCGACGAGGCCCTGGCCGGCCACGCCAAATCGGTGCAGGTCATCCTGCACGCCGACCATTCGCTGGAAGTCAGCGACGACGGCCGTGGCATGCCGGTCGACATTCACCCGGAAGAGGGTGTATCCGGTGTCGAACTGATCCTCACCAAGCTGCACGCGGGCGGCAAGTTTTCCAACAAGAACTACCAGTTCTCCGGCGGTTTGCACGGGGTGGGTATTTCCGTGGTCAACGCCCTGTCCACCGAAGTGCGCGTGCGGGTCAAACGTGACGGCAACGAATACCAGATGACCTTCAAGGACGGCTTCAAGGCCTCCGAGCTGGAAATCGTCGGCACCGTTGGCAAGCGCAATACCGGCACCAGCGTGTACTTCGCGCCGGACCCGAAATACTTCGATTCGCCGAAATTTTCCATCAGCCGCCTCAAGCACGTGCTCAAGGCCAAGGCTGTGCTGTGCCCTGGGCTGCTGGTCAGCTTCGAAGACAAGGGTACCGGCGAGAAAGTCGAGTGGCATTACGAAGACGGCCTGCGCTCCTACCTGGTGGATGCGGTCAGCGAATTCGAGCGCCTGCCGAACGAGCCATTCTGCGGTGCCTTCGCCGGTAATAAAGAAGCGGTCGACTGGGCGCTGCTGTGGCTGCCGGAAGGCGGCGACGCGGTGCAGGAAAGCTACGTCAACCTGATCCCGACCGCGCAGGGCGGTACCCACGTCAACGGTTTGCGACAGGGCCTGCTCGATGCGATGCGCGAGTTCTGCGAGTTCCGCAGCCTGCTGCCGCGCGGCGTGAAGCTGGCGCCGGAAGACGTCTGGGAGCGCATCGCGTTCGTCCTGTCGATGAAAATGCAGGAACCGCAATTCTCCGGCCAGACCAAAGAGCGTCTGTCATCCCGTGAAGCGGCGGCGTTCGTCTCCGGTGTGGTGAAAGACGCTTTCAGCCTGTGGCTCAACGCCAACCCGGAAACCGGTCTGGCCCTGGCCGAACTGGCGATTAACAACGCTGGCCGTCGCCTCAAGGCGAGCAAGAAGGTCGAGCGCAAACGCGTCACCCAAGGCCCGGCGCTGCCCGGCAAACTGGCTGACTGCGCCGGGCAGGACCCGATGCGTTCCGAGCTGTTTCTGGTCGAGGGTGATTCCGCCGGTGGTTCGGCCAAGCAGGCGCGGGACAAGGAGGTCCAGGCGATCCTGCCGTTGCGCGGCAAGATCCTCAACACTTGGGAAGTCGACGGCAGCGAAGTACTCGCCAGCCAGGAAGTGCACAACATCGCCGTGGCCATCGGCGTCGATCCGGGCGCGGCGGACATGAGCCAGTTGCGCTACGGCAAGATCTGCATCCTCGCTGACGCCGACTCGGACGGTCTGCACATCGCCACGCTGCTTTGCGCTCTGTTCGTCCAGCACTTCCGCCCGTTGGTGGATGCCGGTCACGTCTATGTGGCGATGCCGCCGCTGTACCGCATCGACCTCGGCAAAGAGATCTACTACGCCCTCGACGAAGCCGAGCGCGACGGTATTCTCGATCGCCTGGTGGCCGAGAAGAAGCGCGGCAAGCCGCAGGTCACCCGATTCAAGGGTCTGGGTGAAATGAACCCGCCGCAACTGCGTGAAACCACCATGGACCCGAATACTCGGCGTCTGGTGCAGTTGACGCTGGGCGAAGACTTCGCCGAAACCTCGGAAATGATGGACATGCTGCTGGCGAAGAAGCGCGCCGGTGACCGCAAATCCTGGCTGGAATCCAAAGGCAACCTCGCCGAGGTGCTGGCCTGATGCAGTTTGGCTGGGCCTTGGCGGGTGCGTTGCTGCTGAGTGCGCTGAGCGTGTCGGCCGAGCCGTTGCAGGAACTGCGCGTGCTCTCCGAGCACCCGGTCGAGGGCATGCGCGGCGGCAACCTGTCGGGTCTGGCCATGTGCGGCAATGAACTGTGGACGGTGTCCGATCGCGATGACGAGCAGATCTACCGGCTCGATACCCGCGATCCGGTCTGGCAAGCGCAAACCGTACACATCGACGTGCCGCCGGTGCCCGAAAGCGGCTTGCCTTGGGGCTTGAGCTCGCGTACCTGGGCGGCGTCGTTCATTCGCGGTGGCGATCTGGATTTCGAAGGCATCAGTTGCGACAGCGCTGGCAATCGCTACATCGTCAGCGAGGCTCACGCAGCAGTATTGCAGGTGCCGGTCAGCGGCCCGGCAAACTGGCTGAAGATCTCGCCGCTGCTGGTTCGCGAGGCGCGGGCGAGCGGCCTGCTGCTGAAGTTCAATTCGATCTTCGAGGGCCTGGCGATCAACCCGGCCGGTGATCAGATGTGGCTGGCCGCCGAACGGCAAAAGCGCGGCCTGCTGCTGATCAAGCGCCAGCAGACGGTGTGGGATTGCGATGGTCGCTGCGTGCTGCTCAGTGAGGGCGGCAAGGAGATGCAGCCGCCACAGTTTCCCAAGGCGAAAGCGGTTCATCGCGACTTTTCCGACATTTCATTGTTCAACGGCAAGCTGTTTACTCTTGAACGCAACGCTTATGAGATCTGTCGTCGCGATGCACAGACGACCAAGGTCGAGAAATGCTGGTCGTATGCCGATGAACTGTTGCAGGAAAAACGTCGCTACTCGCAGAACTACGGGCTGGAAGAAGCGCTGATCGTTGACGCCGAGGGCGCGTGGATCGGCGTCGATAATAATTTCGGCCCGCGAGCCGACGGCGAAGCCCGCCCGGTGGTCTGGCGCTTCGCCGCACCGGCCGGTGGCTGGAGCGCCAGGCCATGAGCCGGCAACCGCCGGGCAAGCGTGCCGGTCGGGTGTTGATGGTTCTCGCCTGGTGCGCGGGGCTGTTTCTCGCGACGAAATTTTTCGGGCAGTGGGAACAGCGCCAGCAGAATCCGAACATCGTGGTCACGTCGGAGCAGGGCGAAGGTTTTATCGAGGTGAAACTGGCGAGCAATGCCCAAGGGCATTTTGTCGCCAGCGGCCAGATCAACGGCGAGCCGGTCGAGTTCATGCTCGACACCGGCGCCACCGATGTCGCGATTCCCGCGGATCTGGCCAAGCGTTTGAAACTGCAAGAAGGTTTCGGCGTGACCCTGAGCACGGCCAATGGCCTGAGCCAGGGTTATCGAACGAAGATTGCCCGCCTGCAATTGGGCGACATTGTGCTGCGGGATGTCCGCGCACTGGTGGCGCCGGGGCTGCATGGCGATCAGGTGCTGCTCGGCATGAGCGCCCTGAACAAACTTGAATTTACCCAGCGCGGTGGCACCATGCTGCTGCGCCAGACAACGAACCGATGAGGCCCGCATGAGCGACTCCCTTGATCTCAGCCTGGACGGTGTAGAACGCCGCTCGCTGGCTGACTTCACCGAAAATGCCTACCTCAACTACTCCATGTACGTGATCATGGACCGCGCCTTGCCGCATATCGGCGACGGCCTGAAACCGGTACAGCGGCGTATCGTCTACGCCATGAGCGAGCTGGGGCTGGATGCCGATTCCAAGCACAAGAAATCGGCGCGTACCGTCGGTGACGTGCTCGGCAAGTTCCACCCCCACGGCGACTCGGCATGCTACGAAGCAATGGTGCTGATGGCACAGCCGTTCAGCTATCGCTACACGCTGGTCGACGGCCAGGGCAACTGGGGTGCGCCGGACGATCCGAAGTCCTTCGCCGCCATGCGTTACACCGAAGCGCGGCTGTCGCGCTATTCCGAGGTGCTGCTCAGCGAACTGGGCCAGGGCACCGCTGACTGGGGCCCGAACTTCGACGGCACCCTGCAGGAACCGCTGGTGTTGCCGGCACGCCTGCCGAACATTCTGCTCAACGGCACCACCGGTATCGCCGTAGGCATGGCCACCGATGTGCCGCCGCACAACCTGCGCGAAGTCGCCACCGCCTGCGTGCGCTTGCTGGATGAGCCGAAAGCCACGGTCGAACAGCTTTGCGAACACATTCAGGGTCCGGATTATCCGACCGAAGCGGAAATCATCACGCCGCGCGCCGACCTGCTGAAGATGTACGAAACCGGCAAGGGCTCGGTGCGCATGCGCGCCGTGTACCACGTCGAGGACGGCGACATCATCGTCACCGCGCTGCCGCATCAGGTCTCCGGGGCCAAGGTGCTGGAGCAGATCGCCGCGCTGATGCAGGCCAAACCGTCGAAAGCACCGCAGATCGCCGATCTGCGCGACGAATCCGACCACGAAAACCCGTGCCGCATCGTGATTATCCCGGTCAACAGCCGCGTCGATCACGAAGCGCTGATGCAGCATCTGTTCGCCAGCACCGAGCTGGAGTCGACCTACCGGGTCAACGTCAACATCATCGGTCTGGACGGCAAGCCGCAGCTGAAAAACCTCCGCGCCTTGCTGGTCGAATGGCTGGAATTCCGCGTGCTGACCGTGCGTCGCCGTCTGCAATTCCGCCTCGACAAGGTCGAGCGTCGCCTGCACCTGTTGGACGGTTTGCTGATCGCCTACCTCAATCTGGATGAAGTGATCCACATCATCCGTACCGAGGAGCACCCGAAAGCCAAACTGATCGAGCGTTTCGCCCTCAGCGAGATTCAGGCCGACTACATCCTCGACACCCGTCTACGTCAGTTGGCGCGACTGGAAGAGATGAAGCTGCGCGACGAGCAGGACGAACTGCTCAAGGAACAAGCCAAGCTGCAAGCCCTGCTGGGCAGCGAAGCCAAGCTGAAGAAACTGGTGCGCACCGAGCTGCTCAAAGACGCCGAAAGCTATGGCGACGACCGCCGCTCGCCGATCGTCGAGCGCGCCGAAGCCAAGGCGCTGAGCGAACACGATCTGCTGCCGAACGAGAAAGTCACCGTCGTGTTGTCGGAAAAAGGCTGGGTACGTTCGGCCAAGGGCCATGACATCGACGCCACCGGTCTGTCCTACAAGGCGGGCGACGGCTTCAAGACCTCGGCGGCGGGGCGCTCCAACCAGTTTGCCGTGTTCATCGACTCCACCGGCCGCAGCTATTCGGTCGCCGCTCACACCTTGCCGTCGGCCCGTGGCCAGGGCGAGCCGTTGACCGGCC
The DNA here is from genome assembly GCF_001297215.1 of Pseudomonas sp. RIT-PI-o. Classification (NCBI taxonomy): domain Bacteria; kingdom Pseudomonadati; phylum Pseudomonadota; class Gammaproteobacteria; order Pseudomonadales; family Pseudomonadaceae; genus Pseudomonas; species Pseudomonas sp. RIT-PI-o. Next base: position 233,042 of record NZ_LHPA01000020.1, on the reverse strand, counting down.
GGCTGACGCCGCCACCGGGTGCTTCGTTTGAATGCGTGCTGATGCCCGAAGACGATGCGCTGTACGTGATCGCGTCCGATGCCGGTTACGGTTTCGTGGTCAAAGGTGAAGACCTGCAAGCCAAGAACAAGGCTGGCAAGGCCCTGTTGAGTCTGCCCAACAACGCCAAGGTCATCGCACCACGCCCGGTCGCCGATCGTGAGCAGAACTGGCTGGCCTCGGTCACGACCGAAGGTCGCCTGCTGATCTTCAAGATCAGCGATCTGCCACAATTGGGTAAGGGCAAAGGCAACAAGATCATCGGTATTTCCGGTGAGCGCGTGGCCAGCCGCGAAGAATATGTCACGGACATCGCCGTCCTGCCGGAAGGCGCCACCCTGGTGTTGCAGGCTGGCAAACGGACCCTGTCGCTGAAGGCCGACGACCTCGAGCACTACAAAGGTGAGCGTGGACGTCGCGGAAACAAACTTCCGCGTGGCTTCCAGCGGGTGGATGCGCTGCTCGTCGAAAACCTCAATTAGGCTGGAACGCCTTCCTAGAGCGTTCGATCTGCGATTAAACGCGTAGATCGACGCTTTGGCGCTGGAGTCGGAACGCATATTCACGGATGATATGGCCTTTCAAGCGCCGGCGTGGTCGAGCGTTCTTCATATTTATTGAGTATTTTCACTGTGGTCAGCCTTGTGGCGGCCACCTGGACGGGATGATGACTGCTCTACGCCCCCTTATTTTGTTGCTCGCCGGCGTTCTTGGCCTGGCGGGTTGCAGCGTTCACCAGCCGGTGTCGCTGTATCAACTGGACAGCGGAAGTCCGGTTCAGCCTGCGCAAAGCGCGGGCATGGCGGTTTTGCTGGGGCCAGTGGTTGTGGCCGATTACCTTCAGCGCGAAACCCTGCTGCAACGTCAACCGGACGGCAGCCTGCAAGCGGCGACCGACGGTCGTTGGGCTGGCAGCCTTTCGTCGGATATCGATCAGTTGCTGATGCGTCAGGTCGCCGGTCACCTGGACAGCCAGCGTGTGGTCCTGGCGCCTGCTACCGCCGGATTCACCCCGGATGTGCAGGTGCTGCTGACCATCACCCGTCTGGACTCGGGTGCGAAACAACCGGCGATTCTCGATGCGCAATGGCGTTTGATCGATCGTCGCGGCAAGGTGCGCGATAACCGCATCATTCATCTGCAGGAATTGCACGCTGGCAGCACCGCTTCGCAGGTGCAGGCGCAGGGGATCCTGTTGCAGCGGCTGGCCGAGCAACTGTCGGTAGCGCTCAAGCCACTCGCCAACCAGCCGCCAGTGGCCGAGGCCCCGCGTAAAGCCGCGCCGAAACCCGCAGCGCCGGCGGCGGATGCCGAGAAGCAACCGAAGATTCCGATGGCCTCGCCGATTCGTACCGATATGGAAGTGTTTCGCTTCTGAGGCTGGAACGAGTCAGAACAGAGCCCGCCTTGTGCGGGCTTTGTTGTGTCTGGAGGTGGGGTGGAAGATCAAAAGCCCCTCACCCTAGCCCTCTCCCGGAGGGAGAGGGGACCGACCGAGGTGTCTGCGTCTTATATCGACCTGAAAGATCTTGGCGATTATGGATTCAAGGCAGGGCGTTCAAGTCGGTGTAATTCTGGAATCTCCCCCAATCAGTCCCCTCTCCCTCCGGGAGAGGGCTAGGGTGAGGGGCTTTCAGTGATGCACACGATTCCAATAACGCCGCACACAAAAAAGCCCGCAGACAATCACTCATCTGCGGGCTGTTGCGTATCTGGCCTAAACCTTACGCCCGGCGCTCATGCATCCGCGCCAGTTGCCGCTCGAGCATCGACGGATAAGGCTCCATCAACCGCTCGACACAGCAAGCGCCTTCAGGGCTGGCGATCGGCCGGATCCGCGCACGTTGGCGGATCAGCGCGTCATCGCTGATCTTGCGCTCGACCAGCAGCAGGTTGCGGCTGTGCTGCGACAAGGCCAGTGCATCCTGGGCCGAATCGGTCAGCAGCAGATCAATCTGGCTCAGACCGAACAACTCATCGCCCAAGGTCAGGCCAAGCTGCAGTTGCAGAGTAATGCCGCTGTCCGCGACCTCGATCTGCAACTGATGACCCAGCGCCCGCAGCAGTTCGCCGCAGCAGATGGCATTGGTCAGGTAGTCGTCGCCGCAATCTTCGGTGTGGAACAGCAGGAGCGTGCTGCCATCGTTGAGGGTTTCGATTTCGCCCTGATACAGCGAAGCCGCCTGCTCAAGGCAGTCGCGATAGCGTTCCTGCAATTCTTCCAGACGTGCGCGAGGCAAGCGGCGCAGTTGTTCCTGCGAACCCAGTTGCACGGCCAGTACCGCAGTGTGCTGTGGCACGTCAGGGGTCGGTTTGCGCGTCAGCGGTTGTGCGGCGCCGGTGATCGATTCGTCGCGCAGGTCGGCGAAAGCGTCATCGTCATCATTGTCTTCGACGGTGCTGACCAAGTGACGCGGCGCCGGTTTTTTCGCGGCCAGCGGGCGGCTTTCGTCGAAGCTCGGATCACGCAGGTTACGCACCTCGAATTCCGGCTCGTCTTCATCCTCGGCGAATTCCGGCTCGGGTTCAGGCTCAGGCTCGGGTTCCGGGGCGTAGCTGGCGTGCAGCTGGCGCGCCAGATCGCCGATTTCATCCTGACGATCGATGCCCGGGGTGTGCGCGTCGATCCGGCGCAGCCACACGCGCAATTGCAACAGCGGCGTCGACAGATAACGACCCATGCGCAGGCTCAGGGCCAGCGACAGTGCCAGCAGAATCGCGCTCAAAATGCCCATGCTCTGCAGGCTGATGGTCATCGGCTGCTGGAACTGATCCATGTCCAGGCTGATGCGCAGTTGCCCGGCGGTCACGTCCTGAAAAGTGATCTTGCTCTCGTACATGCCCTCGGCTTCGCCCAACAGGCTGTGCTTGGGCCGCTGACCGGACTCGGCGAGGATACGGTTATCCACACTGTAGATCGCCGCATGGGCCACCAGTTTGTTCTTGGTCAGGTTGTTGAGCAGCACGTTGAGGCTGAGGATGTCATTGGACACCAGCAGCTCGGTGGCGGAGGTGGCGGTCTGCGTGGTCAGGCTTTCGCCCAGCGCATCGGCCTGCTCGTGCATGGCCTGCTTGAATTGCAGCCCCATCACCCCGGCATAGATCACCAGGGCCAGAGCGACCAGGATCACGTTGTGGCTGGCAATGCGCAATGCAATCGGTACACGGCGGTGGCGCAGTGCACGGAAGATCAGCAGGAAGAAGTTATCGGTTTTGACTGGCGTGGGCCGGTTCACTTGAGCTCGGCTCTTTGTCCGTGAAGTTGACGCGCAGTATAGCGACAGGCCCCAGACCGGCAAAGCGCTCGCGGTGCCCGATGGTCACTGAAAGTGGGTAGAATGCGGTTTTTTTCCAGTTGCGGGGGTGCGCGTTGCGCGAAATCGTCCTGATTAACATCACGGGAGTCGACCGTCCGGGTCTGACGGCGGCCATCACCGGTGTTCTGGCACAAGGTGGTGTGAACATTCTCGACATCGGTCAGGCGGTGATCCACGACACCCTGTCGTTCGGCATCCTGGTTGAAATTCCCGATTCCGAGCAGGGCAAGTCGGTGCTCAAGGACATCCTGTTCAAAGGCTACGAACTCGACCAGCAAGTCCGCTTCACCCCGGTGTCCGAAGAGGATTACCAGCAGTGGGTGGGCAATCAGGGCAAGAAACGCCATATCGTTACTCTGCTGACGCGCAAAGTCACCGCCGGCCAATTGCAGGCTGTCAGCGCGATCACCGCCAAATATGGCCTGAACATTGACCATATCGACCGTTTGTCAGGGCGCATGCCGCTGGACACCCCGGCCGACAAGGGCAAGGGCTGCATCGAATTCTCCGTGCGCGGCGAAGCCGCCGATCCGCAGGCCTTGCGCGCCGAATTCCTCAGCGTCGCGCAGGAATTGAACGTCGACATCGCCTTTCAGGAAGATTCGCTGTTCCGCCGCAACCGGCGCCTGGCGGTATTCGACATGGACTCGACGCTGATCGAAGCGGAAGTCATCGATGAGCTGGCCAAGGCAGCAGGCGTGGGCGATCGGGTTTCGGAAATCACTGAGCGCGCGATGGCCGGCGAACTGGATTTCCGTGCCAGTTTCAAAGAGCGTCTGGCCCTGCTCAAGGGCCTCGACGTCAGCGTGCTTGACTCGATCGGCGCCTCGCTGCGTCTGACCGAAGGCGCCGAAACCCTGTTCGCCGAACTCAAGCGCCTCGGTTACAAAACCGCGATTCTGTCCGGCGGCTTCACTTATTTCGCCAAACAGCTGCAAGCCAGACTTGGCATCGACTACGTGTTCGCCAACGAGCTGGAAGTGGTCGACGGCAAGTGCACCGGCGTGGCGATCGAGCCGATTGTCGATGCACAGCGCAAGGCGGATCTGCTCAAGGAACTGGCGCACAAGGAAGGTCTGCGCCTGGAGCAGACCATTGCCGTCGGCGACGGCGCCAACGACCTGCCGATGCTGGCAATTGCCGGTTTGGGTGTGGCGTTCCGCGCCAAGCCGCTGGTCAAGCAGTCGGCGAAGCAGGCGATTTCAACGCTGGGTCTCGATGGTGTGTTGTATCTGTTGGGCTTCCGCGATCGCGACGGGCAGCTTTGAGTTCTTGAGCGCCTGAACCAGCCCCTTCGCGAGCAGGCTCGCTCCCACAGGGAACCTCATTCCAGTGTGGGAGCGAGCCTGCTCGCGAAGGCCGCGCCTCGGTCTAGAGCGAATTCCACAACGAATCGAAATCCTCTTCACCCCCGCCATTCTGCGCAGGATCCAGCGAGCGATAGGCGAACTGGTTGAAACTGTGGGTACTCGCCCCCCGCCGATCCAGCCCGGCGCGGTGTTCCTCGCCTTGAGTGTTGATCAGCACTTTGTTGCCTTCCTGAAACGGCAGGCGCGGCGCCAGTACGGTGGCCGGCAAGTCGATCGCGCTGATCTCCGGCAGCAGCAAAGCGCGCAAATAATGGCCGTGATCGTCCTTTGAACGCACCAGTTGCAGGCCGCACGGCTGGGCGTGTGGCGCGACCAGTTCGATGCCCATCTGCGTGCCGCTGCCGCGTACCTGGCGGATCCAGCGAATCACCGCAATGCTCCAGCCTCTGCTTTCGCTGTCCTGAATGCCGAGCATTTCCCCGGCCTGCAATTCGGCGGGCACCTCGCTCGGCCAGGCCAGGCAATAGCCGCCGGGGCTGTGGTTGATCACGGGCAAGGCGTAGGTCGGATAGTTCGGCGCGTTGCCGGGGCCTTCATCCTCGGCTAATTGGTCGTACTGGATTTCTTCGTACGGCAACAGCTCATCGTTACTTTGCGGTGCGGCGTCGAACGCCTGACTCCAGCTGTCCTTTTCGCCGTTGGCGACCACGCTGCTGAAATTTGCCGCGCGGGCACCGGGATGTTTGAGCAATTCGCTGAAGGTGCGCTCGCCGCCGAGGTAGAAGTGCAGGGCGCTCATGCCGACGCACACGGTCAATGTGCCTTGCCCGGCGCTGCGCTGGAAGCTGCGTTCGGCAGCCTGGCCCCAGGTGGCGTGCAGATGTTGCAGGGTATCGATGCTGAGGCCGGCGGAGACGGGTAAGGGTGTCGAGGTCGGCTGCTGCAGCAAATGCGTTTCGAGCTGCTTGACCAGCGGTTGCGGATCGAAGCCCAGCAGTCCGCTCTGTTGTTCGCTGCGAAACATCTTGCGGTAGCGTGGACCGACATCGAGTTCCGGGCTGACCGCAAACAAACCGTCGTCTGCGCGGCCTGGATGCAGTGTGAGCAGGGCGCTCCAGGGTTCGATGACCTCGGCGAGACGGGCAATCTGGCTCTGACGCAACTGATTGCAACGGGCACTGCCCAGCAGCAGGGCGGCGATGTAGGTCTGCTCCACGCTCAAATCGCTGGTCAGATAAGCCAGATCATCGCGCAGTCGCCGCTGCTGCAGCTGTAATTCAGAAGCGCTGCGATACAGCTGATGCAGTTCGAACCACACATGTTCGGGCGGCGAGCTGTACAGCTGCGTTGCGCGCACCAGTTGCGCCTTGAGAGCATGCGCGGCGCGTTGCAAGGCGGTGCTGACCAGCGTCGCGCGATCCTTGCTGTATTTCGGCAGGATGCGCAGGACGATCTGTTTATAGCCGATGGCCAGCTGACCCTGCAGCGCCTGGCAAAGGTTGCTGACCTTGCGCGAGCGCTCGTCGAGCATGATCGCCTGATGCAAAAAATGCCGTTCCAGATGCTGGCAGACGAAATACACCTCGGGCCGCAGCAACTCCAGCAGTTGCAGGCGATTATCGCTGGGGGTGAGCAGCAGGTTGAGTTCGCCCAGGCCCTGATAGAGCAGGCGCGCGGTTTCGCCGATGTTGGCCTTGGGCAGGCCAGCGATCCAGCGCTTGAGGTCGCGCGGGGTGGCGTCGCAGAACGACAGGCGCGTTTGCGTAGGAGTCGGAGCGCGTAACTTGGGAGGGAAGAGGTTTTGGCTCATGAGCAAAACCATAGCAGCAATTGCCGCGGTTTGCGGAAGCAGCCTCGGCTGCTTCCGCGAACAGGATCACGCTCTTGGCAGTGCCAGACCCTGGCCCATCTGCACTGGCGAGCCGGCCACCAGCTCTTCGGCCCACTTCACCTGATCCGGGCCAAACAGCACGATCGCCGTCGAACCGAGCTTGAAGCGCCCCAGTTCAGCGCCTTTCTCCAAGTGAATCGGTGCGCGCGCGGCTTCGTCGTAGCGGAAGGTTTTCAACTCGCGCTTTGGTGGCGTGACCAGACCGGCCCACACGGTTTCGATCGAAGCGACAATCATCGCGCCGACCAGCACCACCGCCATCGGTCCGCGTTCGGTGTCGAAGATGCACGCCACGCGCTCGTTGCGGGCGAACAGCTCGGGAACGTTCTCGGCGGTGGTCTGATTCACCGAGAAGATCCGGCCCGGGATGTAGACCATTTCGCGCAGGGTGCCGGCCAGCGGCATGTGCACGCGGTGGTAGTCCTTCGGCGACAGGTAAATGGTGGCGAAGTCACCGCCCATGAATGGCGCGGCGTTGGCCGCATCACCGCCGAGCAATTCGAGCACGCTGAAACTGTGGCCCTTGGCCTGGAACACGCGACCGTGCTCGATCGGGCCGAGCTGGCTGACCGCGCCGTCGGCCGGGCTGAGGATCGCGCCCGGGGTTTCGTCCAGCGGACGCGCGCCGTCTTTCAGGGCGCGGGTGAAGAATGCGTTGAAGTGCTCGTAAGCGGTCAGGTCTTCGACCAGCGCTTGCGACATGTCCACTTGATAACGCTTGGCAAACCACTGGGTGAAGGCATTCTTGAACCAGCGCACGCGGCATTCGGCGATGCAACCGGCCAGGCGCGACAGCAGGTGATGCGGCAGCAGGTATTGGCTGAGGATAAACAGACGCTCTTTCATTAGTTGTCCTTGGAAGCTTGAATCTCGACAGGCGTGTCGGGGTGGTTGCCCCATTCGCCCCAGGAACCGGCGTAGCCCTTGACCCGCGGATAACCGAGGGATTTGGCCACCAGATAAGTGAAGCCCGACCGGTGATGGGTCTGGCAGTGGGTAATGATTTCCTTGTCCTTGGTGATCCCGAGGTTTTCGAGGATCTGCGGCATGTCGGTGCGAATGCGCAGCTGGCGTGCCTGATCCATGCCGGCAGTCCATTCGAAATTGACCGCGCCGGGGATGTGGCCGCCCTTGGCGGCGAGGACTTTCTCGCCGGAATATTCCAGCGGCCCGCGCGCATCCCAGATCGCCAGATCGGCGGCGCCGAGACGGCTTTGCAGGTATTCGCGGGTGGCGGTCGGTTCATCGTGCAGGGTCAGCGACACCGGGCCGCCGACCGCGGCGGGCACCTGGATCGACATGGGCATGCCGGCCGCCAGCCAGGCCGGCAGGCCACCGTCTATATAGTGGTACTTGTCGTGGCCAATAACGTCGAGCAGCCAGATGAAGCGCCCGGCCCAACCGCCGCCTTCATCGTCATACACCACGTAGACCGCGTCCTTGCGATGGCCAAGCTCACCGAACAACGCTTGCAGATCGGCTTTCGCCGGCATCAGTCCCGGCGCCGGCGGCTGGCCGAGCTGGGTGCGTTTCGGATCGACAAAGCGTGCGCCGGGCAAGTGACCTTCGGCATACCGGGCAGGGCTGGTCAGGTCCACCAGAATCAGTTCCGGGGACTCCAGGCGCGGCAGCAGGTCGCTCGGCTCGATGACGAGCGGCAAGCCAGAGAAGTCAGACATGTGAGGTCTCCAGAGCACAAAGGGGAGGATTGTAGCGCAGGCTCATTGGCCGCGGCTGCTAAAGCTGTGCAGGGCTTTTTCGATGCACTGCGCGGTTTTGCCGAAGGCCTGCACGGTGATGTCGGCGACCGGCCCGCCGCCCTGATCGGCGACGACAATCATGATCACCCGGCCATTGTTGACCAATGAACGCAGGAACAGATGCTCGCCGCGAAACAGCGTGCGCAGCCCCGCAGGTAACAAGGCGGAGAACTGAGCGTTGTTCTCCGGGGTGATTCGCACCTGTGCCTGCTGGGCGAGCAGACGCTGCAGGACTTTGCTTTGGCTGACGGCAAAACTCAGCGCTGCCGCGTCCTTCGGCAGGCCAGCGGTTTGCTGCACGCGAAGGGTCGAGTGGGTGCGGTCAGCCATCAGAATCATCACCCGGCGCATGCCGCTGGCCACCAGTGCCTCGCGGGCAGCGACGGTCAGGCTCATCGCGTTGGTGAAGCGGCTGGGCTCGGCGAGCAGCTCGGCGCATTGCCGACGCCATTGGCCCAGATCTTCCGAATTGGGTGCTGCTGCCGGGAGCATGCCGGCAGGCAAGCGACGGCTGCCCCACGGCCAGATCAGCGAAACCGCCGGGTGCCACAGATCGGGCATTGCATGCTGGCGTGCGCTGTTCGCCGCTTGCTGGTGCAACTGTTGCTGCACTTCGTCCATCGAGATTTGCAGGTACAGGCTGGTCAGGTACTGCCAGCGTTTGCTGTGCGGACTGTCCCAGGCCTGTTGCGCCGACAGCGCCAGGCCGTTGGCCAGCAGCACGGTATTCGCCGGTTGGTTGAGCCAGCGCCGTAGCGTCGGGTCATCGTCGAGGCGGTTCTGCTGGCGCAGCGGGTGTTCGCTGTCACGGGCGATGCGCAGCACTTTGACCAGTTCGCGTTGTTCGCTGAGCAGCAATTTGTAGCCTTGCTCCACCCAGATCGGCAGGTGCCAGGCATGCACCAGTGCCTCGGCAATTTTCAACAGGCGCACGCCGAACAACTGTCTTTCAACCACACGTGCCGATTCGCCCTTGTGGATCACCCGCAATTCCCACTCTTCGAGCAACTGGGGATAGGTCAGCGCCAACGGCCACAGCGGCGAGAGGAACAACAGGCTGCCCCAATGAATGTCCTGCCACAGCCGTGCCAGGCGACTGGCGAAAAAACCGTTGGCCTGTTGCGTCGCATGCTGGCTGATCAACTGCAACTGGCGCAGGGCCTTGGGGATCTGCATGTGCGCTTCGGCGGGCAGGCGCGCGAGCAGTTCTTCGGTACGGGCCAGGCCCAGGCGATTGATTGCCACCTCAAGATTTTCCGCCGGCGCAGCCATCGTGCCGTGGGTGTGACGATTCGCCTCACGGATGATGCTCAAGGCCAGCGCCGGGCTGTCCTGCATCAGGTCGGCGATATCGCGCAGCGAGCTGCGGTTGTCGCGGATTGCCCGGCAGACTTTGTCGTGAGCCTCTTGCGGCACGGGCAGGCGGACGCTGTCGAGCAGCTTGACCCACGCCTGGAGGGTGGTCGGTTTTACCGATGGAATGTTCGTTTCATTAGCCATGTCTGGACGAGATCTTCACTGACTGTAGACGCGCCCGGCATGGGCTAAATTGGCTTTTCGCCTGAACTGGCTATAGTCTGGCGCAGTTTTGCCGATAAGTAGAAGAAGAGATTTTTTAACTTCCGAATATGACCTTGAACCCGACTTAAACAAGTACCTTCTACCTATGGCTAAAATTATCGGCATCATCGTCGTATTCGCGAGCGTGCTCGGCGGATACGTGCTCTCCCACGGCAAGATTGCCGCCCTGATCCAGCCCTTCGAGGTGATGATCATCGGCGGTGCGGCCCTCGGCGCTTTCCTCCAGGCCAACCCCGGTTACATGACGATGCACGTGCTCAAGAAATCCCTGAGCATGTTCGGTTCGCGCTTCACCCACACCTTCTACCTGGAAGTGCTCGGGCTGATCTACGAGATCCTCAACAAGAGCCGCCGCGAAGGCATGATGGCTATCGAGGGCGACATCGAAGATGCCGCCGCGAGCCCGATCTTCGCCAAGTACCCTGCCGTGCTCAAGGATGAACGCATGACCGCGTTCGTCTGCGATTACCTGCGCATCATGTCCTCCGGCAACATGGCCCCGCATGAACTGGAAGGCCTGTTCGACATGGAGCTGTACAGCCTCAAGGAAGACCTCGAACACCCATCGCACGCGGTCAACGGCATCGCCGACGGCATGCCCGGTTTCGGTATCGTCGCGGCGGTACTCGGTATTGTGGTTACCATGGCCTCGCTGGGCGAGGGCGACCAGGCGTCGATCGGTCTGCACGTGGGTGCGGCACTGGTCGGTACCTTCTTCGGTATTCTCGCGGCGTACGGTTTCTTCGGCCCGCTGGCGCATTCCCTGGCCCACGATGCCAAGGAAGAGCTGAACGTCTACGAAGCCATCAAGGCCTCGCTGGTGGCTTCGGCATCCGGCATGCCGCCGTCGCTGGCGGTCGAGTTCGGCCGCAAGGTTCTGTACCCGGCGCACCGTCCAAGCTTTGCCGAGCTGGAACAAGCGGTTCGCGGTCGTTAAGTTATGGAAAATAATCAGCCGATCATCGTCAAGCGCGTCAAGCGCATTGCCGCCGGGCACCACGGCGGGGCGTGGAAAATCGCCTTTGCCGACTTTGCCACGGCGATGATGGCGTTCTTTCTGGTGCTGTGGCTGCTGTCCACCGCCACGCCGGAACAGAAGATCGCCATCGCCGGTTATTTCAAGGACCCGGTCGGTTTCTCCGAAAGCGGCACGCCGTACATCATCGATCTCGGTGGCACGCCGACCCTGGCGCCGGAAAACACCCTCAACCCGGAAGTGAAGTCGCAGCCGCAGCCTGACAAGGTCACGGTCGATACCGAACAGGTGGAAGGCATGGCCGAACAGGTCGAGAAGGAGCGTCTCGAACTGCTGCTGCAAGAACTGCAGAACAAGGTCGACGAGAACCCGCAACTGCAGAAATTCAAGGATCAGATCCTCTTCGAAATCACGCCGAACGGCTTGCGCATCCAGATCATGGACGCTGAGAACCGGCCGATGTTCGACTCCGGTTCCGCGCGCCTGAAACCGTACTTCGAAGACATCCTGCTGGCCATGGCCGACACCATCAAAGCGGTGCCGAACAAGATCAGCATCAGTGGCCACACCGACGCCAAGCCATACATCGGCACTGGCGATTACGGCAACTGGGAACTCTCGGCCAACCGTGCCAACGCGGCTCGTCGTGCCTTGGTCGCCGGCAGCTATCCGGATGCGCAAGTGGCGCGTGTGGTGGGTTATGCCTCGTCGGCATTGTTCGACCGGGAAAACCCGTTCAACCCGGTGAACCGCCGGATCGACATTGTCGTGCTGACCAAAAAAGCCCAGGCGGCGATTGAAGGCGCGCAGGGTCCTGAGGCGGCGAAACCGGCGGATCAGGGGCAGAACGGTGCTGCTCCGGCAGCCCCGGTTGATCCGAACGCATTGCCGGCGGACAAGCAGCCAGTGCCGGCCCACGAGTTGCGCGAACGCTTGAATCTGTTCGATGACGCCGCGCCGAAGCCGGCCGAGCCGGGGGGGGCCGCGCCAGCGCCTGCGCCGAAGCAGTAAGTGACAAAAAAGCCGACAGTGATGTCGGCTTTTTTGTCAGGATTTTTTTTCGGCTTGAGAGTTGTGTAACCAGACAGACCTCTGCCCCTCACCCCAGCCCTCTCCCGAGGGAGAGGGAGCCGATTTCCGGGGGGCCAAAACCTGAGTTCGACTGAGTAATTTCAAGTCGACGTTATTCTTGAACGCGACACGGTCAGTCCCCTCTCCCTCCGGGAGAGGGTTAGGGTGAGGGGCTTTTCAGACGTGACGGCGTTCTAGAACCCACGACGAATCCGATTCTTCAACTGTTCATGAAACATCTCTGCATCACGCTTGTAGGCCCCTTTCACCGACTCGCTGATCGAGTCCAGCGTCATCGAGCGCTGGTTCGACACCTCATCCCGATACGCCTCGATAAAGAAATCCAGATCGCTGGCCGTGCTCAGCTTCGGCCACTTGTCCAGATAGATCGGCAGTTCAGCCGGCCCGGTCTTGAACGTACAGATCCGCCGATTACTGATCGTCGCCTCGCCAATCTCAAACGGCACCCACCACGACAGCGCTGTCCTCTCCGACACCACCGCCAGCAAATGCGTGCATTCGGTGATGTTGCGGGTGATGACCCCGGTGATGTCGTCGGTGGTCTGCGATTCCGGATCGAGCACGTCCAGGTAAGTCCTGATCTTCGCCTGAGTCAGGCGGGTGTTGATGGCAATCGCATGAGCGCGATCCATATGGCGGTAGCTGATAAAGACGGGCATCAGAAGTGTCCTTTGAGGGCGAGTTCGCGGTAATAGGCGCCGAGCGCCGTCAGGCGGCAGCCGGTCGAGTGAATCGCGGCGTAATACATGTGCTCGGCGTCGACCGGTTCGATCAGGCTGTGGCGGTTGCACTTCTGCAACTGGGCGAAGACCTCGCCATGCTCGGGCACGAACGCCTTTTCAGTCGGCTCATAGCTGGGATCGAGCGGGAACACCGATTCGGCTTCGGCGAACCAGTCCGGCAATTTGCGCAGGATGTCCTTGGGGATCAGCGGCGAGACTTCGCGCAGGGAAATGAACTGCGACACATTGGTCTTGAACACCGGACGCTGTTCCCAGGCGCCGAGGGCGTTGTCCACGAAGGAATACAGGCTGCCGGGGGTGATCTTGCCGAGGATGTTCGCCGCGCCGCCATGCAGCGCTTGCAGGAGCAGGCCGGTGAATACGCCATGCTGCGCGCCCTCCATGGCCGGCTCGGTTTTTTTGCAAGCGGTGAGAATGCTCATGCCTTCGCCGACCATGCTGCTCTCGCTGCGCAAGGCTCGCACTTCGCCGGCCGAGCCGCTCTGGCAGCAGTCGAGGATGATCACTTTGTTTTTGATCCGCGTGGCTTTGTCCGCCCAGTTGAGAATGTCGCTGATGCGGATGCCGTCCTTGGGGGTACGGGAATCCTGGGGGATCAGCATGCCTTCATCGCTGTCGGCGTCGAAATCACCATGGCCGGCGAAGTACAGCAGAGCGACGTTGCTGTCGCCGGAAAACAACTCGCGGATCTGGTCCTCGATTTTCTCCCGGCTCAGATAATCCTCAGCGGACGTCAACACGACATTCTTGAAATTGGGGTCGCCATTGGCGTTGGTTTTGAGTACCGACGCCATGGCCATGGCGTCGTTGCAACAGCCGCTCAACCCGCAAATATGCGCATAGTCATTGATGCCGATAAACAGTGCCTTGCGCATGGTTACAGCACCGTGTGCAGGCTGTTCGCGCTGACGATTCTGTGGGGATTGCACACGTGGACGATGCGAGACGATTGGCTGATGAATGAATGACAGCTTTGCATTGGATTCCTCTTGGATCGCAGTAAGCGAAGGAGGAAACGAATGTAGGCCGCTGGTAAAGACCTACAAGGTCCAAGCGGCAAAACAGAAAGGTCCTACAGGCAGGCGCGCAAAAGCCTACAGACAGGGCTGATGTTTAAGAAGGGAGTGATTGTGTCAGATGCGATCCGACAACCGGCAACCCATGGCGCGGGGTTGCCGGCGCGGCTGTTTAATAGCCGTTTTCAGGCAGGCTGGCGATGATCGAGCGGTAGCTGTTCATGCGCTGCTGCTGGATGCGGCCGTCTTCGAGCGCCTTGAGCAGCGCGCAACCCGGTTCGCGATCGTGCTTGCAGTCGCGGAAGCGGCAGGTGCCGAGCAAGTCGTCGAACTCGATGAAACCGGCTTCGACATCGGCGCGGCTGACGTGGCCGAGACCGAATTCGCGGATGCCCGGGGAGTCGATCAGTTCGCCGCCGCCGGGGAAGTGGAACAGACGCGCGGTGGTGGTGGTGTGCGTGCCCTGTCCGGACAGCTCGGACAACGGCCCGACACGGGTTTCGACTTCCGGCAGCAGGCTGTTGACCAGCGACGATTTGCCGACGCCGGACTGGCCGACGAATACGCTGATGCGCCCGTCGAGCTGCTTTTGCAGCTGTTCCATGCCGTCGCCGTGCTGCGCCGAAACTTCCAGCACCGGGTAACCCAGCGTGCGATACACCGCCAGCAACGCGTTGAGCGCCGGGGCGTTCTGCTCGTCGATCAGGTCGAATTTGTTCAGCAGCAGAAGCGGGCGGATGCCGGCATGTTCGGCGGCAACCAGATAGCGGTCGATCAGGTTGGCGTGGGGCTCGGGCAGCGGCGCGAAAACGATGACGATCATGTCGACGTTGGCGGCAACCGGCTTGAGCTGACCACGGCTGTCCGGGCGGCACAGTTCAGTGCTGCGCGGCAGTTGCGCGACGATCACGCCGATGCCTTGGTTACCGGCGCGCCAGACGACTTTGTCGCCAGTCACCAGCGCCGGCAGGTTGGCGCGCAAGTGACAGCGGAACACTTGACCGGCGAGTTCGCCGTCAACGGCCTCGACTTCGACCTGTACACCGAAGTGAGCGATCACCAGGCCGTGTTGCTCAGGGCCGAGGTCACCGCCCTCGAGGGCTTCGACCGCCGAGGACTCGCGTTTGGCGGCGCGTGCGGCGCGCTCGCCCTGAATCTTTTCGATGCGCCAGTTTTGACGACGATTGAGTTGGCGTTTGGCCATGGGTGTTCCGTCTGAAGAATGCAGCGATTAGGTAAAACGGCCGCGAGTTTAGCACGCCCGGCCACCGGCCTAGGCTAAACTGCGCAGCATTGCCTAGGAGCCCGAATATGCAAAACCCGCAGAACCTGATCTGGATCGACCTGGAGATGACCGGTCTGGACCCGGACAACGACGTGATCATCGAAATGGCTACCATCGTCACCGACAGTGAGCTGAACACATTGGCTGAAGGTCCGGTAATCGCCATCCATCACAGCGACGAAGTCCTTGCGCGCATGGATGAGTGGAACACCCGCACTCACGGCAACTCCGGCCTGACCCAGCGTGTGCGCGAGAGCCGCATCAGCATGGCCGAGGCCGAAGCCGAAACCATCGCCTTCCTGGAACAATGGGTGCCGAAGGGCAAGTCGCCGATCTGCGGCAACAGCATCTGCCAGGACCGTCGCTTCCTTTACACCCATATGAAGGCGCTGGAAAGCTACTTCCACTATCGCAACCTCGACGTTTCCACACTCAAGGAACTGGCCGCGCGCTGGGCGCCGGACGTGCGTGACAGCTTCAAGAAGGGCAGCACGCACCTGGCGCTGGACGACATTCGCGAATCCATCGCCGAGTTGCAGCATTACCGTAAGCATTTCATCAAGTTCTGATGGTGTTGTGCAGGAGCTGCCACAGGTGGCTCCTGTGCCTCGGACCAGCGCCGGGTACGCACGTTCTGGGTTTGCAGCGAAAATGTTGAAACCATTCAGATCGGTGCTTCCATTAAAGTTTGCTGACACCGTCATCCGCAGTAATGGGACAACGCTGTCGAGCAGGCATGACAGCAGTATCAGCATTGAAGCCATCCTGCCGGTCACCTACGCGATTGAGCAATTCCGTTGGGAAGATGTCTGGTACGACGGCGGATTCAGGAATCAACGTATTTACAAATACTATCTCGGCCTGTATCCCCATTCGCAGCAAGTCAAGTTGGTGGACTGGATTGCTGAAGGTCCGGTAAAGAATGTGGTATTTGCTTTCGGTAATAAAGTCGAAGCATGGAATGCAGTGTTTCAGGCAGGAATTCTGCTTCGCCCGGACAGGGAAGTTTTTCGCTTCACCGCTCTGGATCAATTCGGCACTGAGCATAAGTTGGCTATCCGCACTGACTTCAAAGAACGAAGCTTCAGGCTGGAACGAGGTTGATACTTCATTTTTTCTGAAATCCCACCGCCGGCATTCCGTTCCGTCACCCATGACGGCGGCTTTGAATCGGAGCGAGCTTGGCGTCATCTCTGTCAGTGCCGGCGCCTAGTGGCTAAACTGCGCGCCTCACTGCCAGGATTGCCCCCATGTTGCTGATGCTCTATCTGATTGCCATCACCGCTGAAGCCATGACTGGCGCGCTGTCTGCCGGTCGTCGCGGCATGGACTGGTTCGGTGTGGTGCTGATTGCCTGCATCACGGCGTTGGGCGGTGGCTCAGTGCGTGATGTGTTGCTTGGGCATTATCCGCTGACCTGGGTCAAGCACCCGGAATACCTGGTGCTGACCTCGGTTGCGGCAATGTTCACCGTATTCACCGCGCGCTGGATGCGCCATCTGCGCTCGCTGTTCCTGGTGCTCGACGCTGTCGGTCTGGTGGCGTTTACGCTGATCGGCTGCATGACCGCTCTGGAAATGGGCCATGGCATGCTGGTGGCTTCGGTCAGCGGCGTGATCACCGGGGTATTCGGCGGCATCCTGCGGGATATTTTCTGCAACGACATTCCGCTGATTTTTCGGCGCGAACTGTATGCGAGTGTCTCCTTCGCTGCCGCGTGGTGCTACATGCTGTGTCTTTATTTGAATGTGCCGAGCGAACAAGCCATTTTGATCACACTATTCGGCGGGTTTTTGTTACGTCTGCTTGCCATCCGTTTCCATTGGGAAATGCCAAAATTCGTTTATAACGACGAGCATTAATAACTTTGCAGGGATTATTGGCCTGTCGAATAAAGTCCGGTAAATCGTCATGGGCTTGCAAGTGTATGTTTCTTACATTTTTCGCTTTGCTGTTTATTTGAAGGGTCTGTAGTTTTTTTGTTGGCACCTTTTCGATGTCAATATTCAAATACAACTTTTCAAGGAAATGCATCATGAGTGAAAGCATGGACGCTACACACGGTCAGCAAACCATTGCGCCAGTACTTACAGGCCTCGCCCGTTTAAGCGTCAAGTTCGACGCCAATGACAGTACTCGCAGCAAAACACTGTTCGGTAATGGCCGGATGCAGGTCAAGGTTCAAGTTCTGGTTACCGGGGTAGACGCCGACGGCAATACCATGCACGTACCGGCTGATGTAATGGACAGTATCGAGCTCATTCATTACAGCACCGGCAATACGTTGCGCGACGGCTGGGCCGCGAGCACTGTGCAAGGTCGCTTTACCCTTGAGGCAAGGCCTTCACTCACTGCCTCAGAGGTTCACGACGATGATCTGGAAAATGATAGTGCCCATCCGCAGGTACGCACGTTCTGGGTATCCACGTCCAGCGCCGGGACCACCCGGATTGGCGCGCGTCTGTCTCTGAACGGTGAGAGGATTCTCAGCAACGGAACCACACTTTCCAGTGTCCAGGACAGCAGTGTAACCATCGAAGCACAACCCCCTTCGGCGTACTCCATGGAAGAATTTCGTTGGTATCAAACCCGGCGCGGCGACGAATTGCCGGGTAATCGGATCTGGAGCTATCGTCTGGGACTGTATCCGCGGGGGCAGCAGATCAAGCTGGTCGATTGGGTTGTAGACGGTATAGAGAAAGGGGCTGATCATGATTTTGCGGGGGGTAACAGGCTTAATGAAAGCAAAACCAATTATATGAAGGTCATTCTTGCCAGCCCTGAAACCCGTGAGGTGACAGTGTCCTTGCCGGTTAAAGGTGATCCTTTTGTATTCGCTTTTTTCCCCGACGCCCATACCTGGGAGGACGAGAATTATACTGTCAGGGTTCAGAGCGACGGCGAGTTTACCGTCGTACAAGCGCTGTCGGAATACTCGAAAATCGGAAAAGCATTCAAATACGGAAATAAACTTTATTTTCTGGCCATTGATGAACACGGCACGGAGCATAGGCTGGCGATTCGCGTGAACTTCTACGAGCGTAATTTATACCTGGAGCGAGGTTGAGTCTCCACTGATGCAATGTCGGTGGATGGAATAGATATATATATGCTTTTTGGCATGACGACTACCGATAAGCTGCGGTGTTCAGTTATCAGGTAATCGCACCGAACGTGCTGTTATTTATATCTAGCGTTGGCCCTCCAGCTATGCGAGGGCCAACACACCCATATATCAAGGATGAGTAGTCATGACTGGCAAACCGCCCAGAGTCAAACCTGTACCCGCCCCAACCAAAACCCCCGATTTCAGCGTAGAGGATGCTCACTGGTCATCCTCCGTTTCTTCATCAACGCCGGCTCTGCCCATCCCGCGCCGCCTGGAGCCCGCGCATCCTTCTCTGGCGCCTGCCCCGGCCGCATTGACGCCAGAGATCTGGGTGAGCGTGAACCCGAGCTCTTCCGTGATCAATGAACTCACGATGCACGTCGCGAAGTCTTCACTGGCAGATTACTGGATACCCACACCCAAAAAACTCGGCGAGTTCGATGCGCAAGGCATGCGGATCGTGAAGCAGCGTCAGTATGTTGCCGTAGACGATGACCATATGGTGCAAGTGGTGCTGGATGTCGAGAGTGGCCTGTTTCGTGCCACGCTGGCCAGTGAACTCGACCCTTCCGGCCCGCTGATGAAACTCGACAGCGAGGGCCGGTTCTGGGGCCCGCTTGACAGCGATTTCGCCACCGTCACCGATTCAATATCAGTACAAACCGCACAACTTTTCCGCCGGATGGGTCGTTCTGTGGCGCAGTTTTCCGACGCCACGGTTGCACGCCTGCTGGCAGTGAGTGGCGTCGATGAAGTCGTCCTGCGCGATGTGCTCATTAATGATCGTCCTGCGCCGTTTTTACTGGAGGACACCATCAGGCGCTTCGAACTTGATCAGAAGATTCAGGCGCAGGGACGCGGGGCCGCACCTGAGCGGTTTACGAGGTTCAAGGAACTGGAAGACGCATTTGAAGCCAATTGCGATGAACATACTTTACGGATGCGCCGGGTATTTCCAAATCTACCGAAAACGGCTGCACTGGCGATATGGCGCAACATGAGCGCCGCCGAGCGTTTACATATGCACAACCAGCCTGGCATGCCACAGCGAGTGGCGAAAGAGGCACTGGTGGCGCTTCGGGATATTCGCCTGGCGAGGGCCAGGGAAGGTATTTATCTGGAGGCGGTATCCAATCTGGACAGTGATCGGCTAGTGCTGCATATGCTCGGAAATCTCGCGAACTGGCCGCGGCAGATTGCTTTCGAGATTCGCCAGGGGGCTGGGGACGGGCCTGTGCTCAGCACTAGCGGCGACGCCCGGTCGCCGTTTCGTCACATACTGATTCGTGAGGATGATGGCTATGTCATCCAAAGCAGCGACGCCCAAATACCTGAGGACTCGAAGGATCTGTATTCAGCCATCTGGCTTGTGTTGTTGCCCGGGCATCGCCGTTTGCTGGGTGTGACAGAAGGTGGGGGCGCGGCACTGCAACAGCTGATCCGTGCACTGCCGTTGCCGTCGCACCATGCCGTGAACGAATTGCTGGGGATGCCGACGCTTCCGGTTACCGCCGATCCTGCCATCGCGCGATATGGGCAAACGGGGCATCTGCGAGGGGGAGGTGACGACAACCCGCTATCGCCAAAGTCCATTGTAGAGCGCGTACGTAATCTATATCCGCATCTTCCAGATGAGGAGGTGACGGCATTTATCACTGAGCGCTTGAAGAGTGATTCATCAGAGGTTTTGTTTCGCCTGGAAACAGAGCTTGCGACGTTGCGTGAGGAATTGGCGGTATGGACGGCCGAAGGGACATTACCCCATACACCGACAGCGCAACCAGAAGGCGCGCCGACACCCGCCGGACAGCGCCAGGCTCGCGAGCAATTCAGCACAAAGTTGCAAGCTATCTGGCAACGCAAGTCGGTTTCGAAGTGGGACGAGGGAGACGATCATTTTTCTCACTACGTTGATTTTTCGGGTGAATTACCAAGGTTGTCCAGCCGGTTTGAATATGTAACAGAGTTGATATTGACCGCAAATGAACCGATAGCACGGATAGGTGCATTTCTTGACAGTTTTCCAAATCTTCAATCTTTGGGAGTCTTTGGCATAAAGACAGAGGAATTCCCGTCAGGAATATTTCAAATGCGCCAGTTAAGCGATCTTGCGCTGGACGGGTGCTCGCTGACACTATCCGAGGCCACAGTTGAAGGATTGTCCAGAATTGAAACGCTTACCCGCTTGAATTTGGCAAACAATCCTCTGACAGTTACTCCGCATGTAGGTCACATGGCTGGCTTGACCGGATTGATGCTGAGCAACGCAAATCTTTCAAGCATTCCTTTAGGCATAGATCGGCTCACGAAACTGGGTGTCGTGGCATTGCATGATAATAATATTTCAGACGTGGGACATGAACTGTTAGAGATTCCGGATACCCAGGATCTGTTCATCGGTTTATTGAATAATCCGCTGAGTGCCGAGTCAAGGCAGCGGATTGGTCACTATCTTGAAAGTTCCAGTATGGATCGAAAGGTGGAAATCCACACGGAGGATCTAGTTTTACAGTCCGACTCCGATAGTGAGTCCTCGGAGAGCGGTTTTTCGACAGGTTCAGAGAGTGACTGAATATTGGTTAAAGTAACGACTCCTTTGTTTTGCTGACATAGCCAGACAAGAAATAGACTACTCGAGGGCTCCGCTTCTGATTCTGTGACGGTCAGGTCGGGAGGGGAGCAATCATTGAGTGCCAGAACCAAAGGATGGCAGGGGAGTTGTTGCAGGCGGTGCTATAAAACTCACGCTTCTTGAAGATATTAGTATTTATGTAAGTTGTTGGAGGTGATGTTGAAATATTACTTCCTCATAATTTGTCTAATGTCGCAGCTGTTATTCTTTAAATCGAGCCTCAATACTTTGCTGAGTCCTTAAAGGGCGAAATCTTCAATCAGCCAGGTATTGTTAAATGTTTAATGATCATATTGGTATTTCTCGTATCGAGGTAAAACTCGACGCCACAAGGTCGGGCCAGCATAAAGTGCTGTATGCCAATGGACGTATGCAGGTGCGCGTGTTGGTGCTTCTGCACGGGATCGATAACAACGGCGATGGTGCATCACTGCATGGGCACCCCGCCTTACAGTCCCTGCGACTTATTGACTATAACGGTGCTCGACCGCTGGAAGGGGCCTGGAGCGTTTCGTTGCAGGAAAACCGTTATGCCCACGAAATGTCAGGTGGGGCTCCGCGGATTACCGAAATCCCACGTGCCACGCATAACCGGATAAGCGACGACTCTGATCCGGTGCAGATTTTTCAGTTTTGGGTTTCGGCCACCCGGCCTGGTGTCATGGAAGTAGCCGCTGAAATCGTTATGGATAACGTGGTATTGCGAAGTAACGGAATTGGTTTTGACAGCAGTGTCGCACTGGAGGCGATCCCGCCGAAAAAATATAACCAGAGTAGTTTTTCTCTTCACAAGTACGGCACGTTCAGCGAAAGAGTCTACGAGGAACGCATTCAGTATTTTCATCTCGGACTTCACGCTGACGGTCGTCAGATTCAGCTGCTCGACTGGTATAGCAACGATATAGAGCTTAACCCGTATGATGCTGAAGATGCAGTGATGGTGTACTCGTCAGGCACGATAAACCACTACAGTGGCGGCGGCAGAACTTTCTATGGTTATCTGGCGCCGATATACGGACGATCGGCCTCGGTCAATACTCCTCTCGGTTACATTACCTTTCCGATTAACGATGTGCAGGGCGTGTTGACTCTTGTGCAGCGCACGACTCTGCAGACAGAGGAGAAGCCGGCAACCGGCGAAACCTTCGAAGTTGCCGTTATTGATGAGTTCGGTACGGAGCACTGGCTTGGTATCAAAGGTGATATAGAGCAGCGAACTTTCATTCTGGGTGAATCGAAGCGTTCGACAAAACAATTTGCCTGATTTCATCTGCATGGTCAGCGGGTTCTCGCTGGCCGTTTTTTGATCTGCCAGTAGCACAATCTTGAAATAAAGGGACGTTTTTCAATGGCAAATAATTCATCTTCCGCTGTTCATTCAAACGCTTTCAACTTTGGTGAGTTTGTATCAGGAGGCGTTGACCCGCGCACCGGCATGTACACAAGCTCCTTTTCCTTGGGAAAGTTGCACTCGTCGGATCTTAACGGTCCTGAATTTGCACTTTCCCTGAGCTTCAATCCGCTCAACCAGGCGGACTCCGGTTTCGGCATCGGCTGGTCTTTGACCATGACCAATTACGACATGCTCAGCAAAGTCATGACGCTGTCCAACGGTGAGCGCTACAAGGCTGTGGAAACATCTACCGGTCTGAAGTTCAGGGAAATGAAGCTGCAAACGGCGAAGGTATTGGTGACCGGAGCAGGGCGCTATGAAGTTCGATACAAGGATGGTCGGCGTGAACTGCTCAAGGTCCTGGCTGGCACTCAGGTCGCCGTAGCGGAAAAAATAATCGCGGCGAACGGTGTGAGCATTTCGCTCAAGCATGAATTATTCAATCAGTTTCCCAGACTGGCCGAAATCCGTGATGCCAAACGATGCCTGCTGAAAATCACCCGCACTGAAGGTCAAGTGAAGTTGACCCGGCATCCTGACACTTCGTCCAGTTCAACCTACAAGTTGATCTTGAAAAACAGTCGGGTAACGGCCATCGAGCTTCCGGTCGGTAACGGCTGGGAGCTGGAATATGAAATCATCGATGGGGCCAGCTACTTGTGGCGCGTCGTCAACCCGTTGCGTGGCGTAGAAATCATTCGCTACAAGCGCCAGGGTCACCATTTCGTCAATGACGGGGAAAAGACACTCCCGTTTGTCATAGCTCACGATGCTTATCCAGGACGTGGCCAGCCCCGGCTTTGCAGGGCATACACATACTCCGACCATAATTTTCTCGGACAAGGCCTTCTCCCGGCCACGGACAATGATCTGGATCCGCTCTATCTGGCGCCCGGCCACTATGTCTACACCTCGGACGAGCAGTTGCTGGTGAGCGGCAAAGTCCATACCCGCATTAAACGCACCTACAACAAGTTCCATCTGTTGGTGGCTGAGGTTACAACCTGCGGCGACGCCCAGATCGCCACCGCCACGGAGTATCACGGTTCTGTCGCCAAACCTTTCAATGAGCAGTTGGCGCAATTCCGCCTGCCCAAGGTTCAGACGGTGACTTACCTCGATCGGCGCACTCAGCAGAAGCGCGAGGAAACGACCGTCACCGAGTTCGATGGCGAAGGCAACCTGATCAGGCACGTCGAGCCGAACGGGGTGACGACTTCGACGGAGTTTCATCCGGCAAGCGGAGGCGACAATTGCCCGCAGGATCCGCTGGGGTTTTCCAGATTTCCAAGGAAGAGGACGGTCACCGCTGCCGCGTCGGGCGGTGCTGCGACAGTCACGTACTACGACTATGCCCTGCACCCGGCGTTGGCAGGTGCGGAACTGCCATCCGTATTACCGATCACGGAGCGTTTTTACGAAGTTGTGGAAGGTGTTGAGGTCTTGCGTTCGAAAACCGAACGCAGTTACCTGGACGCGCCCAAGGACCCGCTCAAGCACGGGGCCACGAAAGAGCAAAGCATCATTCTGAATGATAAAAAAACCTCTACCCAATTTTCCTATGAGCTTGAGGGTGACAGGTTGCGGGTCAAGTCCAGCACACGCGGATTTGACGGCGCGCTACAGACCAGTGAGAAAGTGCTGTCGACGCTGACCGGATTACAGGTCTCTGAAATCGCTGTCGAGGGCGAGCGCATCGAGCATGAATACGATGCGATCGGCCGCGCAGTGTGCAAAACGGTTGCTTCCGGCACCCCCTATGCTGCTTCGACCCGGTGGGCCTATCTGGCTGCCAGCAAACAGCAGCCGGCTACCGTGGTGACCACCGATCCCGTTGGCGGCGAGCAAAGAGTGACCTATGACGGCCTGGAGCGGGTAGTCACCGTTCAGGAAAAGGACTGCGACCATCCCGACAAGGACGGTCTCATCCAGACGCGCACGCTTTATTCTGCCCTGCATGATTCGGTCGGTCACAGGGTGAAAGCGACGCTGACGGATTGGCGTGATGGCAAGCCGTATCCGGTCAGCACTCGCTACGAATTCGATTCCTGGGGGCAGGTCTGCAAGACGCTGCATGCCGATGGGCGTATCGAACACAGCGAGACGGATCCGGTCCTTCGCCAGCAAACCAACCGGCTCCAGGGGATGGGCAGGACACTCACCGTCATTAGCGACTTCGGTAAACCGCTCAGTGTCGAGAGCTTCAATCTGAAGAACAAGAGTCTCGGCAAGACCGTTTACACCTATGACGGATTCGGGCGCACAACCAGCGAGACAGATCCCGTCGGCAATACCACTCGATATGAATACGACGTTTTTGACCGGATAATTCGCACCGTCCTGCCTGACGCCAGTGAGGTAGTGACCGACTACGCCGAACATAGCGATGAAGGGCTGCCGATCGGCATCAAGGTCGGTGACAAAGCGTTGGGACAGCAGACCTACGATGGTCTGGGTCGTTTGATACAAAGTACCGTGGGCGGACGAAAGTCCGAGGCTGGCTATGAAGCGGGCTTCACTCAGCCACAGTGGTTCAAGAGTGCTGATGGCCAGAAAACCGAATTCACTTACTTGCGCGATCTGGGCGGTTTGCTGACTGAGCGCAAGGCGGGGGGGCTGGTCACGACCATGACTTATGACCCCGTCAGTGGCAATCCCTTGACCTGTACCGAAAACGGCAGGGAACGCCGTTTCACCTATTACCCTTCCGGGCGCGTGAAAACCGAAACGACGACCCTTGGTGCCGTCACGAAAGCAACATCCCGTACCTGGTCCCTGCAGGGGCGGCCGATCACCCATGTCGATGTACTCGGAGCCGAAAGCACATCCGAATACGATCAGCATGGTCGCCTGCTATCCACCTCGCAGGGCACGCTGAAAACCGAGTTCCACTACAACATACAGACGGGGATGCTGGACTGGACTAAAACCGAAGAAACCTCGATCAAGCGTCAGATGATCACCCGGTTTGCCTATGACGATATCGGTCGCGAAACCCGCCGTACATTCGAGATTCAGGGCCAACCCGACCAGACCCTGGAGTTGACTTACACGCTGGCTGGCAAACTGGCGCAGAAAGTCTCCAGGCGTGGCACGCAACTATTGCGTGACGAGCAATTCACCTACGATGTGCGCGGGCGTCTGATCCAGTACGACTGTGCCGGCACCCAAAAGCCCCGCGATCCGTATGGCAAGGAAATTGTCCAGCAAACGTTCACCTTCGATGCGCTGGATAACATCCTCACCGTGCAGACGAAGTTCCCGCTGGGCGTGAATCTGACCACGTTCAGTTATGACAATCCCGATCCTGTCCAGCTCAGCGCAGTCAAACATTCCCATGTCGACTATCCACCGGCAGTGACGCTGGAATACGACGCCAACGGCAGGATGATCAAGGACGACCAGGCGCGGACTCTGGCCTATGACGCCTTCGGACGTCTTGAGCAATTGTCCGGCGCAGGGGGATCAGTCATTCGTGGCTACCATTACGACGGTTTCGACGATCTGGTTGAACTGTCGCAACCCGAAAAGACAACGGTGCAGCGTTACTACCACGCAGGCCGGGTCGCCAATGAGGTGAGTGGTGAAAATTCATCCAGTGTTGTGCGTCACGGTGGCGCGCTGGTGGGCCAACAGCAATTTGGTTTGCACGCTGGCGCGCAGCTATTTGGGACCGATCAGCAGCAAAGCGTGCTGGCAACGCTGGGCAAGGAACAGCTCACCGATTGCGCCTACAGCCCTTACGGCCATCGTCCTGCCGAGGGTGGTTTGTTCAGCCTGGCGGGGTTCAACGGCGAGCAGCTGGATCCGGTGACCGGGCTGTATCTGCTGGGTAACGGTTACAGGGCCTATAGTCCGACATTGATGCGATTCCTCGCCCCCGACAGCATGAGTCCGTTCGGCGCGGGCGGATTGAATGCCTACAGTTATTGCCTGGGCGACCCTGTCAATCGTGTCGACCCTACCGGGCATATCTCCTGGCAATCGATATTGGGCATCGGCCTCAGTATTCTCGGGATCGTTGCCAGCGTGTTGACGATGGGCGCGGCGACGCCATGGGCAGTGGCGGCGCTGGGGCTGGCCGTGACTTCAGGCCTGGCGGGTATTGCCAGTGAAGTGGTCAATGAGCTGGCACCGGATTCTCAAGCAGGCGAGATACTGGGCTGGATCAGTTTCGGTCTCGGGCTGGCTTCGCTCGGTGCAGGTTTGGCGGCGGGTGCAAAAGCGGCGGTGAATGCTGGCAGGAAGATGGCTTCAGCGTTTAGCCAAGGGCTTAGTGGCAGGGGGGCAGGAAAAGCGGGGAAATATTTAAAGAGGACCGGGAAAGGCGCCAAGGCTGCGGCCAAAAAAGTCAATGCTCCTGTGGAGCCTGTGGCGGATGAACCTTGGCAATTGGTCAGGGCCACCGGGACGGATGACGTGTTCAGCGCCCCCGTCTACGATAATTATCGGAAGAAGGCAGACGATTTCTACAAACTCATTGAAAGCAATAAGTCTGCCCGCCAAGCAGCTGGGGAGGCGGGTCTTGCGTACTCGGAACTAGCCAAATACAGCCAAACCAGAAAGTTAACGCATGTTTATATGACGAAGATCACTGGAGGCGGGCATCGTATTTATCTTCTGGAGGATAGTGCAACGAGAGTTTGCAAAGTCCTTCAGTCGGGCGGCCATTGGTCTCCCGGGCAAACTTCCGCAAGAATAAGAGCGGCGGGAAATATGGATACAGCTCGGACGTGAGCAACCTGAGTACTTTGTTTGCCATTTATAGGTTTGAAGGTCTGGAGTGCCGTTCCAGTGCCCACTCCACATGTTCCCTGACCAACTCTGACGGATGATCCCGTCGCGCCTTCAACGCTTCCAGCACCGGAATCGTTGAAGGCGCATTGCCCAGTCCTACCGCCAGATTCCTCAACCAGCGCTCATACCCCGCCCGCCGCAACGGCGAGCCTTCGGTACTGCTCAGGAACGTCTCTTCATCCCATAAAAACAGCTCGGCCAGCTCGGCGTTGTCAAGGTTGTGCCTTGGCTTGAAATCGCCTTCCCCGGAGGGCTTGGCGAAGCGGTTCCATGGGCAGACGATCTGACAGTCATCACAGCCAAA
Source organism: Pseudomonas sp. RIT-PI-o (assembly GCF_001297215.1). Lineage (NCBI taxonomy): Bacteria > Pseudomonadati > Pseudomonadota > Gammaproteobacteria > Pseudomonadales > Pseudomonadaceae > Pseudomonas > Pseudomonas sp. RIT-PI-o. The sequence continues at coordinate 205,797 of NZ_LHPA01000020.1, read as the reverse complement.
TACGCGATTGCCGATCAACGGACGCAGGTCTGCAGGGATGGCGCTTTTCAGTTCGATGGTCAGGTAGGAAATGCAGCGCCGCGCATCCAGCACGTACGGGCCGACGAAGGCGTTGGTCGGGCAGATGTCCAGACACGCAGTGCAACGGCCGCAATGTTCGCTGCTATGCGGTTCATCCACCGGCAACGGCAGGTCGACGAACAGCTCGCTGAGGAAGAAATAACTGCCTGCCTTGCGATTCAGTACAAGGGTGTTTTTGCCGATCCAGCCCAGCCCGGCTTGCTCGGCGATGGCTTTTTCCAGCACCGGCGCGCTGTCGACAAAGGCGCGAAAACCGAACGGGCCGATCTGCGCCTGAATCCTGTCGGCCAATTGCTGCACACGTTTACGGATCAATTTGTGGTAATCGCGGCCCAAGGCATAACGCGACACGTAGGCTTTTTCCGGTTCAGCCAGGCGTTTGGCCATTTCGGTATCGCCGGGCAGGTAGTCCATGCGCAGCGAGACCACGCGCAGCGTGCCCGGTACCAGCTCTTCGGGGTGCGAGCGTTTGCTGCCGTGGGCGCCCATGTAGTCCATTTCGCCGTGGTAGCCGGCCTCGAGCCAGCGCGCGAGGTGCTGCTCATGCTCGGCCAGATCCAGACCGCTGATGCCGACTTGCTGAAAGCCCAGCTCGCGGCCCCAATCCTTGATCGATTGGGCGAGGGCGGGCAGGTCTGTGGTGATGGCGGACATGAGGCGAGAGAAACCGGAGCTGAGGTGCGTATAATTCTGCCAGACATCGGAGCCCGAAGACGCATGCCGCAGACGAAAGATGATTTACCCGACGCGCTGTACCGCGCCGCGCAGGTGCGCGAACTCGACGCACGGCTGATTGCCGCCGGGACGCCGGGCTTCGAATTGATGCAGCGCGCCGCCCGCGCCACCTGGCGCGCACTGCTGCGCAAATGGCCGGCAGTGAATGAACTGACGGTGCTCGCCGGGCACGGCAACAATGCCGGTGACGGTTATCTGGTGGCCGCACTGGCGCTGCGGGCAGGTTGGACCGTGCGCGTACTGGCGGTCGGCGATCCGCAGCGTTTGCAGGGTGATGCCGCACTGGCCCGTGCCGAATCCATAACTGCTGGCGTTGCGGTGCAGAGCTGGCAGGCAGAGAACGAGCTGCGCGGTGTCGTCCTCGATGCCCTGCTCGGCACGGGTCTCACTGGCCAAGTGCGTGAGCCGTATGCCGCTGCCATCGCCGCCATCAATGCCAGCGGTTTACCGGTGGTGGCCGTCGATATTCCCTCCGGGCTGTGCGCCGACACCGGTCGGGAACTGGGCGTCGCGGTGCGTGCCGATCTGACGGTGACATTCATCGGCATGAAGGTCGGGCTGTTGACCGGCGATGCAGCGGATCATACCGGTGAACTGGTCTTCAACGATCTGCAAGCCACCGATGACATTTTCAGTGACATTCCTGTCTGCGCTCGACGCCTCAGCGCCGCTAATCTTCCGGCACTTGCGCCGCGCGCGCCGACTTCGCACAAGGGCCGCTTTGGCCATGTGCTGTTGATCGGCGGCGATCATGGTTTCGGCGGGGCGATTCTGCTCAGCACTGAAACGGCGTTGCGCAGCGGCGCGGGCATGGTGTCGCTGGCGACCCGTCCCGAGCATGTGCCGGCAGCGCTCACTCGCGTGCCGGAAGCCATGGCCCTCGGCACCTCGTCTGCCAATCAACTGATGGGCCTGCTGGAAAAGGTTTCGGTATTGGTCGTCGGACCGGGCCTTGGGCAGGCAAGCTGGGGTCGCGCCTTGTTGTCGGCAGCCGCCAATGCGTCGGTACCGCAGGTTTGGGACGCCGACGCGTTGAACCTGTTGGCCGGCGGTTTTGTCCAGTTGCCCAGGGATTGCGTGATCACCCCGCATCCGGGCGAGGCGGCGCGCCTGCTCGGCATCAGTACTGGCGAAGTACAGGCCGATCGTCCGGCCGCTGCATTGGCGTTGAGCAAAAAGTATTCAGCGGTAGTGGTTCTGAAAGGCGCCGGTAGTTTGATCGCGCATCCCGATGGGCGTCTGGCCCTGTGTCATCAAGGCCATCCGGCAATGGCCACGGGCGGGCTCGGTGATGTGCTGGCCGGTCTGACCGGCGCATTGCTGGCGCAAGGCATGGACGCGTTCGACGCTGCAAGCCTGGCCGTCTGGCTGCACGCCAATGCCGGCCTGCAACAAGGCAAATTCGGCCGTGGGCTGGCGGCCAGTGATCTGATTCCAGCCATTCGTCAGTTGTTGGAGGAGCATGCACCGTGTCTGAAGTAACCCTGTACCTGGCCGATGAACAGGCCATGAGCGACTTTGGCGCACGGATCGCCCGCGTGACCCAGGGCCATGGCCTGATTTTTCTCGAAGGCAATCTGGGCATGGGCAAAACCACCCTGTCGCGGGGCATCATTCGCGGGCTGGGTCATGTCGGCGCGGTGAAAAGTCCGACCTTCACCTTGGTTGAACCCTACGAGATCGGTGACATCCGCGCCTTCCACTTCGACCTGTATCGCCTGGTCGATCCGGAGGAGCTGGAGTTTCTCGGCATCCGCGACTACTTCGAAGACGACGCGATGTGCCTGATCGAATGGCCCGATAAAGGTGCAGGCTTTTTGCCAAAGCCTGACCTGACCATTACCATTGGCCCGCAAGACAGCGGGCGTTCGCTGAAAATTTTAGCCGAGGGCTCGCGTGGCGAGGCCTGGTGTGCCGCTTTGGCATTGGAATCCAATTAAATGATGGGGTTTGGTATGCGCTTTCGCGCGTTGGTGGCTGCCGCTGGACTGATGTTGATGGCAGTAACCGTCAACGCTGTGGCCGATTCAAAGGTCAACAGCGTGCGCCTGTGGCGGGCGCCGGACAACACGCGACTGGTCTTCGACCTGAGTGGCCCGGTGCAGCACAGCGTCTTTACCCTGACCGCGCCGGACCGGCTGGTGATCGACATCAATGGCGCCACGTTGGGCGCACCGTTGAACGTGCAGACCGCGAACACGCCGATCACCGCGATGCGCTCGGCCCAGCGTACGCCGACCGACCTGCGGGTGGTCATCGACCTTAAAAAAGCCGTCACCCCGAAAAGTTTCTCGCTGGCGCCGAACGCGCAGTACGGCAACCGTCTGGTGGTCGATCTGTTCGACAACCCGGCCGATGCCGCGCCGCCGCCAGCTCCAACGCCGTCGGTGGCGACCTTGCCGGCAGTGCCGGTGACCCCGACTGAGCCGGCGATCAAGCTGCCGCCAGCGCCGGCCGGCAAGCGCGACATCATTGTCGTGATCGACGCCGGCCACGGTGGCGAAGACCCGGGGGCGTCCGGTTCGCGCGGCCAGCGTGAGAAAGACGTGGTGCTGCAGATCGCTCGCGAACTGCAGCGTCAGGTCAACGGCATGAAAGGCTTCCGCGCCGAACTGACCCGGACTGGCGATTACTTCATTCCATTGCGCGGGCGTACCGAGATCGCCCGCAAGAAGGGCGCCGACCTGTTCGTCTCGATCCACGCCGACGCCGCACCGTCCGCAGCCGCTTTCGGTGCGTCGGTGTTCGCCCTGTCCGATCGTGGTGCTACCTCCGAGACCGCTCGCTGGCTGGCCGACAGTGAAAACCGATCCGACCTGATCGGCGGCGCCGGCAACGTCAGCCTCGACGACAAGGATCGCATGCTCGCCGGCGTCCTGCTCGACCTGTCGATGACTGCGTCGCTGACCTCCAGTCTCAACGTCGGCCAGAAGGTTCTGACCAACATCGGTCGCGTTACGCCGCTGCACAAACAGCGCGTGGAACAGGCCGGCTTCATGGTGTTGAAGTCGCCGGATATCCCGTCGATCCTGGTCGAAACCGGCTTTATCTCCAACGCCAACGAAGCGAACAAACTGTCTGCATCCAGCCACCAGCAGGCCCTGGCCCGATCGATCAGCAGCGGCGTGCGCCAGTTCTTCCAGCAGAATCCGCCACCGGGCACCTACATCGCCTGGCTGCGTGATTCCGGCAAGATTGCCCAGGGCCCGCGCGACCACCGCGTCGGCCCTGGGGAAACCCTGGCGATGATCGGCGTGCGCTATCAAGTCTCCCCGGCCACTCTGCGCGCCGCCAACAACCTGAAAAGTGATGAGCTGAAAGTCGGTCAGCACCTGACCATTCCCGGCACCGAACTGGCGTCCAAAGAATGAACCAGGTATTGAACACTGCGCGCATCGAGCTGCTCAGCCCGCGGCTGGCGAACCAGATCGCCGCCGGTGAAGTGGTTGAACGTCCGGCCTCTGTTATCAAGGAGCTGCTGGAAAACAGCCTCGACTCCGGCGCCAAGCGTATCGACGTCGATGTCGAGCAGGGCGGCGTCAAGTTGCTGCGGGTGCGCGATGACGGCAGCGGCATTTCTGCCGATGACCTGCCGCTGGCTCTGGCCCGTCACGCCACCAGCAAGATCCGCAACCTCGAAGACCTTGAACAGGTGATGAGCCTGGGGTTTCGTGGCGAGGCGTTGGCGTCGATCAGCTCTGTGGCGCGTTTGACCCTGACCTCGCGCACCCGCGATGCCGATCAGGCCTGGCAGGTCGAGACCGAAGGCCGCGACATGGCACCGCGCGTGCAGCCGGCGGCGCATCCGGTCGGCACCTCGGTGGAAGTTCGCGACCTGTTCTTCAACACCCCGGCCCGGCGCAAATTCCTCAAGACCGAAAAAACCGAATTCGATCACCTGCAGGAGGTGATCAAGCGTCTGGCGCTGGCGCGTTTCGACGTGGCATTTCATCTGCGCCACAACGGCAAGACCATTCTCAGCCTGCACGAGGCCCATGACGATGCGGCCCGTGCGCGGCGCGTGGCGGCGATCTGCGGTTCCGGTTTCCTCGAACAGGCGCTGCCGATCGAGATCGAGCGCAACGGTCTGCACCTGTGGGGCTGGGTCGGTTTGCCGACTTTCAACCGCAGTCAGGCGGACTTGCAGTATTTCTTCGTCAACGGTCGGGCGGTGCGCGACAAACTGGTGGCCCATGCGGTGCGCCAGGCTTATCGCGACGTGCTGTTCAACGGCCGGCATCCGACCTTCGCGTTGTTTTTCGAGGTCGATCCGGCAGCAGTAGACGTCAACGTCCACCCGACCAAGCACGAAGTACGCTTCCGTGACGGGCGCATGGTTCATGACTTCCTGTACGGCACGCTGCACCGTGCGCTGGGCGACGTGCGACCGGAGGATCAACTGGCCGGTTCGGTCACCACGGCGATCGTTCGACCCAGCGGAATCGAGGCGGGCGAATTCGGCCCGCAGGGCGAGATGCGTCTGGCCGCCAATGCGCTGCTCGAGCAGCCGCAGGCGCAACCTGCGTTCAACACGTCATCCGGTGCCAGCGCTGGCGGTGCCTATCAGTACCAATACACGCCGCGGCCGCAATCGACAGTGCCTGCCGCCGAGGCGCAAGCCGCTTACAAAGAGTTTTTCGCGCCGCTGCCAGAAGCCAATGCCAACGCGCTTCCGGCTGGTCAGGAAGATATTCCGCCGCTCGGCTATGCACTGGCGCAGCTCAAGGGCATCTATATCCTGTCTGAGAACGCCCATGGCCTGGTGCTGGTGGACATGCATGCCGCCCACGAGCGGATCATGTACGAACGCTTGAAAATCGCCATGGCCAGCGAAGGCCTGAGTGGTCAGCCGTTGCTGGTGCCGGAGTCGCTGGCGGTCAGTCAGCGCGAGGCCGATTGCGCTGAAGAACACGCGGCGTGGTTTCAGCGACTTGGTTTTGAGTTGCAGCGGCTTGGCCCGGAAACCCTGGCGATCCGGCAGATTCCTGCGTTGCTCAAACAGGCGGAAGCCAATCGGCTGGTCGGCGATGTTCTGTCGGACCTGATGGAATATGGCACCAGCGACCGCATTCAGGCGCACCTCAACGAACTGCTCGGCACCATGGCCTGCCACGGCGCGATCCGCGCCAACCGGCGTCTGGCCCTGCCGGAAATGAACGGCCTGCTGCGCGACATGGAAAACACCGAGCGCAGTGGCCAATGCAACCATGGCCGACCGACCTGGACCCAACTGGGCCTGGACGATCTGGACAAACTGTTCCTGCGCGGTCGTTGATGAGCCAGCTCCCTCCAGCGATATTTCTGATGGGCCCGACCGCTGCGGGCAAGACCGATCTGGCCATCGAGCTGACCAAGGTGCTGCCGTGCGAATTGATCAGCGTCGATTCGGCGCTGGTCTACCGCGGCATGGACATCGGCACCGCCAAGCCTTCGAAAGAGCTGCTGGCCCAATACCCGCACCGGCTGATCGATATCCTCGACCCCGCTGAGGCGTATTCCGCTGCCGATTTCCGCCGCGACGCCCTGCAAGCCATGGCCGAGATCACCGCGCGGGGAAAGATCCCGCTACTGGTCGGCGGCACCATGCTCTATTACAAGGCTCTGGTCGAAGGTCTGGCCGACATGCCGGCGGCCGATCCCGAGGTGCGCGCGCAGATCGAGGAAGAGGCTGCACGCCTGGGCTGGCAAGCGCTGCACGATCAGTTGGCGCAAATCGATCCGGTGTCGGCGGCGCGGATTCATCCAAATGATCCGCAGCGCTTGAGTCGGGCGCTTGAAGTCTATCGAGTCAGCGGGCAGAGCATGACCACCCTGCGTGAGCAACAATCTGCGCAAAGTACTGAAGCAGCCGCTTCGGGACGCCAACAATTGCCCTATACTGTCGCGAACCTGGCCATCGCTCCGGCGAATCGTCAGGTTCTGCACCAGCGAATTGAACAAAGATTCACAAATATGTTGGAACAGGGATTCATCGACGAGGTCGTAGCCCTGCGTAAAAGAAGTGACCTGCATGCCGGGTTGCCGTCTATACGTGCGGTAGGCTACCGCCAAGTCTGGGATTACCTGGACGGCAAGCTGACATTGGCCCAGATGCAGGAGCGCGGCATCATCGCCACGCGCCAATTGGCCAAGCGCCAGTTTACCTGGCTGCGCAGCTGGGACGATTTACACTGGCTGGACAGTCTTGATTGCGACAATCTGCCACGCGCCTTGAAATACCTCGGGACCATCTCCATATTGAGCTGAGTCCTTGCAATTGCCGTCTATCCTTGGGGGTGTGACGGCCGAAGCCATCTGAATTTACCTGTTTTTATTATTGAATCCTTAAAGGAGTGCGGCACATGTCAAAAGGGCATTCGCTACAAGACCCTTACCTGAACACTTTACGTAAAGAGAAAGTCGGGGTTTCCATCTACCTGGTCAACGGTATCAAGCTGCAAGGAACGATCGAGTCGTTCGACCAGTTCGTGATCCTGCTGAAAAACACCGTCAGCCAGATGGTCTACAAACACGCGATCTCGACCGTCGTGCCGGTTCGTCCAATTCGTCTGCCTAGCGCAACCGAAAACGAACAGGGCGATGCCGATGCAGCGCCGGGTAACGCCTGATAGGAGTCTCCTTTGTTCTTTGAGCGCCACGGTGGTGGTGAGCGAGTCATCCTCGTTCACTTGGATGGACAGGACCCTGAGGCGCGCGAAGATCCGCAGGAGTTTCAGGAGTTGGCAAATTCGGCTGGCGCCGAGACCGTTGCGTTTTTTAACGTGCCGCGTCATCGGCCAACCGCCAAATATCTGATCGGCAGCGGCAAGGTCGAGGAACTGCGCGACCTGGTCAAGGCTGAAGAAGCCGATCTGGTGATTTTCAATCACATCCTCACGCCCAGTCAGGAACGCAACCTCGAACGTGTTTTCGAGTGTCGCGTGATCGACCGCACCGGGCTGATTCTCGATATTTTCGCTCAACGCGCACGTACCCATGAGGGCAAGCTGCAGGTCGAACTGGCCCAGCTTGACCACATGAGCACGCGACTGGTTCGCGGCTGGACTCACCTTGAACGTCAGGGTGGCGGCATCGGTATGCGCGGCCCGGGTGAAACCCAGCTGGAAACCGACCGCCGTCTGTTGCGGGTCCGTCTGCGCCAGATCAAGGGGCGGCTGGAGAAGGTGCGCAGTCAGCGCGAGCAGTCGCGCCGTGGCCGATCCCGTGCGGACATTCCTACCGTGTCGCTGGTGGGCTACACCAACGCCGGCAAATCGACACTCTTCAACAACGTGACGAAATCCGACGTGTACGCGGCCGATCAACTGTTCGCCACACTTGACCCGACCCTGCGCCGCCTGGAACTTGACGACCTCGGTCCGATTGTCCTGGCCGACACCGTGGGCTTCATTCGTCACCTGCCGCACAAGCTGGTCGAGGCATTTCGGTCTACGCTCGAAGAGTCGAGCAATTCCGACCTGTTGTTGCACGTGATCGATGCGGCCGAACCGGATCGCATGTTGCAGATCGAGCAGGTGATGGTGGTGCTGGGCGAGATTGGCGCTCAGGACTTGCCGATCCTGGAGGTCTATAACAAACTCGATTTGCTTGAAGGCGTCGAGCCGCAGATCCAGCGCGATGCCGATGGCAAGCCGCAACGGGTCTGGCTGTCGGCGCGTGATGGCAGTGGTCTGGAGTTGCTCGAACAAGCGATCGCCGAGTTGCTCGGCAGTGACCTGTTCGTGGGGACCTTGCGCCTGCCGCAACGATTCGCTCGACTGCGTGCGCAGTTCTTCGAACTCGGAGCGGTGCAGAAAGAAGAATACGATGAAGAAGGTGTCAGCCTGCTGGCCGTTCGTTTGCCCCGGATCGAGCTGAATCGATTGGTAAGCCGCGAAGGATTGCAGCCGATGGAATTCATCGAGCAACACACTTTGCAATAAAAGCCTGAAAAAGCGGTTGTGCCGCGACGGCAGGCATTCTGTAGCATTGGTCGGCGCGCCGTGGGTGCGTCTTTGCTTTATCAGATGGAGAGCGCTATGGCTTGGAATGAGCCGGGTGGCAACTCGAATAATCAGGATCCCTGGGGTGGCAAGCGCCGCAATAACGGCGACCGCAAGGGACCACCGGATCTCGACGAGGCCTTCCGAAAGCTGCAGGAAAGCCTGAACGGGTTGTTCGGTGGTGGTAAGAAACGCGGTGATGACGGCGGCGGTTCCGGCAGGAGCAGTGGCGGCTTCGGCGGTCTGCTCGGCATCGGCCTGGTCGTGCTGGCGGCCGTCTGGCTGTACAGCGCGGTTTACGTGGTGGACGAGCAGGAGCAGGCCGTGGTGCTGCGCTTCGGCAAGTACTACGAGACTGTCGGCCCGGGCCTGAACATCTACTTCCCGCCGATCGACAAGAAGTACATGGAGAACGTGACGCGTGAGCGTGCGTACACCAAGCAGGGCCAGATGCTGACCGAAGACGAGAACATCGTCGAAGTGCCGCTGACCGTGCAGTACAAGATCAGCAACCTGCAGGACTTCGTGCTGAACGTCGATCAGCCGGAAATCAGCCTGCAGCACGCGACCGAAAGTGCACTGCGTCACGTGGTCGGTTCCACCGCCATGGACCAGGTGCTGACCGAAGGCCGTGAATTGATGGCGAGCGAAATCAAGGAGCGTCTGCAACGTTTCCTCGATACCTATCGCACCGGTATCACTGTCACTCAGGTCAACGTACAGAGCGCAGCGGCACCGCGTGAAGTGCAGGAAGCCTTCGATGACGTGATCCGCGCCCGTGAAGACGAGCAGCGTTCGCGTAACCAGGCCGAAACCTACGCCAACGGCGTGGTGCCGGAAGCCCGTGGTCAGGCCCAGCGCATCATCGAGGATGCCAACGGTTACCGCGACGAGACCATCTCGCGCGCCAAGGGTGAGGCCGATCGCTTCACCAAGCTGGTCGCCGAGTATCGCAAGGCTCCTGAAGTCACCCGCGAGCGTCTGTACCTGGACACCATGCAGGAAGTCTTCAGCAATACCAGCAAGGTCCTCGTGACCGGCAACAAGAACGGCCAGAGCAATCTGCTCTACCTGCCGTTGGACAAGATGATCCAGAACAGTTCGGGTAATGCACCGGTGACCGGTTCGGCCGCCAGCAACAACACGGACGTCACGCCGCATGTCACTGACGTGCCGCAGACGCGTACAAGGGAGACCCGCTGATGAGCAATAAATCGCTGATCGCCCTGATCGTTGGCGTCGTCGTGGTACTGGTGGGCTGGAATTGCTTCTACATCGTCGCTCAGACCGAGCGCGCGGTGCTGCTGCAATTCGGTCGTGTGGTTCAGGCCGATGTCCAGCCGGGTCTGCATGTGAAGGTGCCTTACGTCAACCAGGTGCGCAAATTCGACGCGCGCCTGCTGACGCTGGATGCACCGACGCAGCGCTTCCTGACCCTGGAAAAGAAAGCCGTGATGGTCGATGCCTACGCCAAGTGGCGGGTGAAGGATGCCGAGCGCTTCTACACCGCGACTTCGGGTCTGAAGCAGATCGCCGACGAGCGTCTGTCCCGTCGTCTGGAATCCGGTCTGCGTGACCAGTTCGGCAAGCGCACCCTGCACGAAGTGGTGTCGGGTGAGCGTGATGCGCTGATGGCTGACATCACTGCATCGCTGAACAAGATGGCGGAAAAAGAGCTGGGTATCGAAGTGGTCGATGTGCGGGTCAAGGCCATCGATCTGCCGAAAGAAGTGAACCGCAGCGTGTTCGAGCGCATGAGCACCGAGCGTGAGCGTGAAGCTCGCGAGCACCGCGCCAAGGGTAACGAGCTGGCCGAAGGCATCCGTGCCGACGCCGATCGTCAACGCCGCGTGTTGCTGGCCGAAGCCTATCGTGAATCCGAAGAGGTTCGCGGTGACGGTGATGCCCAGGCTGCAGCGATCTACTCCAAGGCCTACGGTCAGGATCAGGAGTTCTACGGTTTCTACCGCAGCCTGCGTGCCTACCGTGAAAGCTTCGCGAACAAATCCGACGTCCTGGTCCTCGACCCAAGCAGCGACTTCTTCCGTTACCTGGAAAAAGCCAAGCCTTGACACGACGTTGACCTGAATCATTCCGCCCGGCGGCTAAAACCTCGGGCGGGGTGATCCTTTCGGAAAACGTGTGTATGATGCGGCAGCCGGGAAATTCCCGGCTTTTTTGCGTCTGCATGTTTGATTGCTGTTTTTGTTGCAGGCGTCGGGTTGAACGGCCCGAGCGTTTTTCGAGGAAAGTGATGGGCGAAGCCGGTAACAGGCCTTTCGCTGCGTCGTTCATGCGCGTGCGTTTTGAACGCCCCGGTCATTTTCTGCTTCACTCAAGGCTCGCCCTCGTGCTGGCCGCCCGGATCAAAGGGGAATGGCGTAATGGCAACGGTAGACCGCTGGCTGCTGCCAGATGGCATCGAAGAAGTACTGCCACCGGAGGCGGCGCGCATTGAAGTCGCGCGTCGTCAGGTGTTGGATCTGTTCCAGAGCTGGGGTTACGAGTTTGTCGTGACTCCCCATATCGAGTACCTGGAATCCCTGCTGACCGGCGCGGGCCAGGACCTGGATCTGCGTACCTTCAAGGTCATCGACCCGCAATCGGGCCGGCAGATGGGTTTCCGCGCCGACATCACGCCACAGGTCGCGCGTATCGATGCGCACACCCTGCGTCGCGAAGGTCCGAGCCGTCTGTGCTACGCCGGCAGCGTCCTGCACGCCCAGCCCCGTGCATTGTCGTCCTCGCGCAGCCCGATCCAGCTGGGCGCCGAGTTGTACGGCGATGCCAGCCCGAGCAGCGACGTCGAAGTCATCAGCCTGATGCTGGCCATGCTGCAGCTGGCCGATGTGCCGGATGTGCACATGGACCTCGGGCATGTCGGCATCTACCGTGGTCTGGCGCGCGCCGCCGGTCTATCCGGTGAAGTCGAGCAGCAGTTGTTCGATGCCCTGCAGCGCAAGGCCATCGATGAAGTGATTACCCTGACCGAAGGTCTGCCGGCCGATCTGTCGGGCATGCTGCGCGCCTTGGTTGATCTGTGTGGCGGCCGTGAAGTGTTGAATGCTGCGCGCGAGCGTCTGGCCAATGCGCCGGCGCCGGTTCTGGCAGCGCTGGAAGATCTGCTGGCGATTGCCGAGCGGCTTTCCGTGCGCTTCCCGCAGTTGCCGTTGTATTTCGACCTCGGCGAATTGCGCGGCTATCACTACCACACCGGTGTGGTGTTCGCGGTGTTCGTGCCGGGCGTTGGTCAGTCCATCGCTCAGGGCGGTCGTTACGATGACATCGGCGCCGACTTCGGTCGCGCGCGTCCGGCGACTGGTTTCTCTACCGATTTGAAAACCCTGGTGACCCTGGGGCGTGCTGAGATCGAGCTACCGTCTGGCGGTATCTGGATGCCTGACAGTACGGATGCGGCACTCTGGCAGCAGGTTTGCCAGTTGCGCAGTGAGGGTCAGCGTGTCGTTCAGGCGTTGCCTGGACAACCTTTGGCCGCCGCCCGTGATGCGGACTGCGACCGGCAATTGATTCAGCAGAACGGGCTTTGGCAAGTATCGCCACTGGCTTCTTGAGTTTTCCTGCCGGCCATCGCCGGCACCAAGTTTGCGCGAATGAGGACAAGTGTTATGGGTAAGAATGTCGTAGTCCTGGGCACCCAGTGGGGTGATGAGGGCAAAGGCAAGATCGTTGATCTGCTGACCGAACATGCTGCCGCCGTAGTGCGCTACCAGGGTGGCCACAACGCGGGTCACACGCTGGTGATCGACGGCGAGAAAACCGTTTTGCACCTGATTCCGTCGGGCGTGCTGCGCGAAGGCGTGCAATGCCTGATCGGCAACGGCGTGGTGGTTGCACCTGACGCCCTGCTGCGCGAGATCACCAAGCTGGAAGAGAAAGGCGTACCGGTGCGCGAGCGCCTGCGTATCAGCCCGTCCTGCCCGCTGATCCTGTCCTTCCACGTCGCGCTGGACCAGGCCCGTGAAAAGGCCCGTGGCGAGCTGAAGATCGGTACCACCGGTCGCGGCATCGGCCCGGCTTACGAAGATAAAGTTGCCCGTCGTGGCCTGCGTGTCGGCGACCTGCTGAACATGCCACGTTTCGAAGACAAGCTGCGTGAACTGGTGGACTACCACAACTTCATGCTGGTCGGTTACTACAAAGAGCCAGCCATCGAGTTCGAAAAGACCCTGGCCGAGTGCAAGGAATACGCTGAGCTGCTCAAGCCGCTGATGCTCGACGTGACCGCCGAGCTGCACGACCTGCGTCGTGCCGGCAAGGACATCATGTTCGAAGGCGCGCAAGGTTCGTTGCTCGACATCGACCACGGCACCTACCCGTACGTGACCAGTTCCAACACCACCGCTGGTGGCGTAGCGACCGGTTCGGGCGTTGGTCCGATGTTCCTCGACTACATCCTGGGCATCACCAAGGCTTACACCACTCGCGTCGGTTCCGGCCCGTTCCCGACCGAGCTGTTCGATGACGTCGGCGCGCACCTGGCCAAGCAAGGTCACGAGTTCGGCGCTACCACCGGCCGTGCTCGTCGTTGCGGCTGGTTCGACGCCGTCATCCTGCGTCGCGCTATCGATGTGAACAGCATCTCGGGTATCTGCCTGACCAAGCTGGACGTGCTCGACGGTCTGGAAACCATCAACATCTGCGTCGGCTACAAGGATGCCGAAGGCAATGCCGTTGCCCCGACCGATGCGGACAGCTACGTAGGCCTGCAGCCTGTGTACGAAGAAGTGCCGGGCTGGAGCGAATCGACCGTGGGTGCCAAGACCCTGGAAGAGCTGCCGGCCAACGCTCGCGCTTACATCAAACGCATTGAAGAGTTGATCGGCGCGCCGATCGACATTATTTCGACGGGTCCGGACCGCAACGAAACCATCGTCCTGCGTCATCCGTTTGCCTGATAAGTCGTTGATGCGAAAAACAAAGGCCCCTTAATCGGGGCCTTTGTCGTTTATGCCTGTTGGACGGCATGACCTTTGCTGTGAATCTGTCTACAAGAGTGCCATCAAATTAATGGCGTCAGAAGTAGAGGGATTTAAAGTGTCAGCCGTTCTCTCACTGTTACAAAGCCGTTTGCTGCGGCCGGTGTTCGTTACCCTTGGTATCGCCCTTTTGGTGCAGGTGCTGGTCGCAGTCGCCCTGACGCGGAGCACGGTCACGGCGCTGGAAGCCGATCTGGCCGTGCGCCTGGGTGCCGACAGTCAAAAGCTCTCCGGTGAACTGGAGCAGGCCGGGCGTGAAGTGACCTCGAGTCTTGATGCGTTATCGGCCAGCACTCGTCAGCGCCTGACCGCCGGTTTGTCTGCCCGCCTCAAAGAAGAGCAGGCGCAACTACGGGCGACCCTCGAAAAGGATCTCAAGGATTCGGCCAACGACATGGCGCAGTTGCTTGCATCCGTAGCGCCGCGTGCCATGTGGGACAGCGACGTACCGACGCTGTCGGAGTTCGCCCGCCGTGCCCAGCGCAACCCCAACGTGCTGTTCGTGGTGTACGACGACGCCACCGGCCAACATCTGACTCGTTATCTCAATCGCGAAAACCCGATCAACAAGGCCTTGCTGGAAAAAGGCCAGGGCGAGCGTGCGCTGGACAAAGTGCTGGATGCGGCGAAGAACGACCCCTCGGTCTACTACCTCGAAGCCTCGATCAATCCCAACGGCGTGGAAATCGGCAAGGTGCTGATGGGTGTTTCCACGGCGTCGGTGGAAACCGATCTGGCCGAGCTCGACAAGCGTTTCCTTGCGCTGATTGCCAGCAGCGATCAACTGGTCGGCGACAGCCTCAAAGGCGCTGCCGCGGACAGCGCCATGGCTATGCAGGCACGCCTGCAATCGGCACAGGCCACCGCTGGCGAAATGAAAGCCAACACCGCACAGACCGTTCAAGAGGCGGCTGCGACATTACGCTGGCGCATCGGCCTCGGCCTGGCGCTGGTCGGTTGCGGCGTGCTGCTGTTGCTGGCGGTGGTGCTGGGTCATCGGGTGGTCAATCGCCTGAAAATGCTCAACGCGGCGATGGATGATCTGGCGGCAGGCGAGGGCGATCTCACCAAGCGTGTGCAGATCAACAGCAAGGATGAGATTGGCGACATGGCATCGGCGGTCAATCGCTTCGTCGACAAGTTGCAGCCGATCGTGCGCGAGGCGGGCGACGTCGCTCAGCGCACCGGCGTGGAAATCGGTGCGATGACCTTGCGCAATGCCGGCGCCGATGCGGCTGCCGGGATGCAGCGCGATGAGGTCGCAGAAAGCCTGCGCGCTCTGTCGCAAATGGCCGACGAGGCGCAGTCGGAAAGTCAGGCGATGCAGGCGGCGCTGAAGCAGGTTGTCGACATTCGCCAGGCCACTGATGAGAACACTCGTACTTCCGCCAAAGTCGGCAGCCTGATTGAGGCACTGGCAGGGCAGGTCGATACCGGAGCGAAAGTCATCGAGCGGCTGGCGCAGCAGAGCGAACAGATCGAAGTGGTGCTGACGGTCATTCACGGCATCGCCGAGCAGACCAATCTGTTGGCGTTGAACGCAGCGATCGAGGCAGCGCGGGCCGGTGAGACTGGACGTGGATTCGCTGTGGTCGCAGATGAAGTGCGTGCCCTGGCGAGCAAGACGCAAAGCTCCACCGGCGATATTCAGGCGCACATCGTCGCTCTGCAGCAGGGCGCGCGTGAAGCGGTCGAAGCGATTGGCCAGGCCGGACGGCAGGCCAGCGAAGGTTTGCTGGTATTGCGCGACAGTGCGCGGTTGCAGCAGTCGGTGCAGGCATCGGTTGAGCAGGTGCATGCGGCGATCGGTCTGGCGACGCAAGCGGCAGCGCATCAGGCGCAGGGCGCGCAGGCAGTGCGGGGGCGTGTCGAGACGATCCATGCACAGGCCGAAAAAGCGGCGCAGGCAGTGGTGGAAACCACGGCCAGTGGCAAGGTGCTGGATGGTCTGGCGGCGCAGCTGAAAGCCAGCCTGGGGCAGTTCCGCGCTTGATGTTGGCTGGGCTGGCCGTATCGCGAGCAGGCTCACTCCTACATTTGGAATACGTTCCCCTATAGGAGTGAGCCTGCTCGCGATAGCTGTTTCAGCGGCTCAAATACATCCGCGTCGTTAGCAGATATACCGGCAGTCCGGAGACCAGAATCAACAACGCCGCATACGGCGCCGCTGCCGCAAACTCGACATTCGCCGTGTGCGCCCAGACCTCTGTCGCCAGCGTATTCAGTCCAGTCGGACTGAGCAGCAACGTCGCCGTCAATTCCTTCATCGCATCGAGAAACACCAGCGCAAACGCCGCGCCCAGTGCCGGGAAAATGATCGGCAGGGTCACCCGGCAAAACGCCGTGAACGACGACGCGCCCAGCGTACGCGCCGCTTCTTCCAGCTGCGGTGCAGCCTTGTTCAGCGCGGTACGGATCGGCGCTTGCGCCAGTGGCAGGAACAGCAGCGCATAGGCGATCAGCAACAAGCCCGACGTCTGATACAGCGCCGGCACGTAATGCAGGGCGAAATACACCAGCGTCAACGCAATCACCAGTCCCGGCAGCGCGTGCAGCAGATAAGGCAAGCGTTCGGCCCAGATTGCCAATTGGCCTTTATAGCGCACCACCAGCAGTCCGACCGGAACCGCCAGCACCAGGCACAACGCCGCGCCGCCCAGTGACAATGCCAGCGACGACAACAACGCCTCGCTGATCGCTGCTACCGGGAACGCTGCTGACGAACCGACCGCCAGCCAGTACGCCAACATTCCCAACGGAATTCCGCTGCCGATGATCGCCAGCAACAGGCAATACAACTGACCGAGCGCAGCCCACGGCCCAAGCTGTACTTGTTCGGCCTGTCGGGCTGCGCCCTGGCCGGTGCGCACATGCCGGCCCTTACCGCGCACGCGCAACTCCAGCCACAACAAGAGCAGACACAGCGCCAGCAACACCGCAGAAAGCATTGCGGCATTGGCGTTGCTGAATTCCAGTTCGAATTGCTGGTAGATCGCCGTGGTAAACGTCTGCAGGCCGATGATCGACAGCGCGCCGAACTCCACCAGCATGTGCAGGGCAATCAGCAACGAGCCGGCCAGCAGCGATGGCCACAGCAGCGGCAGGGTGACGCGGAAAAACACGCCCCAGCGATTCTGCCCCAGTGTACGGGCGGATTCTTCGAGGGAGGGATCGAGATTGCGCAGGGTCGCGGCAACCGGCAGAAAGATCAGCGGATACTTCGACAGGCTCATCACCAGTATCGCGCCGCCGAGGCCTTCGAACTGCGCACTCAGCGACACCCAGGTGAAGCTGCTGACAAACGCCGGCACCGCGAACGGCAGGCACAGGATCACGCCCCACAGGCGTCGACCCGGCAGATTGCTGCGTTCCAGTAGCCATGCCAGTGACAGGCCGATCACGCCGCAGGTAATCGTCACGCCGATCATCAGTGCCAAAGTATTGCGCAACAGGCCAAACACATACGGGCGCCACAACAAGTGCAACGCCTCGGCCCAGCCGGCCTGCCAGGCTTTCACTCCGACGTAGGCCAGGGGCAACAGGCTCAATACCACCAGTAGCAGAACCGGCAGCACCAGCCAGATCGACGGCCGTTTGCGTCTTGGCACATAACCCCCGCGCGCGGCGGGGGCCGATAACGATGCTGCCATCAGTTCAGGCCAACTTCGCGTTCCAGCTCCAGGGCTTCTTCAGCATTGCCCAGATCCGCCGGAGTGACGTTCGGCGCTTCCAGTTCGCTGAATGGCTTGAGGCCGCGATCCGATTCCATGCCTTTGTGCAGCGGGTATTCGGCGGTGGTTTGGGTGATCACGCGCTGGCCTTCTTCGCTGGCCATGAACGCGAGGAATTGCTGGGCTTCTTTTGGATGTTTGCTGGATTTGAGAACCGCAGCGCTGGACACGGTGATCAAGCCGCCAGCGTCGCCGCCGGTGAAATAATGCAGTTTGGAGTCGAGCTTGCCTTTCTCGCGCTGCAGGGCGAACCAGTAATAATTGTTCACCAGCACCGTGGCGACTTCGCCGTTCTCCACGGCTTTGAGCGCGACCATGTTGTTGCTGTAGGTCTTGCCGAACGCGCGCAGACCGGTCAGCCATTCTTCGGCAGCGTCGCGACCGTGCAGTTTGATGATCGCAACGGCCTGCTCCTGGAAGGCGCCGCTGGTCGGAACGAAACCGACTTTGCCCTGCCATTGTGGCTCGGAGAACTCCATGACCGATTTCGGCAGGTCTTCTTCATCGATCAGTTTCGGGTTGAACGCTACCACGCGCCCCCGGGCGGTAACGCCGATCCAGGTGCCGTTGGCCGCTACATATTTTTCCGGCAGAACCGCCAGTGTGGCGTCATCGGCCTTGGCCAGCAGGCCCTGTTCGCCGAGGTTGTTCAGCGGCGGCGACTCTTCGGTGTAGATCACATCGGCGGGGGAGCGGTCGCCTTCTTCGATGATCTGACTGGCGAGCTGGTTGCTGCTGCCTTTGCGCACGTTGACGTGGATGCCGGTCTTGGCCTCGAAAGCCTTGGCAATCGCATCGCCGACTTCCTTGTGCTGGCCGTTGTAGAGGGTCAGGGAAACCGCATCGGCAGCCTGGGTGAGGGGAGTGGCGAGCGCCAGGCCGAGGAGGGTGAAGGTCAAGCCTCGGCGCAGGGTATTTCGAAACGTCATTCGCAGGGTTCCTCACTGTCGCATTGCAAAAACTTGCAACAATGATAAACGATATTGTTTCTCAAGTGCGGCTTGTGCGGGACAAGGGGGTCGGGTAGACCTGCGGAAATTCAGGGAGCCAGAAACGCAAAAACCCGCTTTCGCGGGTTTTTGGGAAATCCAAGGCCTGAACCTTGGATTTGAATTGGTGCCCAGAAGAAGACTCGAACTTCCACGACCGTAAGGTCACCAGCACCTGAAGCTGGCGTGTCTACCAATTTCACCATCTGGGCAATCATCGCAAGCGTTGCCGCTGTTGATGTGGCGCACTATACGGAGGCCTTTTTGATCTGTAAACCCCTGATTTGGTTTTAATAAATCAGAGTGAACAAAAGCTTTCCCGCAAATGCAAAAAACCCGCTTTCGCGGGTTTTGTGTGAGTCTTGAAACTGATCTAGTCTCAAACTCGAAATTGGTGCCCAGGAGAAGACTCGAACTTCCACGACCGTAAGGTCACCAGCACCTGAAGCTGGCGTGTCTACCAATTTCACCACCTGGGCATCATCGAAAGCGCTTGTGCGTCGTCGATGGCGCGCACTATACGGAGCGTCTTTTTAACTGTAAACCCCTGCTGCAGAAAAAACTGAATTTTTTTACCAGCGGCGTTCAAAAGCGTATCTGCGCGTCGATACAGGGCCTTGTAAGGCCTTATAGAGTCGGAAATTTCCCGTTTCCCGGCGCCTATGCCAAACTAACCCGCATATAGACAAGGTGAAAACTCTCTAATGGCCGATTGGCAGTCCCTCGATCCCGAGGCCGCTCGTGAAGCGGAAAAATACGAAAACCCTATTCCCAGCCGCGAACTGATCCTGGCGCACCTCGCCGATCGGGGTTCGCCTGCTGCCCGCGAGCAACTGGTCGAAGAGTTTGGTCTGACCACAGAGGACCAGATCGAGGCCCTGCGCCGCCGCTTGCGCGCTATGGAGCGCGACGCTCAATTGATCTACACCCGCCGCGGCACTTACGCGCCGGTGGACAAGCTCGACCTGATCCTCGGCCGCATCAGCGGTCACCGTGACGGCTTCGGCTTCCTCGTGCCGGACGACGGCAGCGACGACCTGTTCATGAGCCCGGCGCAAATGCGCCTGGTGTTCGACGGTGACCGTGCACTGGCGCGGGTTTCCGGGCTCGACCGGCGTGGTCGCCGCGAAGGCGTGATCGTCGAAGTGGTATCCCGCGCTCATGAAACGATCGTCGGCCGCTACTTCGAAGAAGGCGGCATCGGTTTCGTCGTTGCCGACAATCCGAAGATCCAGCAGGAAGTGCTCGTCACCCCGGGCCGCAATGCCAACGCGCAGATCGGTCAGTTCGTCGAGGTGAAGATCACCCACTGGCCAACGCCGCGCTTCCAGCCTCAGGGCGATGTGGTCGAAGTGGTCGGCAACTACATGGCGCCGGGCATGGAAATCGATGTTGCCCTGCGCACTTACGACATTCCGCACGTCTGGCCTGAAGCCGTTCTGAAGGAAGCTGGCAAGCTCAAGCCGGAAGTCGAAGAGAAGGACAAAGAGAAGCGCATCGACCTGCGCCATTTGCCGTTCGTCACCATTGACGGCGAAGATGCCCGCGACTTCGATGACGCGGTCTACTGCGAAGCCAAACCGGGCAAACTGCGTCTGTTCTCCGGTGGCTGGAAGTTGTACGTGGCGATTGCCGACGTTTCCAGCTACGTGAAGATCGGCTCGGCGCTGGATAACGAGGCTCAGGTTCGCGGCAACTCGGTGTATTTCCCCGAGCGCGTGATCCCGATGCTGCCGGAACAGCTGTCCAACGGCCTGTGCTCGCTGAACCCGCAGGTCGATCGTCTGGCCATGGTCTGCGAGATGACCATCTCCAAGTCCGGCGAAATGACCGACTACTGCTTTTATGAGGCAGTGATCCATTCCCACGCCCGTCTGACCTACAACAAGGTCAGCGCGATGCTGGAAACGCCGAAAGCTACCGAAGCGCGCAAATTGCGTGGCGAGTACACCGACGTCGTGCCGCACCTCAAGCAACTCTACGCGTTGTACAAAGTATTGCTGGCTGCCCGTCATGTGCGTGGCGCGATCGATTTCGAGACCCAGGAAACCCGGATCATCTTCGGTTCCGAGCGCAAGATTGCCGAAATCCGGCCGACCGTGCGCAACGATGCGCACAAGCTGATCGAGGAATGCATGCTGGCGGCCAACGTCGCCACCGCCGAATTCCTCAAGAAGCACGAAATTCCTGCGTTGTATCGCGTTCACGCCGGCCCGCCGCCAGAGCGTCTGGAAAAGCTGCGCGCTTTCCTGGGTGAGCTCGGCCTGTCCCTGCACAAGGGCAAGGACGGTCCGTCGCCGAAGGATTACCAGGCCCTGCTGGCCAGCATCAAGGATCGTCCGGATTTCCACTTGATCCAGACCGTGATGCTGCGTTCCTTGAGCCAGGCGGTGTACAGCGCTGAAAATGACGGTCACTTCGGCCTGAATTACGAAGCCTATACCCACTTCACCTCGCCGATCCGTCGTTACCCTGACCTGCTCACGCACCGCGCGATCCGCAGCGTGATCCATTCCAAACAGGACACCCCGCACGTTCGTCGTGCCGGTGCGATGACCATTCCCAAGGCGCGCATCTATCCGTACGACGAAGCGGCGCTGGAGCAACTCGGCGAGCAGTGCTCGATGAGCGAACGCCGCGCCGACGAAGCGACCCGCGACGTGGTGAACTGGCTCAAGTGCGAGTTCATGAAGGATCGCGTCGGCGAGTCGTTCCCGGGCGTGATCACCGCTGTGACCGGTTTTGGCCTGTTCGTCGAATTGACCGACATTTACGTCGAAGGCCTGGTGCACGTCACTGCGCTGCCGGGCGATTACTACCACTTCGATCCAGTGCATCACCGCTTGGCGGGCGAGCGTACCGGTCGCAGTTTCCGTCTTGGCGACACCGTTGAAGTGCGGGTCATGCGCGTTGATCTCGACGAACGCAAGATCGACTTCGAGATGGCGGAAAAAACCATCAGCGCGCCGATCGGTCGCAAGAAACGTGGCACCGAAACCGCTGCGCCTGCTGCCAAGGCTTCGGAAGAAAAGGCTCCAGCGAAAACCGCCAGCCGTCGTCCGGCCAAGGAAAAGGTTGCCGAAGCCTATCGCCCGAGCGATGCCGTGGCGAAAAACGCCGAGCTGCGCAAAAGCCGTGAATTGAAGAAGGCCTTGTTGGCCGATGCGAAAAACGGTGGTAAAGCGGCGTCCGGGGGAAAGACCGGGCGGTCGGCGCCTGACAGGGCGACCGACGGCAAGCCAGCCAAGCCGAGCAAACACCGTAAGGGCCCGCCAAAAGCGGGTTCCGCTCCAGCCAAAAGCGGCGGGGCGCGTAAACCGAAGGCGAAGTCATGAGTCAGTTGGAAAAAATCTACGGCGTTCACGCGGTAGAAGCGTTGCTGCGTCACCACCCCAAACGCGTCAAGCAGATCTGGCTGGCGGAAAGCCGCAACGATCCGCGCGTGCAGACGCTGGTCGAACTGGCCAACGAAAACCGTGTGCAGGTCGGCCAGGCCGAGCGTCGCGAAATGGACGCCTGGGTTGAGGGCGTGCATCAGGGTGTGGTCGCGGAAGTCAGTCCGAGCCAGGTCTGGGGCGAGGCGATGCTCGACGAGTTGCTCGATCGTACTGAAGGCGCGCCGCTGTTGCTGGTACTCGACGGCGTGACCGATCCACACAACCTCGGCGCCTGCCTACGTTCGGCCGATGCGGCCGGGGCGCTGGCGGTGATCGTGCCGAAAGACAAGTCGGCCACGCTGACCCCGGTTGTGCGTAAAGTCGCCTGCGGCGCAGCGGAAGTGATTCCACTGGTGGCCGTGACCAACCTGGCACGCACGCTGGAAAAGCTTCAGCAGCGCGGCCTCTGGGTAGTCGGCACGGCCGGTGAAGCCGAGGTCAGCATTTATGACCAGGACCTGACCGGCCCGACCATCCTGATCATGGGCGCCGAAGGCAAAGGCATGCGTCGCCTGACCCGTGAACATTGCGACTATCTGGTAAACCTGCCGATGGCCGGCAGCGTCAGCAGCCTCAACGTCTCGGTCGCCACCGGCGTGTGCCTGTTCGAGGCCCAGCGCCAGCGCGGGGCGAAGGCCAAGGCTGCCGCGAAAAAATAAGCTTCACGCAATCAATTGTAGGAGTGAGCCTGCTCGCGATAGCGGAGTTACATTCAGCACATAAGTTGAATGTTGCACCCTCATCGCGAGCAGGCTCACTCCTACATTGCTTTGCGCCAAGGCGAAGATCGGTGGTTGTTCAAATAATCACCAATTGCCTTGCACCTCTTCTGTCCCTTCTCTACAATTGCGCCCCTTGCTGTGACGGCAGGCACGCATGTGCCCCGCGCCAGCAAGTCCATAAGTGTCATTCACTCCTTGTCTGACCGTTTTTGAGCGGCAGGCTACAACCCGTAAGGAGCATTCATGCGTCATTACGAAATCATCTTTCTGGTCCACCCGGATCAGAGCGAGCAAGTCGGCGGCATGGTTGAGCGTTACACCAAGCTGATCGAAGAAGACGGCGGCAAAATCCACCGTCTGGAAGACTGGGGCCGTCGTCAACTGGCCTACGCAATCAACAATGTTCACAAGGCTCACTACGTGATGCTGAACGTTGAGTGCACTGGCAAGGCCCTGGCCGAGCTGGAAGACAACTTCCGCTACAACGATGCAGTGATCCGTAACCTGGTCATCCGTCGCGACGAAGCCGTTACCGGCCAGTCCGAGATGCTCAAGGCTGAAGAAAACCGCAGTGAGCGCCGTGAGCGTCGCGACCGTCCTGAGCACGAAGGCGCCGAAGGCACCGACAGTGATGACAGCGACAACAGCGATAACGCTGACGAGTAATCCACGGACCTTATTAAGGAGCCTATCAAATGGCACGTTTCTTCCGTCGTCGTAAATTCTGCCGCTTCACCGCTGAAGACGTGAAAGAGATCGATTACAAAGATCTCAACACTCTGAAAGCCTACGTATCCGAGACCGGCAAAATCGTTCCAAGCCGCATCACCGGTACCAAAGCTCGTTATCAGCGTCAGCTGGCCACCGCTATCAAGCGCGCCCGCTTCCTGGCCCTGCTGGCCTACACCGACAGCCACGGCCGCTGAGACCGGGCAGTCGACAAGTAGCAAAGGATTGAATGCATGCGCGCCTTAGCTGAGTTCATCATGCGAGGCCGAATGCAGGCCACTCTCGTGGTGGCCGGATGTGCAACATTGCCGTTGTTGTATTGGTTGGGTGCTGCCGCCGGGAGCCTTGTGCTGCTGCGGCGCGGATTGGCGGACGCCCTTGGCGTTCTGTCCCTGGGACTGCTGCCAGCCTTGATCTGGTGGCTGTATGCCGACGACCCACGGGCACTTCTGGTGCTGCTGGGGTCTGCGGTGCTTGCGTTGGTTTTGCGCGCAAGCGAATCCTGGGTCCGTACGCTGCTGGTCAGCGTAGTGATCGGAGTGGTGTTTTCAGTGGTGCTCGGGGTCGCGTTTGCGGCCCAGATCGAGATGCTCGCACAGGCCCTTATAAAGGTCATGCCGGCGCTTCTCGGTAAGACCTACAAGCAATTGTCGGTCGATGAGCAAGCGCGTTTCGCGTCCCTGATTGCACCGGTCCTGACCGGACTGATTGCGGCCTTGTTGCAGATCGTCAGCGTGCTGAGCCTGATTGTCGGGCGGCATTGGCAGGCGTTGTTGTACAACCCGGGTGGTTTCGGTCGCGAGTTTCGCGCCATCCGCATCCCGCTGGGGCCGGCGATGTTACTGCTGGCGTTGATGCTTCTGGGCCCGAATCTCGGTGCACAGATGGCCATGTTGACGCCGTTGTGCAGTGTACCGCTGGTGTTCGCCGGGCTGGCCCTGATTCATGGGCTGGTCGGGCAGAAGCGACTGGCCGGTTTCTGGCTGGTGGGGTTGTACGTCACGCTGCTGTTGTTCATGCAGCTGATCTATCCGTTGCTCGTGGTTCTGGCCATTGTCGACAGCCTGATTGATTTTCGCGGTCGTCACGTGTCGAAAGACACCGACAGCGCGAACGGTGAAGGTTAAAAGTTAGAGGATTTTCACATGCAACTGATCCTTCTGGAAAAAATCGCCAACCTGGGCAACCTGGGCGACAAAGTAAACGTTAAGGCCGGTTACGGCCGTAACTACCTGCTGCCTTTCGGCAAGGCTACCGCTGCGACCGCTGCCAACCTGGCTGCGTTCGAAGAGCGTCGCGCCGAGCTGGAAAAAGCTGCCGCAGACCGTAAGGCATCGGCTGAAAGCCGTGCTGCCCAACTGGCCGAGCTGGAAGTGACCATCACTGCCACCGCTGGCGACGAAGGCAAGCTGTTCGGTTCGATCGGTACTCACGACATCGCTGACGCACTGACCGCTTCCGGCGTTGAAGTGCAGAAGAGCGAAGTTCGTCTGCCGAACGGCACCATCCGCAACGTGGGTGAATTCGACGTGGCCGTGCACCTGCACGCCGAAGTTGAAGCCACCGTACGCGTTGTCGTGGTAGCAGCTTAAGCAACATCGATCGGCTGGCGGCTTGTCCGTCAGACGGTTAACATCGGGCACGATCCTGTTTACAGGTCGTGCCCTTTGTCTTTCTGAATTCCCCGCTTTTCACTAATACTCAAGTGGCCATGAACGATATCTCCGCTCCCGAGCAATACGATCTGCAAACCGCTGCCCTGAAGGTGCCGCCGCATTCCATCGAGGCCGAACAGGCCGTACTCGGTGGTCTGATGCTGGACAACAACGCCTGGGAACGCGTGCTCGATCAAGTCTCCGACGGCGATTTCTATCGACATGACCACCGCCTGATCTTCCGTGCCATCGCCAAACTGGCCGATCAGAACTCGCCGATCGACGTCGTGACCCTTGCCGAGCAATTGGACAAGGAAGGTCAGACGTCGCAAGTCGGCGGCCTCGGCTATCTTGGCGAACTGGCGAAAAACACGCCGTCCGTCGCCAACATCAAGGCCTATGCGCAGATCGTCCGCCAGCGTGCGACGTTGCGCCAACTGATCGGGATCAGCACCGAGATCGCCGACAGCGCCTTCAACCCGGAAGGCCGTACTGCCGAAGAAATCCTCGACGAAGCCGAACGGCAGATCTTCCAGATCGCCGAAGCGCGGCCGAAGACCGGCGGCCCGGTCGGCGTCAACGAGCTGCTGACCAAGGCCATCGACCGCATCGATACCCTGTTCAACACCGCAGACGCGATCACCGGCCTGTCCACCGGCTACACGGATCTCGACGAGAAAACCAGCGGCTTGCAGCCGTCCGACCTGATTATCGTCGCCGGCCGTCCGTCGATGGGTAAGACCACCTTCGCAATGAACCTGGTGGAAAACGCCGTGTTGCGCAGCGAGAAAGCGGTGCTGGTCTACTCCCTCGAGATGCCAGGCGAATCGCTGATCATGCGTATGCTGTCGTCGCTCGGCCGGATCGACCAGACCAAGGTGCGTTCCGGTCAGCTCGAAGACGATGACTGGCCGCGCCTGACTTCGGCGGTCAACCTGCTCAACGATCGCAAACTGTTCATCGATGACACCGCGGGTATCAGTCCTTCGGAAATGCGCGCGCGAACCCGGCGCCTGGTGCGTGAGCATGGCGACGTCGGTCTGATCATGATCGACTACCTGCAACTGATGCAGATCCCCGGGTCCAGCGGTGACAACCGTACCAACGAGATTTCCGAGATCTCCCGATCCCTGAAGGCCCTGGCCAAGGAATTCAACTGCCCGGTAGTCGCCCTGTCGCAGCTCAACCGTTCCCTTGAACAACGTCCCAACAAGCGCCCGGTGAACTCCGACTTGCGGGAATCCGGAGCGATCGAGCAGGACGCCGACGTGATCATGTTCGTTTACCGTGACGAGGTGTATCACCCGGAAACCGAGCACAAGGGCATCGCCGAAATCATCATCGGCAAGCAGCGTAACGGTCCGATCGGGTTCATTCGGCTGGCGTTCATCGGCAAGTACACGCGTTTTGAAAACCTTGCGCCTGGCAGCTACAACTTCGACGACGACGAGTGACAGCAGGACGAAATCGACCGGCCCGCTGTCACGCTGCACCGCTTACCCAGTCGCGCCGCTTGGTCCCGGACTTTCGTCCGCAGGCGTGCCGTCTACAGCAGGTGCCTCGACGGTCGCTCGGGGCTGCAGTTCCTTGCGCGTCAGCGTTTGAATCAAAGTCGCTTCGACAATCGCCAGCTGCGCCGTCACATCATCGGTTTTTGATTTGTATTGAGCGTCGGTCAGCAGGCGTTGCGCTGACTGGCTGTCCAGCATCTCTTGCCGATCCTGAAACGGCTGGCGGCTCGCATCGAATTGCGCCTGGTATTTGTGAACGATGAAGTCCTGCCAGAAATCCATCGATACCAGCGCCTGAAATTCTTCGGGCGAACCGTCCAGCGCAATGACCTTTTTATAAGCCACCTCCAGCATGGCCGGAGTCACCCCGGCCATGCCGATAAACGTAAGGGATTGCGGTTGAAACGGTAATTGCAGCCGATCCTTGAGGCCAAAGCGATAAGCCATGGTCATTTCATGGGGATCGCGGATGCGCAGGCTGTGGCTGTTTCGCAGCTCCGGGGATGTTGCCGGATTGTCGATGATTGCCTTGCTCGACGCGATCTCTGCTGCCGCAATCTCGTCAACGTGCTTCAAACGAAACAATCCTTTGGACAATTCCACCAATGGCCCGCCCTGCAGGTCCTGTCTGGCCTGCACGCGAGCCTTGTGCGTCATGGCCAGCACCTGCAGGTCGGTGAACGTCGCTGCGGCGAGGTCAGTGCAACCGGCTTCGCATGCGCGAGCGAACAGCTCCCTGCGCAAGGTTCGCGACTGCGGATTGTCTTGGGTGATGACATCGATCACGTCCCAGGCCTGGCGCCGGAAATCGGCGTGGTGAACGCGGCTTGCCAGGATGTTGAAGAAGCCGTCCGAGCCTTCATGTTCGCGCAATGTGCGCCATTGCGCTTTTCTGCGGGAGACTTCATCGACGGTTAATCCCGCAGTCCATTGCGGGTCCGGTTCCATGTTGTTTCTTGCAATGGGGCGCCGGGTAACGGTGACAGACGTCGAGATCAGGTTGGATCTTCGGTTCAGTGGCGTTCTCGCCAGCCTCAGTCGCTCGCCGTAGGCTTGCAACTGCAGGCGGCTGGCGTCAGACAACGGGTTATTGCTCACCAGCGTGCCACTGTTGACCTGAACCGAATGCGCCAGGCGCTCGACGGCCACTGGGGTGACAAACTCAGGAATCGTGGTGATCTGATTGTCGCTCAGATCGATTCTGGTCAGCCTGGGTTGATCGAACAGGCCGGTCGGCCACTGTGAGATTCCGGTGTTCGCCAGACTGGCTTCACGCATATCGGGGATCTGGCTGAAGTCCGGTAGCACGCCAAGATGCGGATTATTGTCTATCCAGAGTGCTCTGAGGGTAGTGCGTTCGGCCAGTATTTGCGCCGTTTCCGCGTTGAGTTCAAGTTGGTTGTTCTGCAAGAACAGCCGCGTCATCCCATGCATTTCGCCCACGGCCGGCGGTAAGTCCCCCAGCCCGTTGCTCGACATGTCGAGCCAGCGCACATGACGAAAGCGGGTGAGGAAACCTTCCGGAGACGCCGTCAGGCTCATTCCGCTCAACCGCAGTGAGCCAACGTGACTGAAGTCCATGCTCAGATCCGGCAGCGTCGGCAAGGTCAGGCCGCTCAAGTCAAGTTCCAGGCCAATTGGCGAGCCATCAAAAGCGTGCACCTGCGCCGTTTCACGCCGCCAGCAACTGATGATTCGATCACGCGCGGTGGTGCGGTCATTGCGGGTCATGGCGTTGATTTGCAGTTCATTGGCACGCACGTAATGCTGCCTGTTGCCAGCGCCGGAAAACACCCAATCGTCGAGCTGGCCTTTCAGCTGTTCGAACTCTTGTTCCAGCGCGAGCAAGCGCGGGGCAACGGTGCCTCGGTCATGATTCCAGATGAATTCTCTGCACTCTTTAATGGTTTTGGCCGGATACAGAGTTCGATAGCGTTGCGCCCTCGAGTTTTCGCTATCGAACACGGCGGGGTGGGCGGGCTCCATCAGTTCGGGGTGAGATTCTTTGAGGCGCTTCCAGTAGCTGTCGAATTTTCGCCAGTACGCAGCCGGAAAGTCGTTGCCTTCAAGCCGCGTGACATTGTTGATTCGCGCGACAACGGACAGCGTCTCGGGTGTCGGGTTGAGGTTCGCCTGGGGAACCTCGCTCAAGCGATTGTCGCGCAGGTCCAGGCTGGTCAAGCCGGTTTTATCCAGCAGCCCGACCGGCCACTGATTGAGGCCGGTGTTTTTCAGATTCAAGACCTGCAAGCCGGGCATGGCGCTGAAGTCGGGCACTGTGCGCAATTGGTTGTTGGACAGATCGATGTGTTTCAACTGATGCAATGCACTCACTGCCGAAGCGCTTTGCTCATCCAGCTTTATCCGGTTTGAACTCAGGTTCAGATGGCTGAGTTTGTCCAGCTCGGCAATCCTGGCGGGTAATTTTTCAAGGCCTGAGTGGACAATGGTCAGGCTTTGCAGATTGGGGCAGCTGGACAGCAGAGTAGTGGCCGTGTCCGACCAGATCACTGAGTCGAGTTCGAGGGTTCTGACGTGACTGAAGTCCACGGTCAGCAATGGCAGCGGGCCGTACATCGGTGGCAGTTTCAGCACGCCATCCGAGTCGCCCAGCCAGCAGCCTCTGATGATTCTTGCCAGGCGCGTTGCGTTGATCCTGTCCGGCCCCATGACGCTGGCCGGGCCGGGTTGACTGTCGGCTATATAGGCTTGCAGTTGCGTTTCCAGCAGTTCGAAACCGGCAATCCGTTGGACTATCCGAGTCTCGGCGCCATCACCCAGGCCGATCAGATACTCCCTGGCGGCTTGCACATCCTTGTCCGGGTACATGCGTCGTACCATCGCTAATTCAGGAATTTCCCCATCCAGTCTGAACGCATCTGCACGAGAGTCAGTGCGCATCGATGGAAAATCGTTCGCCACACGCCGCCAGTACACTTCGAGGGTTCGCCAATAGCCGGCAGGGAAGGGGTTGCCTTCAATCAGGGTGACCGAGTTGATACGGGCGCTGGCCAAGAATTGATCGCTGGGCGGATTGAGGATCGCCTGCGGAATTTCGCGCAGTTGGTTGTTGCGCAGGTCGACCACCTGCAGTGCCCCCTGCTCGCGCAGACCGCTGGGCCAGCTCTGCAATCCGGCGTTGCTCAGGTTCAATGACCGCAGTTGCGACATGCCGCTGAAGTCTGGCGTTTTTCCGAGCGGGTTACCCGACAGATCCAGTTGTTCGAGCTGGTGGAGCGCGCCGAGTTCTATCGCCTTTTGCTCACTCAGCTCGATGTGATTGGAGTTCAGCTCCAGGGTTTTGAGACCGGACATGTTCGCAATGCCGGCGGGCAGCTTATCCAGAGAGGAGTGGGTGACCGAAAGTTTTTCGAGGTTGGGAAAACTGCCGAGGAAGGTGTCGGCGCTGTCAGTCCAGGCAAGCGCTTTCAACTCCAGCGTGCGTACATGGCTGAAATCGGCAGTCAGTGGGGCGAGGATTGCATTCCCCAGGTCAAGTTTCAGCGTCTCCCCGGTCTGGCGCTTCCAACAGCGTTTGATTTCTTCGACCGCATGCTCCACCGCGGGGTGCGCAGGGTCGGTGGCGGACTCTGGGGAAGTCTTCTTGATCCAGGCAGCGAGTTCTGCCTTGAGCAACGTGTATTCATTCTCGCGCTGGCTCAGAAAGCTGCTGACGTTTTCCCCCTTCGAGCGCAAAAGTCGAGTGATTCCCTCGCTGTCGAGTGCCGGAAAGAGCTTTCGTGCACGCGACTCAGGGGTACGCAAACGATTGACCGCCGTGGCAAGCCGTTGCAACAGGCCTGGGTGTGCGGGGTCGCCCGACTCGCTACGGAACATGCCGCCGGCACCGCCGACCTCGGTTCCCAGCCAGCCTTCGCGGGCATCGAAAATAATCGGTTCCGACCGCCCCGGACGCGTGGCGATATACGTATTGGCGCTGTCACGGGCAACCGGATCCTGCGCACGGACGATACGCATCACCGTCGTCGACGGGGTTGACGCATCAACGTCGTGCAGCACTTGATAGCTGTGGTTGTCGATCACCGCATACAGTTTGCCGTTGAACCGGTGCAGACCATCGTTGCCGCTTTGCAAGCCGCTGAAGTCCAGCGGTGTACGGAATGCCTCCAGGCGGGTGACCGACAACGCGATACCGATCGGTTCGAATTGTTCCAGCTCATGCCAGACACCTGAACTGGAGTCGCGCAGCAGCACCGGGCCCGAGGGGCTGGACTCGCTGGGCCGTCTGGCTCTGTACAGTCCCGTTTCCGGATCCTTGCCGACCAGTACGATGCCACCGGGCACGTCGACGTACTGGCGGCCCTTGTGCGTTCTCAAACCGTCAGCGTTGCGATCCGACAAACCGCTGGCCGCGGGCACCCAGTAGTGCTCCAGGGACTGGCTTGCCCCATGCGCATTATCAATGGGCGACCCGGGCTGATGAACCGTGACGCCTGGTGCCGGCTCGATCGCGTCGATATCGGCTGGCGTTGGCAAGCGGCCCGGTCGTGATGACTGCCCACCGGGTATCGAGATCTCTGAAGCTGTGCGCAGTGGCAAGTCGAGACGCGGGGTGTCCACGTCTGGCACAGCGTTTTGCCGAACCGGGGGGTTGCCGGAACTGTTTCCTCTGGGAGGCGATTTAACGGGCATGTCTTTCTATCCTTGCAGGGTTTGCGCATCAGCCCGACTGAACGGGAACTGATGGCAGGGTCGGCGTCATTGCCTGATGGATGGTGTTGTCCTGAGTCCTTCACTCAGCCCTGGCGGGCACAGCAGCCGGGTTGGCCAGTGCAAATATTTTGCTCGCGGTCTTGCCATCGAAGGTCTGGCGCCAGATCGCCACGTGCGGCAAGCCGGCCTGTTCGTCGCGGCGCTGAGCGTCGATGCCGCGTCGGCTCTGTTCGAGGGTTTTAAGGTGGCCGCCCCGTGTGGTGAAACTCAGGGGCGGGGCGTCGCGCTGGTCATAGTGGAAATGTGCCTCCCACAGCGGTGCGTCATTGGCGCGATCAGTGATCGAATAAACGTCGAGAAACGACTTGCTCTTGCCTTTGCCCAACTGCTTGCGATCAACGGTTTTGCTCACGCTGACTTCGTCGGCATCCATCAGATAATTCAAACGCATGATGTCGAGCACGTCGCTGTTCTTGTACATGCGCACAAGAACGCTTCGGCCATGCGCTTCCAGTAACCTGGCAGCGGTTCGCAAACGCGCAGCCAGGTCGAGGATTTCGCGGTCACCGGGCGCGTCCTCATGGCCTTCCAGGCGTCTCGCCTGCTCGTTCATACGCTCGGTTTCTTTGCTCAGGTCTTCGACAATCTCGCTCGGATTGGCTTTTCTGGTTTCATCCACCCTGGCCTTGGCAACGTGTTGTTCGACATCGGTCAGTAACCGTTTCGCCTCGGCGACCAGCTGGGGGCTTGGGGTGCTGGCGATAGGCGGTCGCACTGGCAACCATTCACCTTGTCTTTTTTCATAGCGGGCGGAGGGAGAGCCTGGGCGCAACGGGTCTGGAACCCTGACGATGACATTGCCGTCCTGAGCGGTTTCCGTTTCGCCGACCAGAACCCGGTAGGTGCCGTGTTGGCGGACCCGGAAAACTTTTCTCGGTGTCAGGGGGCGGGGACTTTCGGAAGGGTCGGGCTGCGCTGGCAGGAAATCGAAATCGATATCGTGGTCGATGTCGGGCAGTTCCCGATCGCGGCCGATCGATTCCAGAATGCCGCTGAGCCTGTTTTCGATCCGCGTCTCGAGTGGATCAATCAGATTGAGGATTTCCCTGAGATACCCGGCCTTCACAGCATCGGTGTCAGCGTTGGCGACCAGTTGCATTGCAAATCGGGACCTGTCCGCCCTGATCTGGTCAAGGCTCAAGAGCAGCGCCATCGGGTGCTCGTGTTGCGGAATGTTTTTCAGGTCTCCGGTGACCAGGTCGACACAGGAAAGCGATGGCATGGTGGTATTGGGCGAATGGTCTGGCGTGCCCGCATAAAGGTGTACGTAAAGGGTCAGCTTGTTGAAGTTGATGCGCTCGGCCGACGGTACTTGCTGCCTGATTTCTTCGAGTATCGGCTCCGCTCCAGGCGCGGCTTTTCTGATTTCTGCCAACACCACTTCACGTTCTTCGATAAACCTCAGTTTCTTGTTCAGGTGAGGAATGATCTTTTTGCAACTGTCGGCATCCAGCCTGGAAATCGTAGGCTTGACCCTCAGGTCCATGACCGCCATGAGGCGGTTGAGGAATTCGCCGCGTTCTATGCGAAAGGTGTGCAGTTCCTCCTTGAACAACCCGCCGGCTTTGGCAAGGACCAGCCATTTCCTGTTGAGCACCAGCGATTCCACGAAATCCGCCTGCTTTTGCACATGCTTGAGCAGGTGCACTTCAAGGCTCAGCAATTTTGCGTTTCGCTCTGCGCTGCCCTCTGGCAGTTTCCGGGTCTCTTCCCAGAGGGTGTTATGACGTGCCGAGGAGTTGGTCAAATCGGTGTGGGCCTTGTGAAAAGGCTCATACATCTGCATCAGCGTATCTTTACTCAAGCGCGCAATCTCTGCGTCCTGAATGACTTTCTTCAGGTCTGGCAGGTGATAGACCCAGCGACTGCCGTCATCGCGCCTGACCGGCCGCGTCTCGCCGCTGCGGCTGGCCCGGTAGATGTTTGCGCTGTCGGCTGCCACGGGGTCTTTCTGGTTGACGATACGCCAGGCTTTTTGTGTCGCCGTGGAGGCGCTCACATCGTGCATGACCCGATAAACGTGATTGTGCAGGGTCAGGTATAGCCGACCCTCATGGCGCAGCAATCCGTCGCTGTCGACCTTGGCGTCGGTTATATGCACAGGCGTGTGAAACGTCTGCAGGTGAGTGTCGGCCAAGGTAACGGCGTCACCGTCGTTGAGCGAATGCCACAGTCGGCTGCCAGTGTCACGCAGCAGGAGCGGACCCGAGGCAACCCGCTCGGCGGCGAGTTGGGCGCGGTAGAGGCCGGTCTGCGGATCGACTCCGACCAACACGATGCCGCCATCCGCGACATCGACGTATTCGCGTCCTTTGTACGTCCTCAAGCCCTCGGTATTGGCGAGGGACAAGCGTTCAGGAGCCGGGATTCGATAGCGCTCCAGCGATTGTGGCCCTGTGGCGCCCCTTTCTACCGAGGCCGTAGTCGCATGCGCTATGACGACGGGAGATTGTCTTGTCAGCTCAGGGCCGGCTGTGCCGTGAGTGCCGAGCGGCCGCACCGGAGGAGGGGTGGACAGGGACGGTTCAGGCTGCGTCCGTGGCGCTCGCCCGCTATGGCCTGGCTGCGGCGAATCAGGGCTGGTCGGAAGATTGACTTTGATGCTGCCCTTGGCGGGCTGTTTGGGTGACATTGCTTCATCCTTGAAGGGTTGTCACATCAGTCGGCACAGATGCTCGACTAATGGATGTTGTATTGGAACACTGATTTTTTTCACTGTGACGGGCTGTCAGGCAGGCTCGACGTGGTTGTAAGAGAAACCGACCATTGCCGTCGGAATTGGTTAATTTTTGTGCTATATTCCGCGCCCGCGATTTTTCACTTCAACACCGGTCGTCGACATGCAAGCAGCCAAGCCGTTATTTGACTATCCAAAATATTGGGCCGAATGTTTCGGGCCAGCGCCATTCCTGCCGATGAGCAGGGAGGAGATGGATCAGCTTGGCTGGGATTCGTGCGACATCATCATTGTTACCGGAGATGCCTACGTCGATCACCCGTCGTTCGGCATGGCAATCATCGGCCGGCTGCTGGAGTCGCAAGGCTTTCGCGTCGGGATCATTGCGCAGCCGAACTGGCAGTCCAAAGACGACTTCATGAAGCTCGGCGAGCCGAATCTGTTCTTCGGCGTCGCGGCGGGCAATATGGACTCGATGATCAACCGCTACACCGCGGACAAGAAAATCCGTTCCGATGACGCCTACACGCCCGGCGGCATGGCCGGCAAGCGTCCGGATCGCGCGAGCCTGGTCTACAGCCAGCGCTGCAAGGAAGCCTACAAGCATGTACCGATCGTGCTCGGCGGCATCGAAGCCTCGCTGCGGCGCATCGCCCACTACGACTATTGGCAGGATCGCGTGCGCAACTCGATCCTGATCGACGCCAGCGCCGACATTCTGCTGTACGGCAATGCCGAGCGGGCCATCGTTGAAGTCGCCCAGCGTCTGTCGTGGGGTCACAAGATCGAAGACATCACCGATGTCCGCGGCACTGCGTTCATCCGTCGCGACACGCCGCAGGGCTGGTACGAAGTCGACTCCACGCGCATCGACCGTCCGGGCAAGGTCGACAAGATCATCAACCCGTACGTGAATACCCAGGACACTCAGGCCTGCGCCATCGAGCAGGAAAAAGGCCCGGTCGAAGATCCGCAGGAAGCCAAGGTGGTGCAGATCCTCGCCAGCCCGCGCATGACCCGCGACAAGACCGTGATCCGCCTGCCGTCGATGGAGAAGGTGCGAAACGACCCGGTTCTGTACGCCCACGCCAACCGCGTGCTGCACTTGGAAACCAACCCGGGCAACGCCCGTGCGCTGGTGCAGAAGCATGGCGAGGTGGATGTCTGGTTCAACCCGCCGCCGATTCCGATGACCACCGAAGAAATGGACTACGTGTTCGGCATGCCGTACGCCCGGGTGCCGCACCCGGCGTACGGCAAGGAAAAGATCCCCGCCTACGACATGATCCGTTTCTCGGTGAACATCATGCGTGGCTGTTTTGGTGGCTGCACCTTCTGCTCGATCACCGAGCACGAAGGCCGCATCATCCAGAACCGTTCCGAAGAGTCGATCATTCGCGAAATCGAAGAGATCCGCGACAAGGTCCCGGGCTTCACCGGCGTCATTTCCGACCTCGGCGGCCCGACCGCGAACATGTACCGCATCGCCTGCAAGAGCCCGGAAATCGAATCCGCGTGCCGCAAGCCTTCCTGCGTGTTCCCCGGCATCTGCCCGAACCTGAACACCGACCACTCGTCGCTGATTCAGCTGTACCGCAGCGCCCGTGCGTTGCCGGGTGTGAAGAAAATTCTGATTGCCTCCGGGCTGCGTTACGACCTCGCCGTCGAGTCGCCGGAGTACGTCAAGGAGCTGGTGACCCACCACGTCGGCGGTTACCTGAAGATCGCCCCGGAACACACCGAGGAAGGCCCGCTCAACCAGATGATGAAACCGGGCATCGGCAGCTATGACAAGTTCAAGCGCATGTTCGAGAAGTACACCAAGGAAGCGGGCAAGGAGCAGTACCTGATTCCGTACTTCATCGCCGCCCACCCGGGCACCACCGACGAAGACATGATGAACCTCGCCCTGTGGCTCAAGGGCAACGGCTTCCGCGCCGACCAGGTGCAGGCGTTCTACCCGTCGCCGATGGCCACCGCCACGGCGATGTACCACTCGGGCAAGAACCCGCTGCGCAAGGTCACCTACAAGAGCGACGGCGTGACCATCGTCAAGAGCGAAGAGCAGCGTCGCCTGCACAAGGCATTCTTGCGTTACCACGATCCGAAAGGCTGGCCGATGCTGCGTGAAGCGTTGGTGCGCATGGGCCGCGCCGATCTGATCGGCTCGGGCAAGGATCAGTTGATTCCGGCGCATCAGCCGACGACCGACAGCTACCAGAGTGCCCGTCGCAAGAACTCGACGCCGGCCGGCAGCCACAAGGTCGCCAAAGAGAAGACCACCAAGATCCTCACCCAGCACACCGGCCTGCCGCCGCGTGCCAGTGATGGCGGTAATCCCTGGGACAAGCGTGAACAGGCCAAGGCTGCGGCATTTGCCCGCAACCAGCAGGCGGCCAAGGAGCGCAAGGATGCGGCGAAGGGCAAAGGACCGAAGCCGACGCGCAAGCCGGTCGTGCCGCGCTAAATACTGCTTAAGCTGAACAGAACGCCAACCTCCGGGTTGGCGTTTTGCATTTCTGTCGTTGGATTTATTCAGGCCCCAAGATCCATCCCCCTCACCCCAGCCCTCTCCCCCAAGAGGGCGAGGGGGAAGGGAGCAGATCTCCATGCTTTTCGAAATCCGGGTTCGACTCAGGACTTTCACGTCGGCGTATCTCTTACATCCACCTCGGTCAGTCTCCTCTCCCTTTGGCAGGGCTAGGGTGAGGGGCTCTTCGCAACATTTGCGTGCAACTGAGCCAAAGCATTTCCTCGCATCGCCCGGTTTTGGTGCTGTACTGCCTTGAGCATTTCGAGAAAGCGCGCTGGCCTGTGCATGGCATAAGTCTTGCGCGCTTTCCTCTACGCCCAGGCTCGCAGGAGGCACGCCGTGTCGATTCATGTCGCATTGCATCACGTCACGCATTATCGCTACGACCGCGCTGTCGAACTCGGCCCGCAGATCGTCCGCCTGCGCCCGGCGCCCCACAGTCGCACGCGGATTCTGTCCTATGCGCTGAAAGTCTCGCCCGAGCAGCATTTCATCAACTGGCAACAAGACCCTCAGGGCAATTACCTGGCACGCCTGGTATTCCCGGAAAAAACCACAGAGCTGCGCATCGAAGTCGATCTGCTCGCCGAGATGGCCGTGTTCAACCCGTTCGACTTCTTCCTCGAACCCTACGCCGAAAAAATCCCGTTCAGCTACGCCGCCGATGAGCGCAAGGAGCTGGCGCCGTACCTGGAAATCTTGCCGCTGACCCCGACCTTCAACGCTTACCTGGACAGCATCGACCGCACGCCGCTGCCTGCCGTGGATTTTCTGGTGGCGCTCAATCAGCGTCTCAGCGAAGACATCGGTTACCTGATTCGCATGGAACCGGGCGTGCAAACCCCGGAGCACACTCTCCAGCACGCTTCTGGCTCCTGCCGCGACTCGGCATGGCTGCTGGTGCAGTTGCTGCGCAATCTCGGTCTGGCGGCACGGTTTGTCTCCGGTTACCTGATTCAACTGACCGCCGACGTGAAAAGCCTCGACGGCCCGTCCGGCACCGACGTCGACTTCACCGACCTGCATGCCTGGTGCGAGGTGTATCTGCCGGGTGCCGGCTGGATCGGCCTTGATGCCACGTCCGGGCTGTTCGCTGGTGAAGGACATATCCCGTTGGCCTGCAGTCCCGATCCGTCCTCGGCGGCGCCGATCAGTGGTCTGGTCGAACCTTGCGAAACGCAGTTCAGCCACGAGATGTCAGTCGAGCGAATCTGGGAAGCGCCGAGGGTCACCAGGCCCTACACCGATGAGCAATGGCGGGCGATCCAGGCGCTGGGCCGGCAGATCGACGCCGACCTGCTCGAAGGCGATGTGCGCCTGACCATGGGCGGCGAGCCGACCTTCGTCTCCATCGATGACCCCGACGGCGCCGAATGGAACACCGCCGCGCTGGGGCCGGACAAGCGTCGGCTGTCCGCCGAACTGTTCCAGCGCATGCGCAAGCAGTACGCGCTGCAGGGGCTGGTGCATTTCGGCCAGGGCAAGTGGTATCCCGGCGAACAATTGCCGCGCTGGTCGCTCAATTGCTACTGGCGCCGCGACGGACAGCCGATCTGGCACAACGCCGCATTGATTGCCGACGAGCAGGAGGACTACGGCGCCGACGGCGAACTGGCCGGGCGCTTTCTGGCCAGCGTCGCCGAGCGTCTGAAGTTGCCTGCGCGCTTTGTCTTTCCGGCCTACGAGGATCATCTCTATTACCTGTGGCGCGAGGGCGCGTTGCCCGGCAACGTCAGCGCCGAAGATTCGCGCCTGGAAGATCCGTTGGAGCGCGCCCGGCTGCGCAAGGTTTTCGGTCAGGGCCTGAACAAGGTGATCGGTCAGGTGCTGCCGCTGGCGCGCACGGCCAAGGGCGATCAGTGGCAGAGCGGGCGCTGGTATCTGCGCGATGAACATTGTCGTCTGGTGCCGGGGGATTCGCCCTTGGGGTATCGCTTGCCGCTGGCGTCGCAGCCGTGGGTGAAGGCGGCGGAATATCCGTTCATCCATCCCAACGATCCGAATCAGGACTTTGCCGAGCTGCCGGATCCCGCGCAGCTCAGTGTGCACGGCGAACCTGCTGCGCTGGATGAGCGCGTGCCGAAAATCGATGAGTCCGCTGACTGGCTGACCCGCACCGCATTCTGCGCCGAGGCTCGTGAAGGGCGGCTGTACTTGTTCATGCCACCGCTGGAGCGGGTCGAGGATTATCTGGAACTGGTGTCGGCCATCGAGGCCACCGCCGAGGAACTGCATTGCCCGGTGCTGCTGGAAGGTTATGAGCCGCCGAGTGATTCGCGCCTGAGCAATTTCCGGATCACTCCGGATCCTGGTGTGATCGAGGTCAACGTGCAGCCGTCGGCGACCTGGGACGAGTTGGTCGAGCGCACCGAGTTTCTTTACGAACAGGCGCGGCAAACCCGCCTGACCACCGAGAAATTCATGATTGACGGGCGCCACACCGGTACCGGCGGCGGCAACCATTTCGTCCTCGGCGGCGCGACACCGGCGGATTCACCATTTCTGCGGCGGCCGGACCTGCTGCGCAGCCTGATCAGTTATTGGCACAACCATCCGTCGCTGTCGTACCTGTTTTCCGGGCTGTTCATCGGCCCGACGTCCCAGGCGCCACGGGTCGATGAGGCGCGCAATGATGCCTTGTACGAACTGGAGATCGCTTTCGCGCAGATACCCGAACCGGGCGAAGAATGCGCGCCGTGGCTGGTGGATCGGCTGTTGCGCAATCTGCTGATCGACGTTACCGGCAACACCCATCGCGCCGAATTCTGCATCGACAAACTGTATTCGCCGGACGGCGCTACCGGGCGTCTCGGTTTGCTTGAATTGCGCGCATTTGAGATGCCGCCACACGCGCAGATGAGTCTGGCCCAGCAGTTGCTGTTGCGGGCATTGGTTGCAAGGTTCTGGCGCGAGCCTTACGCGCCGCCGAAGCTGGCGCGCTGGGGCACTGAGCTGCACGACCGCTTCCTGCTGGCGCACTTTATCGAGCAGGATTTTGCCGACGTCATCGTCGAGCTCAACCATGCCGGCTATCCTTTGCGCGCGGAGTGGTTCGCTGCGCATCTGGAATTTCGTTTTCCCAAGGTCGGCGACTACGCCGTCAACGGCATCGAGCTGGAGCTGCGCCAGGCCCTCGAACCCTGGCACGTGCTGGGCGAGGAGGGCTCGGCGGGCGGCACGGTGCGCTACGTCGATTCTTCGCTGGAGCGCTTGCAGGTCAAGCTCAACGGCCTGGCGCCGCAGCGGTATCTGCTGACCTGCAATGGCGTCGCGGTGCCGTTGCACCCGACCGGACGGGTGGGCGAGTTTGTCGCCGGGGTGCGCTTTCGGGCCTGGCAACCGGCCAACTGTCTGCACCCGACCATCGCGGTGCACGCGCCGCTGGTGTTCGACCTGCTCGATACCTGGATGGGACGTTCGCTGGGCGGTTGCCAGTATCACGTCACCCACCCCGGCGGACGCAATTACGAGACATTGCCGGTCAACGCCAACGAAGCGGAGAGTCGGCGCATGGCGCGGTTTTTCCGCCTCGGACATACCCCGGGGAAACTTGCGATACCTGAAGTGGACATCAGTGACGAACTGCCGATGACCCTCGATTTGCGACGTTTCTAAGTCTCACGTGACACGCGGATTTTTCGTATATCCGCGTGTCACGTGCCTGCGTTAGTCTGACCGTTCCCTGCTGTCTGCCGAGCTTTCCATGCCTGACCTGCTAGACCGCTACCCGCTGAACGCGGGCACCTACCACGAACTGCTCGACGGCAGCGGCGCAGTGCGTCCGCATTGGCAGCGGCTGTTCGATCAGTTGCAGCGCAGCAGCCCCGCGCAACTGGTGCAACGCCAGGCCCTACTGGCCCGGCAGATTCAGGAAAACGGTGTCACCTACAACGTCTATGCCGACCCCAAAGGCGCCGATCGGCCGTGGGAACTGGATCTGTTGCCCCATGTGATTGCGGCGGATGAGTGGCAGCAATTGTCCGCCGGCATTGCTCAGCGTGGGCGCTTGCTCAATGCGGTGCTGGCGGATCTGTACGGCCCGCAACGGCTGATCAGCGAAGGTCTGCTGCCGGCAGAGCTGGTGTTCGGGCACAACAATTTTCTCTGGCCCTGTCAGGGCATTGCGCCGCCCGAGTCAGCCTTTTTGCATTTGTATGCCGTGGATCTGGCGCGCACGCCGGATGGCCGCTGGTGGGTCACCGCTGATCGCACTCAGGCGCCGTCCGGTGCCGGCTATGCGCTGGAAAACCGCACCATCGTCTCCCGCGCCTTTCCCGATTTGTACCGTGATCTGAAGGTTCAGCATCTCGCCGGATTCTTCCGCACGTTGCAGGAAACCCTGGCGCGTCAGGCACCGGAGGGTGATGACGCACCGTTGGTAGTGCTGCTGACCCCAGGGCGTTTCAACGAAAGTTATTTCGAGCATCTGTATCTGGCCCGCCAGCTCGGTTATCCGTTGGTCGAGGGCGGCGATCTGACCGTGCGCAATGCCACGGTGTACCTGAAAACCCTCAGCGGCCTGCGCCGGGTGCACGCGATCATGCGCCGCCTCGACGATGATTTCTGCGACCCGCTGGAGTTGCGTACCGACTCGGCGCTGGGCGTGCCCGGCCTGCTCGAAGCGGTGCGTCAAGGGCGGGTGCTGGTGGCCAATGCGCTCGGCAGCGGGGTGCTGGAATCGCCGGGCCTGTTGGGCTTTCTGCCGAAGATCAACCAATTCCTGTTTGGTGAAGACCTGATCCTGCCGTCGATCGCCACCTGGTGGTGCGGCGAAGCACCAGTGCTGGCGCAAGCGCTGGAAAAACTCCCTGAACTGCTGATCAAACCGGCGTTTCCGTCGCAAAGCTTCGCGCCGGTTTTCGGCCGTGATTTGAATGAAAGTCAGCGCCTGGAGCTGGCGCAACGCATGCAGGCGCGGCCTTATGCCTATGTCGCGCAAGAACTGGCGCAACTGTCGCAGGCGCCGGTCTGGCAAGCCGATGACGGTCAACTGCAACCCCGCGCGATTGGCATGCGCATGTACGCCGTGGCCAGCCACGATGGCTACCGCGTATTGCCGGGCGGGTTGACCCGAGTGGCGGCCGACGCCGATGCCGAGGTGGTGTCGATGCAGCGCGGCGGGGCGAGCAAGGACACCTGGGTGCTGAGCGATCGTGCGCCGAGTGGCGAGCAGTGGAAGGCACAGCGCAATATCGGCGTGCATGATCTGGTCCGACGCGATCCGTACTTGCCGTCGCGGGTGGTGGAAAACCTGTTCTGGTTCGGCCGCTACTGCGAACGCTGTGACGACAGCGCGCGGCTGCTGCGCATCATGCTCACGCGCTATGTCGATGGTGATGATCCGCAAGCGTTGCAGGCGGCGGTCGATCTCGGTGAGCGACTGGCGCTGTTGCCGGATGAAGGCGAACTGCCGGAACGCTTGCTCGCTGCGTTGCTGGGCGAGGATTGGTCGTTCAGCCTGCGTTCCAACTTGCAGCGCTTGCAGTGGGCCGCCTCGCAAGTGCGCGGCAAGCTGTCCCGCGAGAACTGGCAGGCGCTGGTCGAATTGCAGCGCGAGGCACTGGAGCTGGAAGTCGATGA
The DNA here is from genome assembly GCF_001297215.1 of Pseudomonas sp. RIT-PI-o. Classification (NCBI taxonomy): domain Bacteria; kingdom Pseudomonadati; phylum Pseudomonadota; class Gammaproteobacteria; order Pseudomonadales; family Pseudomonadaceae; genus Pseudomonas; species Pseudomonas sp. RIT-PI-o. The sequence continues at coordinate 163,704 of NZ_LHPA01000020.1, read as the reverse complement.
GCCGGACTTCGGCGAACTGCTGGATTTCCTCAACCGTCTGGTGATGTCGCTGGCGGCACTGTCGGGGTTTGCCCTGGATGACATGACCCGCGACGAAGGCTGGCGTTTTCTGATGATCGGCCGACGCATCGAACGCTTGCAGTTTCTCAGCAGCAGTCTGGCCGCGTTTCTGCGCGGTGCCGGTGCGTTCGATCAGGCGGGGCTTGAGTGGTTGCTGGAACTGGGCAACAGCAGCATCACCTATCGCTCGCGCTATCTCGCGGTGGCACAGTTGATTCCGGTGCTCGATCTGCTGTTGCTGGATGAGCAGAACCCCCACGCCGTGTTGTTTCAGCTGAAACTGGTGACCCGCACGGTGAAGCGTTTGAACGACGATTTCGCTGCGCCTCGCGAGACCGGATTGCCGCAACTGGTCGAACGCCTGTCGCGGTTTGATCTCGGCTGTCTGGAAAATCCGCTGTTCGGCAAATCCAGCGTACGTGCCGCGCTGGACGGTCTGGCCGATCTGTTGCAGGAAATCGCCGAGGCCAGCGGCCAGGTATCGGATCGTCTGGCGTTGCGCCATTTCGCCCATGTCGATGATGTCAGCCAGCGTACGGTGTCGGTGTGATGAGCGCTCAGTATCAGATCTTTCACGACACCTGTTACCAGTACGACAGCCCGGTCTCCCTCGCGCAGCAACTGGCGCACCTGTGGCCGCGCGAATGCAGCTGGCAGCGCTGCACCGAGCAGCAACTGCTGATCAGCCCCGAGCCGACCATGCGCCGCGACGAGCTGGACGTGTTCGGCAATCCGCTGACGCGCCTGGCCTTCGAACGGCCCCATGACCAGTTGCAGGTCAACGCCCGGCTGACGGTTGAGGTGCTGGCGCGACCGGCGCTGGATTTCAATCAGTCCCCGGCGTGGGAGCACACCCGCGATGCGCTGACCTACAGCGGCCAGCCGTTGTCCGCCGACTTGCTCGAAGCCTGTCGCTACCGGTTCCAGTCGCCTTATGTGCATTTGAAGCGCAGCTTCGTCGAGTTCTCGCACAGCTGTTTTCCGCCGGGACGTCCGGTGCTGCTCGGCGTGCAGGCGCTGATGCAGAAGATATTCAGCGAATTCACTTTCGATGCCGACGCCACCCAGGTGGCGACGCCGCTGGTGGAAGTGCTGGAGCGTCGACGCGGGGTCTGTCAGGACTTTGCCCACCTGATGCTGGCCTGCCTGCGCTCGCGGGGGCTGGCGTCGCGTTATGTCAGCGGTTACCTGCTGACCCAGCCACCGCCGGGGCAGCCACGGCTGATCGGCGCCGACGCTTCCCATGCGTGGGTATCGGTATTCTGCCCGGTATCGGGATGGGTGGATTTCGATCCGACCAACAATGTGCAGCCGGCGCTGGAACACATCACGTTGGCGTGGGGAAGGGACTTCTCCGATGTATCGCCGTTGCGCGGGGTGATTCTCGGTGGCGGTAATCACGACCCGGAAGTGCGGGTCACGGTGATGCCACTGGAATAACGCAGATCAAACTGTAGGAGTGAGCCTGCTCGCGATGGCGGTGTGTCAGGCGATAAATGTTGTGACTGACACACCGCTATCGCGAGCAGGCTCACTCCTACAAGGGAAATGGGTGTTTTGGAAAGGGCTGTGAGGGCCGGCGGCAGAACCGCCAGCCCCGTCACAAATCCGCAGGGCCTGATTCGATCATCAAACCCGGTGGGGCTCAGGCGTCGGGCGTCTGATCTTTCGGTGCATCGGATGCATCAACATCATCATCGGTCGCCACTTCACCGTCAGGGTTCAGTGCCGCTTCTTCAGCGGTTTGCTTCTTGCGCTGAAGCTTTTCCTCTTTCTTCTGTTCCTTTGCCAGGTCTCGTTGACGTTTGGCGAAGGAGTAATTGGGTTTGGCCATGGGCGATCCTCTGGGGTCGAAGGTGAGGTTGAGCGGCGCGTATTCTGCCCTGTATCGGTGTCCGGGGGTTAACCGGGTTTCTGGTCGACCCACTTGGGCGTGACGGTCGGCTGCCACTGATCGAGGGCGTCGAGCAGGGAATCTGGCGATTCGCTCACTTGCAGCATGTCACGGTGTGGCGCGCGAACGAAGCCTTCGCCGACGATATGATCGAGAAAAGCCGTGAGTTTGCTGTAGAAACCGTTCACTTCCAGCAGGCCCAAAGGCTTGCCGTGGTAGCCGAGCTGGCCCCAGGTCCAGACTTCGAACAGCTCTTCCAGCGTGCCGAGGCCGCCGGGCAGGGCGATGAACGCATCGCTGAGTTCGGCCATCCGCGCTTTGCGCGCGTGCATGCCATCGACCACTTCGAGACGGGTCAGGCTTTTGTGGCCGATCTCCTTGTCCATCAGGCTTTGCGGGATGATGCCGATCACTTCGCCGCCAGCAGCCAGGGCCGCATCAGCGACAATGCCCATCAAACCGACGGCGCCACCGCCATAGACCAGGGTCAACTTGCGCTCGGCCAGCGCCCGGCCAAGGGCCACGGCAGCTTCGGTATAGGCTGGCACGGTACCGGCGTTGGCACCGCAAAATACACAAACGGATTTCAGCGACATGGGTTACTCCTGAGGCGATCAGTCGCACAGGGTAACGGCTCCCGCTCCGCGCTCCAAGGATCAGACTTCGCGTTCGGGCGCTTCGAAGGTACCGCTGGCGCCACAGGCGTAGGCGGCGAGCAAGCTGCACAACAGGCCGTTAAAGAACATGACAGGCACTCCGTATCAGTAGGTGGGCCGATCATAGGGCCGAGCGAATGGAATGACCGTTAGATTGTGTCGATGAGTGTCATAGCCTGAAAGTTGTATACAATTTTTGACTCAAGTCATATGAACTTGCGATGATTTCAGGCAGTCTTTCCACCACTAGTGTTTTTGTTAACCCTGCCTTGGAGATTCACCATGTTTTCCAAAGTTGTTGCGGTATCCCTGCTGGCGCTGGCCAGCAGCCAATTGATGGCTGCCGAGTGCAAAACCACCGTTGATTCCACCGATCAGATGTCCTTCAACACCAAGGAAATCGTGATCGACAAGAGCTGCAAGACCTTCACCGTCGAACTGACCCACTCCGGCAGCCTGCCGAAGAACGTCATGGGTCATAACCTGGTGATCAGCAAAGAAGCTGACATGCAGCCAATCGCTACCGACGGCCTGGCCGCCGGTATCGACAAGAGCTACCTGAAGGATGGCGACGCCCGCATCATCGCGCACACCAAGATCATCGGCGCCAAGGAAACCGATTCGGTGACTTTCGATGTATCGAAACTGGATGCTGCTGAAAAATACGGCTTCTTCTGCTCGTTCCCTGGCCACATCTCGATGATGAAAGGCACCGTCGTCGTCAAGTGATTCAGATAAAAAAAAAGCGTCCCGAGGGACGCTTTTTTTGTTTGTGCAGGAGCTGCCGAAGGCTGCGATCTCTTGATCTTGATCTTCAAAGCAAGATCAAAAGATCGCAGCCTCGTTGCACTCGTCAGCTCCTACAGGTTCCTCAGTACCTCACGGTGCGAACGGCATGACCCGCTTGTGATGAGTCTTGTTGTACGTATCGACAATGATCTTCGCCGCCTCGTCCCGCACCGTTGCACCGTGCAGGAACGCATCGATCTCGGCATAAGTCACGCCGTGCGCCGCTTCGTCCGGCTTGCCCGGCGACAGGTCTTCGAGGTCGGCGGTCGGCACTTTCTCGACCAGCGACTCCGGCGCGCCAAAACTGCGGGCAATTGCGCGCACCTGATTTTTCACCAGACCGCTGAGCGGGGCGAGGTCGCAGGCGCCGTCGCCGAATTTGGTGAAGAAACCCATCACCGCTTCCGCCGCGTGGTCGGTGCCAATCACCAGACCGCCCGCCACCCCGGCAATCGTGTACTGCGCCACCATGCGCATCCGCGCCTTGGTATTGCCCAGCACGAAATCCACCGACGCCGCCGGTTTGCCTTCGAACGCCGACACCTGAGCAGCCAGCGCCTTGACCGCCGGGCCGATGTTCACGGTGTGGATTTCGTCAGGGGCGATGCAGTCGAGCGAAGCCTTGGCGTCGTGCTCGTCGAACTGGGTTTCGTAGGGCAGGCGCACGGCGATGAATTTGTAGCCGTCGTCGCCGGTTTTTTCGCGCAGTTCACGGACCGCGCGCTGGGCCAGGAGGCCGGCGGTGAGTGAGTCGACGCCGCCGCTGATGCCCAGCACCAGGGTCTTGAGGCCGGAATTAACCAGGCAATCCTGAATGAACGTCAGGCGTCGGGCGACTTCGGCCTGCAGGGCCTGATCGTCGGCGAACGGTGGTTGCACCTTGAGCTGCTCAGCAATCTCACGCTGTACGGCTTGCATGAATTCACTCCTTGCTAGATAGACTGGATTCGGCAGGAACCTGAAACACATGTCGCAAATAGGCGACGAAATTCGGATCTTTGCAGTGGGTCTTGCCGGGCTCGTCGGAAATCTTCGCCACCGGCTGGCCGTTGCAGGCGGTCATTTTAAGCACGATGCTCATCGGTTCGACACCCGGGATGTCGCAGGTGAGGTTGGTGCCGATGCCGAAGCTCACATTGATGCGACCGTGCAGCGCGCGGAAAATCTCCAACGATTTGGGCAGGGTCAGACTGTCGGAAAACACCAGGGTCTTGCTCATCGGGTCGATGCCGAGCTTGTGGTAATGCGCGATGCACTTTTCGCCCCACGCCACCGGGTCCCCGGAATCGTGGCGCAGGCCGTCGAAAAGCTTGGCGAAGAACAGGTCGAAATCGCCAAGGAAGGCGTCGGTAGTGATGCAGTCGGTAAGGGCGATACCGAGCAGGCCCCGGTACTCGCGAACCCAGCAATCGAGCGCGGCGATCTGGCTGTCGATCAGGCGCGGGCCGAGTTGCTGATGGGCCATGATCCACTCGTGAGCCATGGTGCCCAGCGGTTTCATGTCCAGCTCGCGGGACAGATGCACGTTGCTGGTGCCGACGAACCGCCCCGGGAAATCGTGCTTGAGTACGTTGACCACTTCGGCCTGCACACCAAAGGAAAAGCGCCGACGCGTGCCGAAATCGGCGACCTGCAGTTGCGACAGTTCATCGGCCGAGGCGTTGGCGGTCAGCCAGTCGAACTTGCGATACAGCTGTTCGCGGGCCTGCTCCAGCGAGGTTTCGCGGTAGCGATAGCGGTTACGCACCTCGCTGACGATCGCCAGCAGCGGCACTTCGTAAAGGATGACGTGCAGCCATGGCCCGCGCAGGCGGATGAACAGCTCGCCGTTCTCGATGCCGGTATGCAAGTAACGCAGGTTGAAGCGGAACAGACCCAGGAAGCGCAGGAAGTCCGGTTTCAGGAAGGTGATGCGCTCAAGAAAACTCAGCTGATCGGCACTCAGGCTCAGTTCGGCCAAGCGCTCGATCTGATGACGGATCTCGGCCAGATACGGGCGCAGATCCTCGGCGTTGCGGCAGCGGAACTCCCATTCGACTTCGACGTTGGGGTAGTTGTGCAGCACCGCCTGCATCATCGTCAGCTTGTAGAAGTCGGTGTCGAGCAGGTTCTGCACGATGCGATCGGCAAACACACTCTCGCTCATAAACGGGTCTCCAGTTGCGCCGCGCCTTGCGCGGTCTATATCGATGGCGCTAGTGGCGCATATCGGAGGTAGGGATTGCCAGCATTTTTTAAGCACACCGCAGATCGAATGTGGGAGCGAGCCTGCTCGCGAATGCGGTGTGTCAGTTAGAGATGATGTGGCTGACCCGACGCTTTCGCGAGCAGGCTCGCTCCCACAGGGATCCCCGGTTGACCTCAAGCCGGGCTGTCGATCTGCTCCAGCATCCACTTCACGAAATCCCGTACCTTCGGTACTTCCGCCGCGTGCTCGGGGTAGGCCAGGTAATAGGCGTCGCTGCTGGGCATCGCATGCTGCCAGGGTATGACCAGTTTGCCCTCGGCCAATTCCTCTTCCACCAGAAACCGTGGCAGGAGTGCCACGCCGCAGCCGACCTGGGCGGCGCGGATGCACATATAGAAGGTTTCGAAACGCGGCCCGTGGTAGCTGTGTTCGGTGTGGTAGCCCTGGCTGTCAAACCAGTCGTGCCAGGCCTGCGGTCGCGAGGCATTTTGCAGCAGCACCAGATCGGTGAGTTGCGTCGGGTCAGTCAAAGGCGTGTCGGGCAGGCTGCCCGGGGCGCAGACCGGTACCAGTTCTTCGCCGAACAATTTCAGGGACTCAGTACCCGGGCGCGACGCCTGGCCGAAATAGAAGGCCAGATCGCTGCGCCCTTGCAACAGATCATCGGCTTCCTGCTCGTTGCACAGGTCCAGATGTATCGACGGATGGCGCAGTCGCCAGCCTTTCAGGCGCGGCACCAGCCAGCGGGCACCGAAGGTCGAAGGGGTGGATACACGCAGGACTTCGGTCTCTCCGCCGTAGGAACGCAGGTAATGCGTCGACATCTCCACTTGAGTGAGGATTTTTCTGACTTCGACCAGATACAAATCTCCGGCGGGCGTCATCTGCAAACGCCGACGCACGCGGCGGAACAGCAAGTGCTGCAACAGTTCTTCAAGCTGTGCGACCTGCTTGCTCACCGCGCTCTGGGTCAGATTCAGCTCTTCGGCGGCGCGGGTAAAACTCAGGTGCCGGGTCACCGCCTCGAAGCACTGCAGGGCGGTGATCGAGGGCAAGTGGCGTTTGTTCAGCATGGCCAGTCCTTTTTCTTGTCTTTCTGTACGCAGCATGAATAAACGGAATGATATCTGGCGTAAAGGTCGTTTGTTGCATCGCCGCAGTGACGCTACAACTAAAGGCCTGCCCGGCCATGAAATGAATGGCCGCACACATTCTGTTTTTGCTTGAGGAGAGACCGATGGTTGCCGCATTGCTTGATCGTCTGGGAGTCAACCCGGCCCTGTACCAGAACGGCAAAGTGCCGGTGCATTCGCCCATCGATGGCAGCGAAATTGCCTCGGTGAACTGGGAAGGCGCTGCCGAAGTCGAGCAGCACATCAGTCGCGCAGATCATGCATTCGAGCACTGGCGCAAGGTCCCGGCGCCGCGTCGCGGCGAGCTGGTGCGTCAGTTCGGCGAAGTGTTGCGCGAATACAAGGCCGACCTCGGCGAGCTGGTGTCGTGGGAAGCCGGCAAGATCACGCAGGAAGGTCTGGGTGAAGTGCAGGAGATGATCGACATCTGCGACTTCGCCGTCGGCCTGTCGCGCCAGTTGTACGGTTTGACCATCGCCTCCGAGCGTCCCGGCCACCACATGCGCGAAACCTGGCATCCGCTTGGCGTGGTCGGGGTGATCAGCGCGTTCAACTTCCCGGTCGCGGTGTGGGCGTGGAACACCACGCTGGCGCTGGTTTGCGGCAACCCTGTGGTGTGGAAACCCTCGGAGAAAACCCCGCTGACCGCGCTGGCCTGTCAGGCGCTGTTCGACCGCGTGGTGAAGAATTTCAGCGATGCCCCGGCGAGCCTGTGCCAAGTGGTGATTGGCGGTCGCGATGCCGGCGAAGCGCTGGTCGACGATCCGCGCGTCGCGCTGATCAGCGCCACCGGCAGCACGCGCATGGGCCGCGAAGTGGCGCCGAAAGTCGCCGCGCGTTTTGCCCGCAGCATTCTTGAGCTGGGCGGCAACAATGCGATGATCCTCGGCCCGAGCGCCGATCTGGACATGGCGGTGCGCGCGATTCTGTTCAGCGCCGTCGGCACCGCCGGGCAACGCTGCACGACCCTGCGTCGCCTGATCGCTCACGAATCGGTGAAGGAAGAAATCGTCACCCGCCTCAAAGCCGCGTATTCGAAAGTACGCATCGGCCATCCGCTGCAAGGCAATCTGGTCGGCCCGCTGATCGACAAACACAGCTTCGAAAACATGCAGGATGCGCTGGAGCAGGCACTCAGCGAAGGCGGCCGGGTGTTCGGTGGCAAGCGTCAACTGGAAGATCAGTTCCCCAATGCCTACTACGTATCACCAGCCATCGTGGAAATGCCCGAGCAGAGCGATGTGGTCTGCAGCGAAACCTTCGCGCCGATTCTCTATGTGGTTGGCTACAGCGATTTCGAGGAAGCGCTGCGCTTGAACAACGCTGTGCCGCAAGGCCTGTCGGCGTGCATCTTCACCACCGACGTGCGCGAGGCCGAGCGGTTCATGTCGGCGGTCGGCAGCGACTGCGGCATCGCCAACGTCAACATCGGCCCGAGCGGTGCGGAAATCGGCGGCGCCTTCGGTGGCGAGAAGGAGACCGGCGGCGGCCGTGAGTCCGGCTCCGATGCCTGGCGCGCCTACATGCGCCGGCAGACCAACACCGTCAACTACTCGCTGGAATTGCCGTTGGCGCAGGGCATTACCTTCGACTGATGGAGATTGATGCGATGGCTGTGGGAGCGAGCCTGCTCGCGAATGCGTCAGGTCAGTCGACATTGATGTTGGCTGATTTACCGCTTTCGCGAGCAGGCTCGCTCCCACAGGATCTGCAGTGTGTTTGTTGGGTTTCTGTTGGAGTCTGGCAATGCCGTTACGGGAAGAATGTCTGTGGGAAAAGCTCACGCCACAACGTCCGGATCATTCGGCGCTCAGGGGTGAGGTCAAGGTCGATGTCTGCGTGATCGGCGCCGGATTCACCGGGTTGTCGGCGGCGCTGCATCTGTTGGAAAAGGGCAAAAGCGTCTGCGTGCTGGAGGCTCATCGCGCAGGGCACGGCGGCTCCGGGCGCAACGTCGGGCTGGTCAATGCCGGCATGTGGATTCCCCCGGACGAGATCGAGGCCGGTTTCGGCGAGGCGGTCGGCAGCCAGCTCAACCGCATGCTCGGGGCGGCGCCGGCGCTGGTGTTCAGCCTTGTGGATAAATACCACATCGATTGCCAGTTGCGTCGCGAAGGCACTTTGCACATGGCGCATAACGCCAAGGGCGAGGCTGACCTGCGCAGTCGCGAGCAGCAATGGAAACGCCGTGGCGCGCCGGTCGAGTTGCTGACCGGCAAAGCCTGCGAGCAAGCCACCGGTACGCAGAAAATCGCCGCTGCGCTGCTTGATCGTCGCGCCGGCACGCTTAATCCGATGGCCTATGTCACCGGGTTGGCCAACGCGGTGCTGGGGCTCGGCGGGCAGATGTTCGATCATTCACCAGTGACTCGCCTCGAACGCATCGGGCAGAAATGGTCAGTGCAGACCGCCCAGGGTGCGGTGCTCGCCGAGCAAGTGGTCATAGCCTCCAATGCCTACACCGAAGGCGACTGGACCGAGCTCAAACGCAATTTCTTTCCCGGTTATTACTATCAGGTCGCCTCGGTGCCGCTCACCGAAGACGCCGCGCAGGCGATTCTTCCGGGCGGGCAGGGCTCGTGGGACACCCGCCAGGTGCTGAGCAGTATTCGCCGCGACAAGGACGGACGTCTGCTGCTCGGCAGCCTCGGTAATGGCAACCAGAAACCGACGTGGTTTCTCAAAGCCTGGGCTGATCGGGTCCAGCAGCATTACTTCCCCAATCTGAAGCCGGTCGAGTGGGAATGCACCTGGACCGGGCGCATTGCTTTTACGCCTGATCACCTGATGCGCCTGTTCGAGCCGGCGCCGGGACTGGTGGCCGTCACCGGTTATAACGGTCGCGGCGTGACCACCGGCACCGTAGTCGGCAAAGCCTTCGCCGATTACCTGTGCCACGGCGATGCACAGGCACTGCCGATTCCCTTCGCACCGATGCAGCCCTTGGCGGGTGCGGGGCTGCGCAGTTGCCTGTACGAGGCCGGGTTTTCCCTGTATCACGCGGGCCAGTGCCTGCGCATCGTTATTTGAGTGTTGAAATTTGTTGCCGGACGCAGCGCTTTTGCAGCCAGCGACTAGCCTGTAATGGTGCGGGTTGTAGCAGTTGCGCACCAGCAGTGTGCAGTTCGGTGACGCGGGCTGTTACAGGCGGGTTGCACGTCGTTTGCCGCTGCGGTTGCAATGATGGCGCGCGCGGGTTGCGCCTGAAAAAACAAACGGTTTCACCTTCCGCGGTTTAGACGGTTGCACGCCCAATGAAAATGGGAACGAAACAGTCGAAATAACAACAACGCAGCGACTTTTTGAAGAATAAAAAACCGATGGCACGGGCCTTGCTCTGCGCTTTGAGTGAAGTGAAGTCGCAGTGCCAACTAAAAAAAACCTTGGAGCACCACCTCATGTCCCAGACGTTTTACAAGAAAGGCTTTCTGGCCCTCGCAGTGGCTACTGCGCTGGGTGTTTCTGCGTTTGCTCAAGCTGATATCAAGATCGGTGTAGCGGGTCCGATGACCGGTGCCAACGCGGCATTCGGCGAGCAGTACATGAAGGGTGCACAGGCGGCGGCCGATGCGGTCAACGCGGCGGGCGGCGTGAACGGCGAGAAAATCGTCCTGGTCAAAGGCGATGATGCCTGCGAACCGAAGCAGGCGGTGACGGTCGCCAAGGACCTCACCAACCAGAAAGTCGCCGGCGTGGTCGGTCACTTCTGCTCTTCGTCGACCATTCCAGCGTCGGAGATCTACGACGAAGCCGGGATCATTGCGATCACTCCGGGCTCGACCAACCCGCAGGTCACCGAGCGTGGCCTGAGCGCCATGTTCCGTATGTGCGGACGTGATGACCAACAAGGCATCGTTGCCGGCGACTACATCGTCGACATCCTCAAGGGCAAGAAAGTCGTTGTCCTGCACGACAAGGACACCTACGGCCAAGGCCTGGCGGACGCCACCAAGGCGCAACTGGAAAAACGCGGCGTCAAGCCTGTGCTGTACGAAGGCCTGACCCGTGGCGAGAAAGACTTCAGCACCATCGTGACCAAGATCCGTGGCGCCGGCGCCGATGTCGTCTACTTCGGCGGCCTGCACCCGGAGGCCGGTCCACTGGTTCGTCAGCTGCGTGAACAAGGCCTGAAAGACGTCAAGTTCATGTCCGACGACGGCATCGTGACCGACGAGCTGGTGACCACCGCCGGCGGCCCGCAATTCACCGATGGCGTGCTGATGACCTTCGGCGCCGATCCGCGCCTGCTGCCTGAAAGCAAGACCGTAGTGGACGCATTCCGCAAGGCCGGCACCGAGCCTGAGGGCTACACCCTGTACGCCTATGCCTCGGTTCAGACCCTGGCTGCCGCGTTCAACGGCGCCAAGTCCAACAAGGGCGAAGAGGCTGCAGCCTGGTTGAAGAAAAATCCGGTGAAAACCGTGATGGGCGAGAAGACCTGGGATTCCAAGGGCGACCTGAAAGTCTCCGACTACGTGGTTTACCAGTGGGACAAGGACGGCAAATACCACCAGCTGGAAAAGCAGAAGTAAGGGCTGAAGCGATCATCTGATCACCACGGTTTTCTTGTAGGAGTGAGCCTGCTCGCGATAGCGGTTGAACATTCAACACATGTGTTGCCTGTCAGTCCGTCATCGCGAGCAGGCGAAGGCCTACAGGGGCCGGTGGTGGTCCGATGGTCACGCTCCGACATTGCTCCGACGTACATCTGTATTTTTCCTAGAAGAACCGCGCGCCATTGGTGCGCAGGTTCTCACTGCGTGAGATTGCGTTATGGATGGTATTTTCCTGCAGCAACTGGTCAATGGCCTGACCCTCGGGTCGGTCTATGGCCTGATCGCCATCGGCTACACAATGGTCTACGGCATCATCGGCATGATCAACTTCGCCCACGGCGAGGTTTACATGATTTCCGCTTACCTGGCGGCAATCAGTCTGGCTCTGCTGGCTTACTTCGGTATCGAATCCTTCCCGCTGCTGATGCTCGGCACGCTGATCTTCACCATCGTCGTCACGGCGGTGTATGGCTGGGTCATCGAGCGTGTCGCCTACAAACCCCTGCGCAACTCGACCCGCCTGGCGCCGCTGATCAGCGCCATCGGTATTTCGCTGATTCTGCAGAACTACGCACAGATCGCTCAGGGCGCCAAACAACAGGGCGTGCCTACGCTGCTGACCGGTGCCTGGCGTGTTGAAGTCGGTAGCGGCTTCGTGCAACTGACCTACACCAAAGTCTTCATCCTGATCGCCGCATTCGTCGGCATGGGGCTGCTGACCTACGTCATCAAATACACCAAGCTCGGCCGCATGTGCCGCGCGACCCAGCAAGACCGCAAGATGGCCTCGATTCTGGGGATCAACACCGACCGGGTGATTTCCTACGTGTTCATCATCGGTGCAGCCATGGCGGCACTCGCTGGTGTGCTGATCACCATGAACTACGGCACGTTCGACTTCTATGCCGGCTTCATCATCGGCATCAAAGCGTTCACCGCAGCGGTACTTGGCGGCATCGGCTCACTGCCCGGCGCCATGCTCGGCGGGATCATCCTCGGCATCTCCGAGTCGCTGTTCTCCGGTCTGGTCAACTCCGACTACAAAGACGTGTTCAGTTTCTCGCTGCTCGTCCTCGTACTGGTCTTCCGGCCGCAGGGCCTGTTGGGCCGTCCTCTTGTGTCGAAGGTGTAAGCGATGTCTGCAACCACTGAAAAATCCATCGATATCAAAAAAAGTCTGGTCGAGGCGATTCTTGCCGGCCTGATTGCGCTGATCGTGTTCGGGCCGATTGTCGGCGTGGTCCTCGACGGCTACAGCTTCAATCTCGAAGCAACCCGCGTGGCGTGGATCATTGCCATCGTCATGGCCGGGCGTTTTGCCCTCAGCCTGTTCCTGCAGACGCCCAAGGGCCTGAAGATCCTCGACGGATTCGAGAGCACCGGTTCCGGCGTGCACGTGCTGCCGGCGGATTACAAATCGCGGCTGCGCTGGATCATTCCGTTGATCATTGTGCTGGCGATCATCGTGCCGTTTGTTTCCAACTCCTACCTGCTTGGCGTGGTCATCCTCGGTTTGATCTACGTGCTGCTGGGGCTGGGGCTGAACATCGTGGTCGGTCTGGCCGGTCTGCTCGATCTCGGCTACGTGGCGTTTTACGCCATCGGTGCCTACGGTCTGGCGCTGGGCTACCAGTATCTGGGGCTGGGTTTCTGGACCGTGCTGCCATTGGCGGCGATCACCGCAGGCCTGGCCGGTTGCATTCTGGGTTTCCCGGTGCTGCGTCTGCACGGTGACTATCTGGCGATCGTGACCCTGGGCTTCGGTGAAATCATTCGTCTGGTGCTGAACAACTGGCTGTCCCTGACCGGTGGCCCAAACGGCATGCCAGCGCCACTGCCAACGTTCTTCGGTCTGGAATTCGGCAAGCGCGCGAAGGATGGCGGGGTACCGTTTCACGAGTTCTTCGGCCTGACCTACAACCCGGACGTGAAGTATTACTTCATCTACGCGGTGTTGTTCCTGGTGGTACTGGCGGTGCTGTACGTCAAGCATCGTCTGGTGAAAATGCCGGTTGGTCGCGCCTGGGAAGCCCTGCGTGAAGATGAAATCGCCTGCCGCTCGATGGGCCTCAACCACGTGCTGGTCAAGCTCTCGGCGTTCACCATCGGTGCATCGACGGCGGGTCTGGCCGGGGTGTTCTTCGCCACCTATCAAGGCTTCGTCAACCCGACCTCGTTCACCTTCTTCGAATCGGCGCTGATCCTCGCCATCGTCGTGCTCGGCGGCATGGGCTCGACCATCGGCGTAGTCATCGCTGCGTTCGTACTCACCGTCGCCCCGGAACTGCTGCGCGGTTTCGCTGAGTATCGAGTGCTGCTGTTCGGCATCCTGATGGTGTTGATGATGATCTGGCGACCACGCGGGCTGATCCGCATCAGCCGCACCGGGGTCAAACCACGCAAAGGTGCCATTCACTACGAGAGGACTGCGCCATGAGTGAAGTCGTACTCTCTGTTGAAAAACTGATGATGCATTTCGGTGGCATCAAGGCTTTGAGCGATGTCAGCCTGAAGGTCAAACGCAATTCGATCTTCGCCCTGATCGGCCCCAACGGCGCTGGCAAGACCACGGTGTTCAACTGCCTGACCGGGTTCTACAAGGCCTCTGGCGGCAAGATCGAACTCAACGTGCGCGGCCAGCAGACCAACGTCATCCAGCTGCTGGGCGAGTCGTTCAAAGCGACCGATTTCGTCTCGCCGAAATCCTTCCTCAGCCGCATGTACTACAAAATGTTCGGCGGGACTCACCTGGTGAACCGTGCAGGTCTGGCCCGGACGTTCCAGAACATTCGCCTGTTCAAGGAAATGTCGGTGCTGGAAAACCTGCTGGTGGCGCAGCACATGTGGGTCAACCGCAACATGCTCGCCGGCATCCTCAACACCAAGGGCTATCGCAAGGCTGAGAGCGAAGCGCTGGATGTCGCCTTCTACTGGCTGGAAGTGGTCGATCTGGTCGACTGCGCCAACCGTCTCGCCGGTGAGCTGTCGTACGGCCAACAACGCCGTCTGGAGATCGCTCGGGCCATGTGCACGCGGCCGCAGATCATCTGCCTCGACGAACCGGCCGCCGGCCTCAACCCTCAGGAAACCGAAGCGCTGAGCGCGATGATCCGGCTGCTGCGCGACGAGCACGATCTGACCGTGGTGCTGATCGAACACGACATGGGCATGGTCATGAGCATTTCCGATCACATCGTGGTCCTCGACCACGGCATCGTTATCGCCGAAGGCGGACCGGAAGCGATCCGCAGCGATCCGAAAGTGATTGCAGCCTACCTGGGCGCCGACGAAGAGGAGCTGGTATGAGCCAACCGATCCTCGAATTGCGCAATCTGGACGTGTTCTACGGCCCGATCCAGGCGCTCAAAGGCGTTTCGCTGCAGATCAACGAAGGCGAGACCGTCAGCCTGATCGGCTCCAACGGCGCCGGCAAGTCGACCCTGCTGATGTCGATCTTCGGTCAGCCCAGAGCGGCGGGCGGGCAGATTCTTTATCAAGGCGTCGACATTACCCACAAGTCCTCGCATTACATCGCCTCCAACGGCATCGCGCAGTCGCCGGAAGGACGGCGGGTGTTCCCCGACATGACCGTCGAGGAAAACCTGCTGATGGGCACCATCCCGATTGGCGACAAGTACGCCAAAGAGGACATGCAGCGCATGTTCGAGCTGTTCCCACGGCTTGAAGAACGACGCAATCAGCGCGCGATGACCATGTCGGGCGGTGAGCAGCAGATGCTCGCCATCGCCCGTGCGCTGATGAGCCGGCCGAAATTGTTGCTGCTCGATGAACCGAGCCTGGGCCTGGCACCGATCGTGGTGAAGCAGATTTTTGCCACCCTGCGTGAACTGGCGAAAACCGGGATGACCATTTTTCTCGTCGAGCAAAACGCCAACCATGCGCTGAAGCTGTCGGACCGGGCGTATGTGATGGTCAACGGCGAGATCCGTCTGACCGGCACAGGCAAAGACCTGTTGGTGAATGAGGAGGTGCGTAACGCCTATCTGGGCGGGCACTGATTCTTCTCGCGGTTATACACAGCCCCGGCGACGACAGTCCCGGGGTTTTTTTATCCCCCCAACTCACCACCTCCCCCTGTAGGAGTGAGCCTGCTCGCGATAGCGGTGTGTCAGTCCTGTAGATGTTGCTGAATAACCGCGATCGCGAGCAGGCTCACTCCTACATTGGAATTGCACAACTTTCAGAATTGTGGAAAACAAATTCCCCAAGCTGCCAAAGCGCGACATATAGACGCTGCAAATGGCTGTTTTTCCACAGTTTTGACTTGTCCCCGATTGCTGTGGAGCTGGCTGTGCATAACGTGGGTGTATATGGTTGCAGCCCTTGTAATCCGTGGCTTTCAAGCTCGTGGTTGTTTTTTGATCAGGCAATTTCAAGCAAGCGCGGGGTGCCATTGTCAACCTTTTTATAGCGTTGGTAGCACACACGATTTCGTGTGCCTCGGCCTGTGGATAAGTCTGTGACTAAACTCTGGAAAGACCTCGCTGAAGGCCGTAATTGCTGGCCTCGCGCAATCACGCGGTTGTACCGTCCGTCGTGCAAAATGCCCTGTCCCGCACATCCGGTCACTCAGGGTCAAGCAAAAAACTTTCGATTTCGCCCGCAAAGCCTTGTGCAGCGCGGCTTTGCGCGTTTCTACTTGCCCCCGGAAACTGTGGAGCAGACTGTGGATAACGTGCGTGCACATGGCTGGAAGCCACGCAGGCTGCGGACTTGGTGCATCTGGTTGATTTTTGTACAGGCGGCAGGTGTTGCCCGTATCCGCGAGGGCGGGCATGCTGCCTGCTGATTTTCTATTCCAAGGGCTGCCGTGGCGGCCGAAGCAAGGAGAACACGATGTCCGACACCCTGTTTATCACCGGCGCGACGTCCGGTTTTGGTGAAGCCTGTGCCCGCCGTTTTGCCGATGCAGGCTGGAAACTGGTGCTGACCGGCCGTCGTGAAGAACGCCTCAACGCCCTCTGCAGCGAGCTGTCGAAGCAGACCGAAGTGCACGGTCTGGTCCTCGATGTGCGTGATCGCAAGGCGATGGAAGAGGCGATCGCCAACCTGCCGCCGTCGTTCGCCAGACTCCGTGGCCTGATCAACAACGCCGGCCTGGCGCTTGGTGTCGATCCGGCGCCCAAGTGCGACCTGGACGATTGGGACACCATGGTCGACACCAATGTCAAAGGCCTGATGTACGCCACCCGCCTGCTGCTGCCACGCCTGATCGCCCACGGCCGTGGCGCCGGTATCGTCAACCTCGGTTCCATTGCCGGCAACTACCCGTACCCGGGCAGCCACGTGTATGGCGCGACCAAAGCCTTCGTCAAACAGTTCTCGCTGAACCTGCGTTGCGATTTGCAGGGCACGGGCGTGCGCGTGAGCAACATCGAACCCGGCCTGTGCGAAAGCGAGTTCTCGCTGGTACGTTTCGCCGGCGACCAGGAACGCTACAACGCCACTTACGCCGGCGCCGAGCCGATCCAGCCGCAGGACATCGCCGAGACGATTTTCTGGGTGATGAACACCCCGGCGCACATCAACATCAACAGCCTGGAGCTGATGCCGGTGAGTCAGACCTGGGCCGGGTTTGCCATTGAGCGTAACAAGGCTTGATACCTGATCCTGTGGCGAGGGAGCTTGCTCCCGCTGGACTGCGCAGCAGGCCCCTGCTTTTTTGCTGAAACAGGGGGGCGCTTCGCACCCCAGCGCGAGCAAGCTCCCTCGCCACAAAGTCGGGTGTAAATCGACGATAAGCTAAACTCCGCACTCAGCCAGCCCGCCGCACCCCGCGGTGTGCAAGGTTTCATGAGGAGTTCAAGTGAGTAACCGAGGTGAGCAGGCACTGCTCAAACAATCGACGCTGCTGATGCTGGCGGTGTCGATTGCCGGGGTCGTCACCGGTTTTGTTTCAGGGTCGCACTCCATCCTGTTCGATGGATTTTTCTCGCTGATCGCAACGTTTATCAAAATCCTGATGCTGATCACCGCCCGGTTGATCGCCAAGCAAAGCAATCAGCGTTTCCAGTTCGGCTTCTGGCATCTGGAGCCGATGGTGCTGCTGATTGAAGGCAGCTTCCTGCTGCTGATCGCCATCTATGCATTTCTCAATGGCGTGTTCGGCATCATCAACGGTGGTCGCGATATCGAGCTGGGTCTGGTGATCGTCTACGCGGCGGTGTTCACCGTCGTCGAGTTCGCTTATTTCTTCTACGTGCGCCGGCGTAATCGCACGCTCAAATCCAGCCTGATCCAGTTCGACAACATCAGTTGGCTGGTCGATGCGATGCTCTCGGTGGGCTTGTTGATCAGTTTCCTCGCCGCGCTGCTGCTCAAGTCCCAGGGTTATGGCGAGTGGGCGGTGTATGTCGACCCGCTGATCCTTATCGTACTTGCGCTGAGCATGCTGCCCCCGGCGTTGAAGATCCTCGGCCCGGCGTTGCGTGATGTGCTGGGTATCGCCCCGGACACGCTGGATGAGCAGGTACGGCAGGTGATGGAGGTGGCGAAGGTCGAGCATGGTTTCGACGATTACGTGTCCTACGTACAAAAGCACGGTCGGGCGCGGTTCATCGAAATTCATGTGGTGCTGCCGGCGGCTTATCCGTTGCGCAATGTCGCGCAGCTGGACGCGTTGCGTGAGCAGATTTCCGCGCAGTTGGGCAAGCCGGATGCGGCGCGGTGGCTGACCATCAGTTTCACCGGGGACAAGAAGTGGATTGCCTGAGCACCGCGTAATGGCTGATCGCGAGCAGGCTCACTCCCACAGGTGAATGCATTTCAAACTGTGGGAGCGAGCCTGCTCGCGAAGGCAATCGTTCAGTCAGCGAAGATACGCAGCCAAACCCTGATAGCAGGTCGCCAAATGATAAGGCGTGGTCGAAGGCATGTCCTTGCGGCTGACTTCGCCGTTTTCATCCCGGCACTCGTGCCACCCACCGGCGTGTAGAAACCGTTGCTGCAACGCCTGCAACTGGCGCAGCACCGCCGCTCCGCTATCCTTGCGCAACGTCAGTGCGCGCAGGTATTCGGCCTGAGCCCAGATACGCTGGGTCGAATCCCTTGGTCGGCCATTGCTTTCCAGATCAAGCATCGCCCGCACGGCGCCGCAAGACTCCAGCACGCCATACTGTTCGGTAAAGGCAAACGCCCGATCCAATGCCCGATGCAGTTTGGAATCGCGCAACAGCGGCGACGATTCGAGCAGGAAATACCATTCGAACTGATGCCCCGGCTCGTACCAGTTATCCACAGCGCCCAGCGGCTTCTCCATCAACACGCCATGTTGCGGATCGACGAATTGCTTGTGCATGGCTGTGCATAACTCAAGCAGGGCTTTCTGCGTCTGCGGATCTTCGCGCACCGCAAGGGTGGCCAGAAAGGCTTCAGCCAAATGCATCAGCGGATTTTGCAACGGGCCGGTCTGCAAGGTGATCCAGTCACGCTCAAGGCAGGCTTCGTACAAGCCGTCACCGGTGGCGAAACGGCGGCCGATGATTTCCAGCGCGGCGTTCAATGTCGACTCGGCCAGCGAATCGCCGGACTTGTGCCAGTAATGCGCGCAGGCAAACAGAATGAAAGCGTGGGTGTAGAGATCCTTGCGCTGATCCAGCGGCTTGCCCTGGGCGTCGATGCTGTAGAACCAGCCGCCATGCTCAGCGTCATGGAAGTGCCGTTGCAAGGAACGGAACAGCGCCGCCGCCCGTGCTTCGGCGTTATCCACAACCCCGATCAGGCTGGAGAACAGGTACAGCTGCCGTGCGCAGGCCATCGCCCGATAACGTTGCGCCGGCAACGCTTGATGCGCGGCGTCCAGCGCCTCATAGGGCAACGCCATGTCGGCATTCCAGCCCGGGCCTTGCCACAGCGGCACGATGACATGCAGAAAATGCTTCTGCACCTCGGCAAACAGGGCGGTCAATTCGGGCAGGGTGGTGGAGCGGGAAGCGTGGGGCATGAGCGGATGTCGTCACGGGCTGGGGCGATTGCGCGACATGGTAGCAGAGAGCACTGCTTGAGAGATGCGGTGTCTGTCAGGCCGTCTTCGCGAGCAGGCTCGCTCCCACAGTGGATTTGCAGCGTACATAAAACCTGTGGGAGCGAGCCTGCTCGCGAAGAGACCAGTGCAGGCGCTAAACAATCATCCTGCCAACAACCAGACCCCGGTCGCCGCCGAAGCCGCACCCGCCAGTCGCACAAGCGGTGCCGCTGCCTGCGGAAGAACCCGCACCACGCCATAGCCGAGCGCATGCAACACCGCCGTCGCCGCGACAAACCCGGTCGCATACGCCCACGGGCTGCTCATCTCCGGCAACTCCAGCCCATGCGCCACGCCATGGAACAGCGCAAACAGCGCCGTCGCTGCCACCGCCATCACCAGCGGTGGACGCACCGCCAGTGCCACGGCCAGGCCCAGCGCCAGTACCGACGCGGCAATCCCGCTTTCCAGCGCTGGCAACTCCAGCCCTTCAAAACCGAGCAGGCCGCCCAGCAGCATGGTGCCGACAAAGGTGCACGGCAGCGCCCAGCGCGCCGCGCCTTGTTGCTGCGCCGCCCACAAACCGACGGCGAGCATTGCCAGCAAGTGGTCGAGACCGCCGATCGGGTGGCTGATGCCCGCGACCAGGCCACTGTCGCCATGCCCCGGGTGAGCGAAGGCCAGCGCCGGTGTCAGCAGCAGCGCCACGGCGCCAAGAATGCGTTTGAATGTCATGGATAAGCTTCCTTGTTGATAAGTGAATCAGGCGGCGGTCAGCAGGCCTTGGCGTTCGATGAAGGCGATGATTTCTTCAAGGCCCTGACCGGTTTTCTGGTTGCTGAACACGAACGGCTTGCCGTTGCGCATGCGTTTGGTGTCGCTGTCCATCATTTCCAGCGAGGCGCCCACCAGCGGAGCCAGGTCGATCTTGTTGATCACCAGCAGGTCGGACTTGCAGATCCCCGGGCCGCCCTTGCGCGGCAGCTTGTCGCCGGCGGAAACGTCGATCACGTAGATGGTGAGGTCGGAGAGCTCAGGGCTGAAGGTCGCCGAGAGGTTGTCGCCGCCGGACTCGACCAGAATCAGATCCAGCCCAGGAAAGCGTCGGTTCAGTTGGTCGACCGCTTCAAGGTTGATCGAAGCGTCTTCGCGGATTGCGGTGTGCGGGCAACCGCCGGTTTCCACGCCGATGATCCGCTCCGGCGCGAGGGCCTCGTTGCGCACCAGGAAATCGGCGTCTTCGCGGGTGTATATATCGTTGGTGACCACGGCGAGGTTGTAGCGCTCGCGCAGGGCCAGGCACAGGGCCAAAGTCAGCGCAGTCTTGCCGGAACCGACCGGGCCGCCGATGCCGACGCGCAGAGGTTGTGTTTGCATTTCATTCTCCAAAATAAACAGGCCTAAGAGCGGAAGAGACGGCTGTACTGGCGTTCATGGGCCATGCAGGCCAGGGACAGACCGAAAGCGGCGCTGCCGATGTGTTCGGGGTTGATTTGGCTTGCGTCGTGCTGCGCCTGTTGCAGCAGCGGCAGCAGCTCGCTGGTCAGGCGCTGGGCGGCTTGCTGGCCCAGCGGCAAGGTCTTCATCAATACCGCGAGCTGGTTTTCCAGCCAGCTCCACAGCCACGCGGCAAGTGCGTCCTGGGGGCTGATGCCCCAGGCGCGCGCGGCCAGTGCCCAGCACAGGGCCAGATGCGGTTCTGTGATCTGTGCAAGAAAATCGCGGGCGGACGCGTCGAGTTCCGGCAAACCGTTCAACAACTGCTGCAAGGAGTAGCCCATCTGTCGGCTCTCCAGATGCAGTTCGCGGGTTTCGCGGCTGGCACGATGGTTTTCGCAAAGCAGCTGCAGGTCGGCCCAGTTTTCGTCCGCCGCCGCCCGGCAATGCGCCAACAGCAGCGGCGCTTCGAAGCGTGCGAGATTCAGCAGCAATTGATCACTGATCCAGCGTCGGGCGCTGTCCGGGTTGTTAACCCGGCCGTTGTCCACCGCCATTTCCAGACCCTGGGAATAGCTGTAGCCGCCAATCGGCAATTGCGGACTGGCCAGACGCAGCAGCGCCCAGGCCGGATTCACAGGCGCACGCCGAACTGATGGAGTTTCGGCGCGTAGTTGAAGTCCTCGTCACCGTGGCGGGAATGATGATGGCCGCCGCCGTAGGCGCCGTGCTCCGGCTGGAACGGCGCTTCGATGGCTTCGACTTGTGCGCCGAGCTGTTCGAGCATGGCCTTGAGCACGTAATCGTCGAGCAGGCGCAGCCAGCCATCGCCGACCTGCAGGGCGACATGGCGGTTGCCGAGGTGATAGGCCGCGCGCGTCAGTTCGAACGCATTGGCGCAGGTGACATGGAGCAGTTGTTCGGGACGGGCGCAGACGCGCACGACGCGGCCGTCTTCGGCCTGCAGGCATTCGCCGTCATGCAGCGGTGGCTGGCCGCGCTCCAAAAACAACCCGACGTCTTCGCCTTCGGCACTGAAACAGCGCAAACGGCTTTTGCTGCGCGCTTCGAAGGTCAGGTGCAACTCGGCGGCCCAGACGGGTTGAGGGTCGATTCTGCGATGAATCACCAGCATCGGAAAGCTTCCAGCAATGAACGTTGATTGGGCTAGAGCAAGGGCCGCGCCAATCGCACGAGATGTAGGAAATAGCTGTCGGCGCGCATCCGATCTTTCAACAGGTGCGGGGATTCTGGAAGGTTTTGGTGCATGAAGAATTTGTCATGCACCAAATCGAGGCTGTCGCGGTGCACCCTTGTAGGAGTGAGCCTGCTCGCGATGACGGTGGATCAGTCAGTAAATATCTGACTGTTAAACCGCTATCGCGAGCAGGCTCACTCCTACAGGGGATATGTGTTGTCGCGGTAGGGGGGAGTTATTCGGTACTGCCCAGCCCTTGCCAGTGCTTGAGGCCGATGAAGATGAAGCGCAACTGTTGGGTGATCTTCGCCTGCGGCGTCAGGTGCTCCGGCAAGGCTTCGGCCGGTGGGTCGATGATGTCGGGGAGGGTGGCGAAGACTGATTTGACGATCAGGTCGGCCATCACGCTCAGACCCGCCAGATCCAGATGTTGCAGTTTGGGCATCAGCGCCAGGTCCGCCGCGAGGTCGGCGCTGATGTTTTCGCGCAAGCGTCCGATTGCCTGCCGTACCGGCAGCGAGCCGCCATACTGTTCGCGGGCGAGAAACAGGAATTGCGAGCGGTTGGCGTTGACCACATCAAGGAAGATGCGCACCGACGCATCGATGATGCCGCCCATGACGAATTCATTGTGCCGCACCAGGCGGATGGTCTCGCGGAAGGTCTGGCCGACTTCGCTGACCAGCACCAGCCCCAACTCGTCCATGTCGGCAAAGTGACGATAGAACCCAGTGGGCACGATGCCGGCGGTCTTGCTCACTTCGCGCAGGCTCCGGCTGCCGCATCCCCGGCCGCCTTCCCTCAGGTGGCGGGCCGCGGCCATCAAGGCGTTGCGGGTCTGTTGTTTCTGTTCGGCGCGGGGCAGCATCGCAGGGTGTGTTCTTCGGCAGGACAAGCGCCGCACTCTAGCAAATCGGCTTTGTCGGCGTCGAACGGGGAGTCGTGCAGCGAGGAATTTACAGAAGCTGAAAAGTCAAAAGCCCAATCCGCTGATTGGGCTTTTTTGCCGGGCCGTCATGGGCTCAGCTCAGTTTGCTGTTGCGTTCGATCACACGGTCACCACCGCCTTCAGCGAGGGCTTGACCCAGTGGGGTTTTATCGAAGCCGTCATCAGCCAGGGTCTGGCCCTGTGGAGTGCGCTCGGAACCATCGGAAGCCAGGGTCTGGCCTTGTGGGGTGCGCTCGGTGCCGTCGGAGGCGAGGATCTGACCTTGAGGCGTGCGATCCGAACCGTCTTGCACCAGCCCTTTTTCTTCGAGGCGATTGCGACCGTTTTCAGCCAGGGCCTGGCCTTGTGGGGTGCGATCCGCGCCGTCTTGAACCAGGCCTTTTTGTGCGAGGCGGTTGCGGCCGTTTTCAGCCAGGGTCTGACCTTGTGGAGTGCGCTCGGAACCGTCGGAAGCTACGGTCTGGCTAAACACCGAGTGGCTCGATTTGATTTGCGGAGTGGCCTGATCGGCAGCGGGCAGGGCGAAAGCAGTGCTGGCTAGCATCGACAGGGTAAGGCTGAGCAGTAATTGGCGTTTCATGATAGTGGCTCCTTGGGAGGGCGATAAAGTGGGTACGAGGGCAATGCTACTCTCGATAAGTCGATATAAAAGTTCATAAACGCAATGGTAATAATCAACAGAATTGATTGTTCCACGCGAAGGCTCTAGCACGGGCCTTTGCGGGCGGCGGTTTTGCACCGTCGTGGGTATTTTCGACTCACTCGCGCCTCGTAAAAGTGCGGGTCGCGGTAACACTGCTCGACCGATCGGTCAGATTTGCTGCGCTTTTTATGGCTTAAACTGCCTTTCGATTAAACCTGCGGGCCTTTCTCCAGTCACAGACTGCATAGGGGCCGCTTCGGTCTGCCGTTTCAGCTGTGCGTCGGGTAATCGGCGTGCAGTCGTGATCAGGAGCTTTGTGCATGACGCGCACTGGAAAAATCTTCAGCTGGACCTTCGCTATCCTCGTGCTGCTAGTGGCAGCCTTGATTCTGATCATCGTGTTCTTCGACTGGAACCGGATCAAACCCACCATCAACGCCAAAGTCTCGGAAGAACTGCACCGGGCGTTTGCTATCAATGGCAACCTCGCGGTGATCTGGCAGCGCGAGTCGGAAGAGGGCGGCTGGCGTGCCTGGGTGCCGTGGCCGCACGTGGTCGCCGAGGATCTCAGCCTGGGCAATCCGGACTGGTCGAAGCAGCCGCAGATGGTCACGCTGAAACGCGTCGAGCTGCGCATTTCGCCGCTCGCCCTGCTGGCCCAGCGCGTGGTGATTCCGCGCATCGACCTGACCGAGCCGAATGCCGAGCTGCAACGTCTGGCCGATGGCCGCGCCAACTGGACCTTCAAATTCGACCCCAAGGACCCGAACGCCGAGCCATCGAACTGGGTGGTCGACATCGGCGCGATCGGCTTCGATAAGGGCCACGTGACCCTCGACGATCAGACCCTGAAAACCAATCTCGACGTGTTGATCGACCCGCTCGGCAAGCCGATCCCCTTCAGCGAAATCGTCGGCGACAAAGCGGCGAAAACCGCTCAGGACAAGGGCGGCGCACCGCAGGACTACGCTTTTGCGCTCAAGGTCAAAGGCCAGTACCACGCGCAGAATCTCACCGGGCAGGGCAAGATCGGCGGACTGTTGGCTTTGCAGGACGCGAGCAAACCGTTCCCGTTGCAGGCCCAGGCGAAGATTGGCGACACCCGTATCGAGCTGGCCGGTACCCTCACCGACCCGCTCAACCTCGGCGCCCTCGACCTGCGCCTGAAGCTCGCCGGCGATAGCCTTGGCAATCTCTATCCGCTGACCGGCGTAACCCTGCCGGACACGCCACCGTATTCCACCGACGGCCACCTGATCGCCAAGCTGCACGACGAGGCCGGGGCGAGATTCACTTACGAGAAATTCAACGGCAAGATCGGCGACAGCGACATCCACGGCGACCTCACCTACATCGCCAGCCAGCCACGGCCGAAACTCAGCGGTGCGTTGCTCTCCAATCAACTGCTGTTCGCCGACCTCGCGCCATTGATCGGCGCCGACTCCAACACCGAACAGAAAGCCCGTGGCGGTGCGAGCAAGCAACCCGCGGACAAGGTTCTGCCGGTAGAAGAGTTCAAGACCGACCGCTGGCGCGCCATGGATGCCGATGTCGAGTTCACCGGCAAACGTATCGTCCACAGCGAGAAGATGCCGTTCAACGACCTCTATACCCATGTGAAACTCAACGATGGCGAGCTCAGCCTGGAACCGCTGCGCTTCGGCGTTGCTGGCGGCACCCTGGATGCACAGATTCGCCTCAATGGTCGTACCGAACCACTGGAAGGCCGGGCGCGTTTGACCGCACGCAAGTTCAAGCTGAAAGAGTTGTTCCCGACTTTCGAACCGATGAAAACCAGTTTCGGCGAGCTCAACGGTGATGCCGACATCAGTGGCCGTGGCAACTCCGTAGCGAAACTGCTTGGCGGCGCCAACGGCAATCTGAAGATGCTGATCAACGACGGTGCGATCAGCCGTGAGCTGATGGAACTGGCCGGGCTCAATGTCGGTAACTACGTGGTCGGGAAGATCTTTGGCGACAAGGAAGTGAAGATCAATTGCGCGGCGGCGGACTTCGATATCAAGACCGGCCTGGCGACCACGCGGCTGTTTGTCTTCGATACCGAGAACGCAATCATCTACATCGATGGCACGGCAAACATGGCCACCGAGCAACTCGATCTGACCGTGACGCCTGAATCCAAGGGCTGGCGCCTGATCTCCCTGCGCTCGCCGCTGTATGTGCGCGGCAAGTTCATCAAGCCGGATACCGGCGTCAAAGCCGTACCGTTGATGCTGCGTGGGGCGGGGATGGTCGCCTTGGGCGTGATCGCCGCACCAGCGGCGGGGGTGGTGGGGCGGGGGGGGCCGGGCGGGGGGGGGGCGAATCAATGCGCGCCGTTGCTGGGGCAGATGAAGCAGGGCAAGGCGCCGGTGACCGTCAAACCTACCAAGTAAGCAGGGCAGATCAAAAGATCGCAGCCTTCGGCAGCTCCTACATTTGGAATGCGTTCCTTGTGTAGGAGCTGCCGAAGGCTGCGATCTTTTGCTGTTAAGGGTTACAGGTCGTTGAGGATGTCCGCCATGTCGTCGGCGTGCTCTTCTTCCTGGGCGAGGATGTCTTCGAAGATACGGCGGGTGGTCGGGTCCTTGTCTCCGATGTACTGGATGATTTCCCGGTAGCTGTCGATCGCGATACGCTCGGCCACCAGATCCTCGTAAACCATTTCCTTGAGCGAATTGCCGGCCACGTACTGCGCGTGGGACAGCTTGCTCAGCAGGTCAGGGTTGAACTCCGGCTCGCCGCCCAGTTGCACAATGCGTTCAGCGAGGCGATCGGCGTGTTCGGCTTCCTGGTTGGCATGCTCGAGGAATTCGTCGGCGGCGACGTTGGCTTTCAGGCCGTTGGCCATGAAGTAGTGGCGCTTGTAGCGCAATACGCAGACCAGTTCGGTGGCCAGCGACTCGTTCAGCAAGCGCAGCACCTCCTCACGGTTGGCACTGTAGGTCTCGGTGACCGCGCCGTTTTCCACGTGTTGCCGTGCGCGTTCGCGCAGGGTTTGAACATCAGACAAATGCAGGTCACTCATTTCATTCTCCTGGAGGCTAATCCGATGGGCCCACGTTCTGAAGACGCGGTCGCTACCCAGGTTGTGAGTCTTGAGCGAAGCGAAAAGTTTTATGCGATTTACGCCGGACGCGCTGCAGGAACTGCTGAAGACTGCTATGTCCGGAGGGCCTGACGCTGGTCAATCCGGTTTCGGTGGAGCGGATCGTGGCGGGCTGAAGTAGGCTCATCGTTCAGTTGTCATCGTCACGGTGGATGCTTGGCGGGCGTCTTGCACGTCAGGCCTCCACTTACCGCGCACAAGGATGTAACCCATGTCGACACGTTATCCACTGGTGCTGGTGCCGGGCATGCTCGGCTTTGTCCGGCTGGTGCTTTACCCGTACTGGTTCGGCGTCATCAAGGCCTTGCGCCGTGGTGGTGCGACGGTGATCGCGGTGCAGGTTTCGCCGCTCAACTCCACCGAAGTGCGCGGTGAGCAGTTGCTGGCGCGGATCGAGGACATTCTCCGCGAGAGCGGGGCGCAGAAGGTCAATCTGTTCGGTCACAGCCAGGGCGCGCTGACGGCGCGCTATGCAGCGGCGAAACGTCCCGATCTGGTCGCCTCGGTAACCTCGGTGGCCGGGCCGAATCACGGTTCGGAGCTGGCCGATCATCTGGAAAAAAACTATCCGGCGAACACCGCCAAAGGGCGTCTGCTCGAAGCATTGTTGCGCTTGATCGGCTGGATCATGGCGATGCTCGACACCGGTTATCACGGGCCAAGATTGCCTGTGGATATCCACGCCTCCCACCACTCGCTGACGACGGCGGGCGTTGCCTTGTTCAATCAGCGGTATCCACAAGGGTTGCCGCAAACCTGGGGCGGGCAGGGCCCGGAAGAGGTCAACGGTGTACGGTACTACTCTTGGTCAGGAACGCTGCAACCGGGCAAGACCGATCGTGGTGGCAATCTTTTCGACGGCACCAATCGCAGTTGCCGCCTGTTCGCCACGACCTTCGTTCGCGAGCGCGGGCAGTGCGATGGCATGGTCGGCCGTTACAGCTCGCATCTGGGCACGGTAATCGGTGATGACTATCCGCTGGATCATTTCGACATCGTCAATCAGTCGCTGGGGCTGGTGGGCAAGGGCGCGGATCCGGTGCGGCTGTTTGTCGAGCATGCGGCGCGGCTGGAGGCGGCTGGGTGTTAACAGTCAAACCGCGTCATCGTTCTTCGCGAGTAAGCTCGCTCCCACATTGAAATGCGGATACCTGTGGGAGCGAGCCTGCTCGCGAAGGGGCCTTATCAGGCGACGCTGATCCTGCGGCCCAATACTGTGGTCCAGCGCTCCGACACAACCACCCCACCCAAGGTCAGCAATCCGCCCACCAGGTGATACATCGCCAACTGCTCCCTCAGCACCACCGCGGCAATCATCGCGGTAATCAGCGGCAGCAGATTGAAGAACAACGTTGTCCGGCTCGGCCCCAGCCGCTGCACCGCCTGCATCCACGCCAGCGGCGCGACCATCGAAGCGAGCAGGCACGCATACAGCACCAGCGGCACGTTCTGCAGATTCAAACCGGTCTTCGGCGACACCGCGAACAACGGAAACAACACCACAATCGCCACCAGCACCTGCAAGTACAGGAGCACCAACGGTGGCAGGCGCAGTTGCCATTTTTTCAACAGCGTGCTGTAAACCGCATAGGCCAGCGTCGCGATCAGCATCATCGCGTCACCCATGTTGACCCCGTGTTGCAGCAGCGCACCGAGGCTGCCGGCCGACACCACCACCAGCACGCCAGCGAACGACAGCACTGCGCCGACCAGGGCGCCAGCCGTCAGGCGCTGACCGAGGCTGATGATCGCCATGGCCAGCGACATCAACGGCATCAGCGAGAGAATGATGCCCATGTTGGTGGCCGTGGTCTGTGTCGCGGCGAAGTAGGCGAGGCTCTGATACACCGCCATGCCGAGCACGCCGAGGACGAAGATCCGCCCCAGGTTCGGCCGAATCTGCGGCCAGTGCGCGATGACTTTGCGCAGCATGAACGGTGTAAACAGCAGCCCGGCCAGCAGCCAGCGATAGAAACCGATCTCGGCGGGGAAGATCGCCCCGACCGCCAGTTTGTTGATCACGGTATTGCCGGCCCAGATGAAAATCGCCAGCAGGGGAAAAGCGTATTGCATGGGACAAAACCTACATTGATGAAGCGCGATTATCCCCTGTCTGGATGCAGGCCTATACTGCGAACCAGACAACCTGCGCCTGCATCCGGACAGCATGAACAGTAAACACATCGACTTGCTCGAATTCAGCCAATTGCCGTCAGCGGTGTACTTCCGCTATGCCGATTTCAATGCCCACGAATATGCCGCCCCCCATCGGCATCCTTGGGGAACGCTGGAGTACGCGGCCCACGGCGTGCTGCACATGGATGTCGACGGCAGTCGCTTCATGTCGCCGCCGCAATACGCGGTGTGGGTGCCGCCCGAGGTCGAGCACAGTTTCTACAGTCATCAACCGGTCAACTACCGCGCGGTGTGCCTTGATCCCGATGTCTGCGCGCGCTTGCCGGCGCGCGCCTGCACGTTGGCAATCAGCGACATTCTCAAGGCGATCCTCAAGGACTTTGCCGCCCGCGATGTGAAGATCCCCGAACATTCGGCCGACCAGCGTCTGGCCCAGGTGCTGGTCGATCAACTGCAACAGGCGCCGGTGCAGGAATGTTACCTGCCGTATGCGAGCAGTCCCGGGCTGCTGACGATTCTGGAAACCTTGCAGGCCGCGCCGGGCGACAATCAGCCCTTGGCGCATTGGGCCGCGCAGGTGCATGTCAGCGAGCGCACGCTGGCGCGGCAGTTTGTCCGCGAGCTGGGCATGAGCTTTGGCGAGTGGCGTCAGCGCCTGCGTTATCTGGCGGCGATCGAAGCGCTGGAGACCTCGCGTTCGGTGCAGGAAATCGCTTTCGATCTCGGCTACAGCAGCGGCTCGGCCTTCATCGCCATGTTTTCCCGCCAGGCCGGTTGTACGCCAGAGCAGTATCGGCGCAGCCACCTCGACGGCAGGAAGGTGTAACAAGCTTTGACTACACTGCGACAGAGGCCGCATCCATCGGTGCGGCAACAAGGAGAAAACTCCATGAAGATGTTGCGTGTGCCGTTGTTGATGATCGGTCTGCTCCTGTGTTCCCAGGGTTTCGCCGCCACGGCGCAACAGAACAAGATGACCACCTGCAATGCCGATGCGACCGCCAAGAGCTTGAAGGGCGATGAGCGCAAGGCGTTCATGAGCACCTGCCTGAAAGCGGCGCCAGCGGCCAACGATGGCAAGGTGCTGACCCCGCAGCAGCAGAAGATGACTACCTGCAATGCCGATGCGAAAACCAAGGCGCTGACCGGCGATGCGCGCAAGACATTCATGAGTGAGTGTCTGAAGAAGAAATAAGCGGGCGCCATGCGTGTCCGATTGATTCGGTCGGCTTGAGATTTGCCCTCACCCTAACCCTCTCCCGGAGGGAGAGGGGACCGACCGCATGGATACCGACAGGAACTGTGGTTTGCCGAGTCGATGGCGGATTCGGCGCTGCACGTTCAGGTCGGCAAATTTCTCGAGCAACCCCCAATCGGTCCCCTCTCCCTCTGGGAGAGGGCTAGGGTGAGGGGGAAAATCGCACGCGTTGCACGAAAATCCGAAACCCCGCATATCCCTAGTGCTAACCCCGGATCGCTGGCAGACTGCCCATCCTTTCACGCCGTTCGTTTTGAGGCTGTATGCCAACGTTTTCTCAGCGTCATGTTGTGTTCTGGGTCAGTTGCATCATCATTTTTGGCGGACTGCTGCTGGTGCTGCCGCTGCGCCTGTTGCCGAGCCTGCTGGCCGGGTTGCTGGTGTTCGAGCTGGTCAACATGCTCACCCCGCAACTGCAACGGCTGATCGAAGGACGGCGTGCGCGCTGGTTGGCGGTGGCGCTGCTCGGCACGCTGGTGGTGAGTGTGCTGGCGCTGATCTTCGCCGGGGCTATCAGTTTCCTCTTGCATGAAGCGGAAAATCCGGGCGCTTCACTGGATAAATTCATGGGCGTGGTCGATCGCGCGCGGGGGCAGTTGCCGCCGTTCATCGACGCCTATCTGCCGGCCAGCGCGGCGGAATTTCGCGTGGCGATCGGCGAGTGGGCGAGCAAGCATCTGGCCGACCTGCAACTGGTCGGCAAGGACGCCGCGCACATGTTCGTCACTCTGCTTATCGGCATGGTGCTCGGCGCGATCATCGCCCTGCAGCGCATCCCCGACGTGACCAAGCGCAAACCCCTGGCCGCGGCCCTGTTCGACCGTCTGCATCTGCTGGTGCAGGCGTTTCGCAATATCGTCTTCGCCCAGATCAAGATTTCCCTGCTCAACACGGTGTTCACCGGGATCTTCCTCGCAGTGATCCTGCCGATGTTCGGCATCAAGCTGCCGCTGACCAAAACCCTGATCGTGCTGACCTTCCTGCTCGGCCTGCTGCCGGTGATCGGCAACCTGATGTCGAACACGCTGATCACCATCGTCGGCCTGTCGCTGTCGATCTGGGTAGCGCTCGCCGCGCTGGGCTACCTGATCGTTATCCACAAGCTCGAATACTTCCTCAACGCGCGCATCGTCGGCGGGCAGATCAGTGCCAAATCGTGGGAATTGCTTCTGGCAATGCTGGTGTTCGAAGCCGCGTTCGGTTTGCCGGGCGTGGTGGCGGGACCGATTTATTACGCGTACCTGAAGAGTGAGTTGAAGCTGGGCGGGATGGTTTGAGCTGACTGTCTGGCTGTCGACCATTGTGGCGAGGGAGCAAGCTCCCTCGCCACAGAGATTGTAGTCAGTTCATGGCGCCGTAGCGCTTCATCGCTTCAATCGCCAAACCGCTACCAATGCTGCCAAAGATGTTGCCTTCGACATGCCGCGCGTTCGGCAACATTGCTGACACGCTGTTGCGCAGGGCCGGGATGCCGCTCGAACCCCCAGTGAAAAACACCGTGTCGACCTGATCGACCGCAACTCCGGCGTCATTCAACAGCTGCGTAACGCTGCCGCGCACGCGCTCGAGCAAAGCTTCGATTGCCGATTCGAACAGCGCACGCGTCAGCTCGACGCTCAGGCCGGCTTCGATGCGGTCCAGCGGCACGTGACGGCTGTCGGCGTGGGTCAGCTGGATCTTGGTTTCTTCGACTTCCATCGCCAGCCAGTGGCCGGCGCGCTGTTCGATCAGTTTGAACAGGCGATCGATGCCGCCGGTGTCTTCGATGTCGTAGCGCATGCTGCCCAGGGCCAGCGTGGACTTCTGCGAGTACACCGAGTTGATCGTGTGCCAGGTCGCCAGGTTCATATGGTGGCTGGTCGGCATGTAGGCACCGCTTTTCATCCGGCTGCCGTAGCCGAACAGCGGCATCAGGCCCTGCAGGCTCAGCTGTTTGTCGAAGTCTGTACCGCCGATGTGCACGCCGCCGGTGGCGAGGATGTCATCGTGACGGTTATCCACAGCGCGGCGCTCGGGCGACAGGCGCACCAGCGAGAAGTCGGAGGTACCACCGCCGATGTCGACGATCAGTACCAGCTCTTCTTTTTCGATGGTCGACTCATAGTCGAATGCCGCCGCGATCGGCTCGTACTGGAACGACACGTCTTTGAAACCGATCTTGCGCGCCACTTCGACCAAGGTGTCTTCGGCTTCCTGGTCAGCCAACGGATCGTCATCGACGAAAAATACCGGACGGCCCAGCACCACTTGTTCGAATTCCCGACCGGCGGCGGCTTCGGCGCGGTGCTTGAGCTGACCGATGAACAGCCCGAGCAGGTCCTTGAACGGCATCGCCGTGCCGAGGACGCTGGTGTCGTGTTTGATCAGCTTGGAACCGAGCAGACTCTTGAGCGAGCGCATCAGGCGGCCTTCGTAGCCTTCCAGATACTCGTGCAGGGCCAGGCGACCGTACACCGGGCGGCGCTCCTCGATGTTGAAGAAGACCACCGACGGCAGGGTGATCTTGTCGTCTTCCAGCGCAATCATGGTGTCCATGCCGGGGCGCAGCCAGCCGACGGTGGAGTTGGACGTGCCGAAGTCGATGCCGCAGGCACGGGCTGGAGAGGCGTCTTTCATGTCTTTCGGATTCCGGTCAAAAAACGGCCGCGCAGTGTATGTCAGTGCGCGGCAGATTCGAAGGCCGGTCATCCGCTATTTCGCCACCTGGCAGGTTGAAAACCGCCGCATCGCCCCAAACTTGCTGGCATGGGCCGGCAGACACACCGGCGGTCGCAAGAACCGTCGTCCACTGCCGATAAACTTCTGCGGCGCCACCCGGTCACAACCTTGAGATCGGTCAACCCGGCACGCGCCATTCGGGCGCACGCTGGCCTCGGCGCGAAATCGATAACGGATGGTGATCCTTCAATGGACTTCAAAGACTATTACAAGATACTCGGCGTGGAGCCGACAGCCGACGACAAGGCCATCAAAGCGGCCTATCGCAAGCTGGCGCGCAAATACCACCCCGATGTCAGCAAGGAAAAAGACGCCGAGGCCAAGTTCAAGGACGCCTCGGAAGCCTATGAAGCGCTGAAAAGCGCCGACAAGCGCGCCGAATACGACGAGTTGCGTCGTTATGGCCAGCACGGTCAGCCGTTCCAGGGGCCACCGGGTTGGCAGAGCCGTGGCGGTTTTGGCGGCGGCGGTGGCGACACCGGCGACTTCTCGGACTTCTTCAGTTCGATCTTCGGCAATCGCGGCCCCGGTTTCGGTGGCGCCGAGAGCCGCCAATCACGCGGACGCCGAGGGCAAGACGTGGAAATGGAATTGCCGGTCTTCCTCGAAGAAACCCTGTCGAACGAATCGAAGAAAGTCACCTTTCAGGTGCCGCAATACAACGCGCACGGCCAGCACGTGAGCAACACCAGCAAGAGCCTGAACGTGAAGATCCCGGCCGGCGTGACCGACGGCGAGCGCATTCGCCTCAAGGGCCAGGGCGCACCGGGCATCGGTGGCGGAGCGAATGGCGATCTGTACCTGACCATTCGTTTTGCGCCCCACCCGAAATTCGATGTCGAAGGCGAAAACCTGATCATTACCTTGCCGCTGGCGCCGTGGGAGCTGGCATTGGGCACTGAAGTGGCCGTGCCGACCCTGACCGGCAAGATCAACCTCAAGGTTCCGGCCGGCAGTCAGAATGGCCAGCGCATGCGTGCCAAGGGCCACGGCCTGCTGAACAAGGCCGGCGAGCGCGGTTATCTGTTCGTGCAACTCAAGGCCGTGATGCCGAAAGCGTCCGACGATGAGGTCAAGGCGCTGTGGCAGGAACTGGCGAAGAAAGCCGCGTTCAACCCGCGAGAGAACTTCTGAACCCGACGACGGAGTAGCCCATCATGAGCAGCCCCCTGATCGTTCAACTGGACCTGGCAGAATTCTGTGAGGCGGCCGATTTGTCGGACGTCTACGTGATCGAAATCGTCGAGCACGGCATCCTCGAACCTCAGGGCGCGCAGCCCCGGGAATGGCGCTTCACCGATTACGAACTGGCGCTGGCCAAACGTGCGGCGAAGCTGCGGCGTGATCTTGAGCTGGAGTGGGAAGGCGTGGCGCTGGCCCTGGACCTGCTGGAGGAAGTGCAAGCGCTGCGCGCCGAGAACCGCATGTTGCGGCAACGGTTGGGGCGCCTGGTGGTGGAATAGAGGGTCTGAAGGCTGTGTGCGGGTCATCAGCGGGTTAGTGTTTGCGCGTGTTTCCATCCATGTTAAGCGTGAGCAGGGTCTGATACTTTTTCGCGCTCAGGTCGGCAATGGATGCCGACTGTCGTAGCGCCAGCCACGCGGGCCAGCGCTACGCAAACTTTGCAAGGAAGCCTGCTCATGCCAGTCAAACCTAAACCGCCCAAAACGGCCACAGCCGATGTGAACACGCCTGCGCGCCCGCCTGGCGATGCAACTGCGCAGGGTCTTGAAACGCTGCGCATTACCCCCGATCCGGTCATTCACCAGACCCCGCGCGATACGCAAGGAACCGGCGGCGGCACGCGGCAGATCGAGACCGCAGCCGCAACGCCGAACATCCAGGTTCACCCATCATCGTCCAGCGCTTCGATGGCCGCGACCGCTGAAGCCGTTTCTCTGCAGCATTATCTGATTCCCTCGACGGTTGCCTTGCCAGGCGCCGATGCTCAGGGGTTTCGTGTGTTCAAGGGACGTCAATACGCCGACCTGCAGAATGGCGGTACCGTCCTGCTTGGCGTCGATGCCGAAACCGGTCTGTACCGGGCCACATTACCCAGCGAGGCGCGAGCCTCCGGTCCCACTCTCGCGTTCGACCCGCTGCACAATCACTGGTATCCGCTGCAGGATTTCACCGCGCCCGCGGACGGCTCCGTACTCCTGCCGCGGAAAAACCGCGGTGTAAGCCGGCAGAGTGACGATGAATTCGAGTCGGCGCTCGAAGAGCTGCCCAGTGATCACGAAGGCGCTGGCGAGACGTTTTATCTGGCCTCCGAATCGATGCCGATCCAGCCTTACACGGCGGAAGAACTGAACACGATGCGCAGTGAAACGCGTTATTCATTCCTGGCCAATCAATTGGGTACCTACAACCGCGCCAACAACGGCAAGTATCCGCTGCGGGACACCGCTGGCCGGCCGATCCGCATCAAAAAACTGCAAACGAAAGTGCGCTTCGAAAACGGCGATCTCTACACCTCCGAGCAGATCAAACCTTACATCAGGTTTGAAGGGTACGAGGATGTCGCGCGGCTGTATGAGGAGAAGCTGCAATGGCGCTTGTTTACCGAAGCCGATATGCAAGCCCCCGGTGAGCGGGCCTTGATCGGTCAGTCCATGGTGGTCGCCAACCGGCGCATTGCCAAAGGCGAGGCGCTGGGTGTCTACGGCGGGGCCATCACGCCAGCACGCTTCGTCCAGCCCCACGAGCAGACCTTCACCATGCTTGCCGGTGTACGTTTGAAGTATGGCGCCGGAGAGTTTATCCCTGATCCGCTCGCGATCCTGGGTGACACCATCATGTCCCGCATCAACTCCACCTTTGAATATGACGCGACGGGCAAGCCTGTGCGTCAGGCAACGGAGGGGTACAACGTCGAGCTGGTGCCGTTCGATGTCGAGGCGCAGCAATGGATCGGCAAACAGTTGGTCACCAGGGATTTTATCCTCAACGCCGTATTTGCCACCCAGGACATCCCCGCGGGCACCGAGCTGCGTCTGGATTACAACTACAGCGAGCAACAGATGTCGTGGGCGTTTCCCTGAGCCTTTGCCGTGCACGGCTGAATACGGATGTGCCCGTCCGTATTCGGCCCCCGGCAGTTATCAGAACAGAAAGTAACGTTGCGCCATCGGCAGTGTTTCCGCCGGCTCGCACCACAGTAATACACCGTCAGCCTTGACCTGATAGGTCTGAGGATCGACATCGATGTCCGGCAGATAGTCGTTGTGGATCAGGTCGGTTTTCTGCACGTCGCGGCAGCCTTTGACCACCGCGATTTTCTTCTTCAGTCCCAAGGCTTGCGGCAGTCCGGCCTCCTGCGCCGCCTGACTGATAAAGGTCAGGCTGGTGGCGTGCAGCGAGCCACCGTAGCTGGCGAACATCGGCCGGTAGTGCACCGGTTGCGGCGTCGGAATCGAGGCGTTGGCATCGCCCATCAGACTGGCGGCAATCGCACCGCCCTTGAGGATGAGTGTCGGCTTCACGCCAAAGAATGCCGGGCGCCAGAGCACCAGGTCTGCCCATTTGCCAACTTCGATCGAACCGACTTCATGGCTGATGCCGTGGGTGATCGCCGGATTGATCGTGTATTTGGCGATGTAGCGTTTGGCGCGGAAGTTGTCGTTGCCTTCGCCATCCTGCGGCAGCGGGCCGCGCTGTTTTTTCATCTTGTCGGCCGTCTGCCAGGTTCGCGTGATGACTTCGCCGACTCGGCCCATGGCCTGACTGTCGGAGCTGATCATCGAAAACGCACCGAGGTCGTGGAGGATGTCTTCAGCGGCTATCGTCTCTCGGCGGATACGGCTCTCGGCGAAGGCGACGTCTTCGGCGATGCTTGGATCGAGGTGGTGGCAGACCATCAGCATGTCGAGGTGTTCGTCGATGGTGTTGCGGGTGAATGGCCGGGTCGGGTTGGTTGAGCTCGGTAGCACGTTGGGGAAACCGCAGGCCTTGATGATGTCCGGCGCGTGGCCGCCACCGGCACCTTCGGTGTGATAGGTGTGGATCGTGCGGCCCTTGAACGCACCGAGGGTGGTTTCGACGAAACCGGATTCGTTGAGGGTGTCGGTGTGGATCGCCACCTGCACATCGTACTGATCGGCGACGTTCAGGCAGTTGTCGATGCTCGCCGGGGTGGTGCCCCAGTCCTCGTGCAGCTTGAGGCCGATGGCGCCGGCCCTGACCTGTTCGATCAACGGCTCCGGCAGGCTGGCGTTGCCCTTGCCGGTCAGACCGATGTTCATCGGGAAGGCATCGGCGGCCTGGAGCATGCGCGCCAGATGCCACGGACCCGAGGTGCAGGTGGTGGCGTTGGTGCCGGTGGCAGGTCCCGTGCCGCCGCCGATCATGGTGGTGACGCCGCTCATCAGCGCTTCTTCGATCTGCTGCGGGCAGATGAAGTGGATATGCGTGTCGATGCCGCCAGCGGTGAGGATCATGCCTTCGCCGGCAATCACTTCGGTGCCGGCGCCGATGGCGATGGTCACGTCGGGCTGTACGTCGGGGTTGCCGGCCTTGCCGATCGCGGCAATGCGCCCGTCCTTGAGGCCGACATCGGCCTTGACGATGCCCCAGTGGTCGATGATCAGCGCATTGGTGATCAGTGTGTCGACCACTTCGGCGGCGAGCAACTGGCTCTGGCCCTGGCCGTCGCGGATGACTTTGCCACCACCGAATTTCACTTCCTCGCCGTAGGTGGTGAAGTCCTTCTCGACTTCGATCCACAGCTCGGTATCGGCCAGGCGCACCTTGTCGCCGACGGTGGGGCCGAACATGTCGGCGTAGGCTTGGCGGGAAATCTTCATGCTGCGTCCTTCAGGAAAATGGTGGTGAGCCATGGACCCTCACCCTAGCCCTCTCCCAGAGGGAGAGGGGACTGATCGCGGTCGTGCGGCTATCGGTGATCGGCTCCCTCTCCCTCGGGAGAGGGCTGGGGTGAGGGGCGGCGGTGCACGCCGATGTCAGAGATCACCCATGATGCGTCCGGCAAAGCCGAACACCCGGCGATGCCCGGCGTAATCCACCAGTTCGACCTCACGGCTCTGCCCCGGCTCGAAGCGCACGGCGGTGCCGGCGGGAATGTTCAGGCGCATGCCGCGACTGGCTGCGCGATCAAAGGTCAGCGCGTCGTTGGTTTCAAAAAAGTGATAGTGCGAGCCGACCTGGATCGGCCGGTCGCCGCTGTTGGCGACTTTCAGGCTGACGGTGCGACGGCCGACGTTGAGTTCGATGTCGCCGGGCTGGATCTGGTATTGGCCAGGAATCATCGCTGGGCTCCTTGCAGGACTTTGTAATAGAGCGCGGTCGGGCGATAGGTGCCGTTCGGGTCGCAGGCGTAATCAGGGATTTCGCCTGCGCGAACGTAGCCCAGCGCCTTGTAGAAATCTTCAGCCGGCGAGCCGGCCTCGGTGTCGAGATAGAGCATGCCGCGCTTGTGCTTGGGCGCTTCGAGTTCCAGCGCCTGCATCAGTTGCTGACCGAGACCGCGGCGGCGGGCGTGTTCGCGAACCAGCAGTTTCTGCACTTCGGCGCGGTTCAGACCGTTGGCTTTCTGGCACAGGCCCAATTGCACACTGGCCAGCACCTGCTCGTCCTTGACCACCACCCACAGCAGCGTGCTGCCCTTGTTGACGTTGTCCTGCACCTCGTCGAAATAGGCGCGCGCCTGCGCGGCATCGAGGTCGGCCATGAAGCCGACGCTGGCGCCGTAACCGACGGCGTCGAGCAGCAGATCGATCAGGCCCTGGCGATAGTGGGCAAAACTCTCAGCGTTGACGCGGCGCAACTGGGCGGCGTTCATCGACATCACTCCTTGTGAACATTCGGCGGCGGTGCGCCGGGGTTGAGGGTCAACTGCATGAAGGTCAGGTCGAGCCAGCGGCCGAACTTGGTGCCGACTTGCGGCATCTGCCCGGTGATGGTGAAACCGGCGCGTTCGTGCAGGCGGATCGAGGCGGCGTTGCCGCTTTCGATGGCGGCAACCATGACGTGTTTGTCGCAGGTGCGGGCGCGTTCGATCAACGTGTTCATCAGTTGCGGGCCGAGGCCGTTGCCGCGCTGATCGCTGCGCACGTACACCGAATGCTCGACGGTGTGACGGAAACCGTCGAACGGCCGCCAGTCGCCGAACGAGGCGTAACCCAGCACTGCGTTCTGGCTGTCGACGATCACCAGAATCGGGTACGCCTGCAGTTGACGGGCGTCGAACCAGGCCTCGCGGTTGCCGAGGTCGACAGCTTGTTCGTTCCAGATCGCCGTGGTGTTGAGCACGGCGTCGTTATAGATGTCGCGGATCGCCGGCAGATCGGCCCGGGTTGCATCGCGAATCGCATAAGTCATGGCGCGGCCTCAGACGATCGGCTGGTGAACGGTGACCAGTTTGGTGCCGTCAGGGAACGTCGCCTCGACCTGGATTTCCGGGATCATTTCCGCGATGCCTTCCATCACTTGTTCGCGGCTGAGCAGGGTGGTGCCGTAGTGCATCAGCTCGGCCACGGTCTGGCCATCGCGGGCCCCTTCGAGCAGCGCGGCGGAGATGTAGGCCATGGCTTCCGGGTAGTTGAGTTTCACGCCACGGGCCAGCCGCCGTTCGGCGACGAGGCCGGCGGTGAAGATCAGCAGCTTGTCTTTTTCGCGTGGGGTCAGGTCCATTGTTGGAATCCAATATCGGCAGTTGAGAATGATCAGGTCGATCGCGATCTGTAGGAGCTGCCGAAGGCTGCGATCTTTTGATCTTGCTGTTAAAGATCAAGATCAAAAGATCGCAGCCTCGTTTCACTCGTCAGCTCCTACAGGGCAATGCATTTCAGGTGTTCCAGATTCGGGGGGGCATAGCCTCGCGCCCCAGCAGCACAGGCCTTAGCAGTCGCCACAAATCAATCAGCCAGGCGCGGGCTAGCAACGCCTCACTGGCCAGACAACGAGCCACCAGCAGTCCCGGCAATTGCGTCAGATCCCCGCGCACCTCATGCCCCAGCGAGCGGCAACGCTCCAGCAGCTCGGCGTCTATCTCACCGGTCACCAGCATCGTCGCGAACACCGGTTGCCCATCCAGCCCGATTGGCGAGTCGAGCAAACCATCGTTGCCGACAATGCGCTGTCGTTCGTGCCAGAGCAACCGCCCGTCACGGCGTATATCCAGGTGCGCCTGAAAATGCCCGAGGTCGAAACGCTCGCCGCTGGCCGGACGACCCAGCGCCACCACGTCCCAGTAGAACAGTCGCGCATCGCCTTCGAGTTCGATCGTCGTGCTCAACTCGGCCTGCGCGGCGCTGTAGACGATGGTTTCCTGCGGCAGCCATTCCAGGGTCGCACCGGCAGCGACTTGCAAGTCGAGCTGCTGATACGCCGGCCCACCCGCGCGATACCATTTGGCGGCGCCGGGGCTGGTGATCTGTGCCCAGGCGTCGGGTTCGACGCGGGCGCTGATATCCAGCCGATCGCCGCCAGCGATCCCGCCCGGCGGATGGACGATGATGTGCTGGCAGACTTCGGGGCCTTCCGCGTACAGATGCTTTTGCACCCGCAGCGGGCCGAGGTGGCGGCGCATGACCGGGCGCGTGCAGTCGCCGAAACGCGCGTAGGCCAGTTCCAGCTCGGCGTGCCAGCTGGGGGTAAACAGGGCAGGTGCAGCAATTGAATTCATGGTGTTGTGATTATCGTTAGGAAGCTACAGATTAGACCGCCGCATTAGATTGTGACCAGCCCGCGTACACCTTCGGCCTCCATATTTTCACCGCGACCCTGCTGAACGATCTCGCCCCGGGACATCACCAGGTATTGATCGGCCAGTTCTGCGGCAAAGTCGTAGAACTGCTCGACCAGCAGAATCGCCATGTCACCGCGCGCCGCGAGCTGTTTGATCACCGCGCCGATTTCCTTGATCACCGACGGCTGTATGCCTTCCGTGGGCTCATCGAGAATCAGCAGTCGCGGACGGCTGGCCAGCGCTCGGCCGATCGCCAATTGTTGTTGCTGACCGCCGGACAGATCGCCGCCACGCCGCTGCTTCATTTGTAGCAGCACCGGGAACAGTTCGTAGATGAAACCTGGGACTTCTTTGGCCTCGCTGCCGGGAAAGCGCGACAGACCCATCAACAGATTTTCTTCTACCGTCAGGCGCCCGAAGATCTCACGGCCCTGCGGCACGTAGGCGATACCGGCATGCACGCGCTGATGCGGCTTGAACGTGGTGATCGGTTTGCCTTCCCAGTTCACCGCGCCTTCCTTGGCCGGCAGCAGGCCCATCAGGCATTTGAGCAGGGTGGTCTTGCCGACGCCGTTACGGCCGAGCAGGCAGGTGACTTCGCCGACTTTCACGTCAAAGCTCAGGCCACGCAGGATGTGGCTACCGCCGTAATACTGATGCAGCTTGTCGACTTGCAGCATGTCCAGAATCTCCTTGAGTCCCCTTGTAGGAGTGAGCCTGCTCGCGATAGCGGAGTGTCAGTCAACGTCTATGTATCTGATACACCGCTATCGCGAGCAGGCTCACTCCTACAGTTTGGAAAGCGTTTGCAGTTCAGCGGCCGAGATAAACCTCAATTACTCGCTCATCGGCCTGCACCTGTTCCAGCGATCCCTCAGCCAAAACGCTGCCCTGATGCAGCACCGTGACGTGGTCGGCAATCGAGCCGACAAAGCCCATGTCGTGCTCGACCACCATCAACGAGTGCTTGCCCGCCAGCGACTTGAACAATTCAGCGGTGAACTCGGTTTCGGCGTCGGTCATGCCCGCCACGGGTTCGTCGAGCAGGAGCAGTTGCGGGTCCTGCATCAGCAACATGCCAATCTCGAGGAACTGCTTCTGGCCGTGGGACAACAGCCCGGCCTGGCGATTGACCGAGGTGGTCAGGCGAATCGTTTCTAGCACTTCGCTGATGCGGTCCTTCTGCTCGCCGCTCAAACGCGCACGCAAACTGGCCCACACCGACTTGTCGGTCTTCTGCGCCAACTCAAGGTTTTCAAACACGCTCAAAGCTTCGAACACCGTCGGTTTCTGAAACTTGCGGCCGATGCCGGACTGGGCGATCTGCACTTCGCTCATCTGCGTCAGATCCAGCGTTTCACCGAACCAGGCCTTGCCATGGCTGGGCCGGGTCTTGCCGGTAATCACGTCCATCAGCGTGGTCTTGCCGGCGCCATTGGGGCCGATGATGCAGCGCAGTTCACCGACGCCGATATACAGGTTGAGATTGTTCAGCGCACGGAAGCCGTCGAAGCTGACGCTGATGTCTTCCAGGGTCAGGATCGTGCCATGGCGCGTATCGAGGCCGGGGCCGACGCGCTGGCCGAGGCCGATCGAGTCGCGACTGGTGCCTTCGTCCTTGTTCGGTTCCACGGGAAAGAACGCAGGTTCCAGCATGAATTCCGCACTCGCTGTGACTCTCATTGTTCACCTCGTTTCTTCAGCAGACCGATCACGCCTTTGGGCAGGTACAACGTCACGACGATGAACAGCGCGCCGAGAAAGAACAGCCAGTACTCCGGGAAGGCCACGGTGAACCAGCTCTTCATGCCATTGACCACGCCGGCGCCGAGCAGCGGCCCGATCAGCGTGCCGCGCCCGCCAAGGGCGACCCACACCGCCGCTTCGATGGAGTTGGTCGGCGACATCTCACTCGGATTGATGATGCCGACCTGCGGCACGTACAGCGCACCGGCCAGACCACACAACACCGCACTCAGCACCCAGACAAACAACTTGAAACCGCGCGGGTCGTAGCCGCAGAACATCAGGCGGTTTTCCGCATCGCGCAGGGCGGTCAATACCCGTCCGAATTTGCTCTGTGCCAGGCGCCAGCCAATGAACAGGCTCGCCACCAGCAACAACACCGTGGCCAGAAACAGCACCGCGCGGGTGCCCGGCTCGGTGATGCCGAAACCGAGAATCGTGCGGAAGTTGGTGAACCCGTTGTTGCCGCCAAACCCGGTCTCGTTGCGGAAAAACAGGAGCATGCCGGCGAAAGTCAGGGCCTGGGTCATGATCGAGAAATACACGCCTTTGATCCGCGAGCGGAAGGCGAAGAAACCGAACACCAGCGCCAGCAAGCCCGGGGCCAGCACCACCAGGCACATGGCCCAGAGGAAGCTGCTGGTGCCGGTCCAGTACCACGGCAATTCGCTCCACGACAGAAAGGTCATGAACGCTGGCAAGCCATCGCCGGCCGCCTGACGCATCAGGTACATGCCCATCGCATAACCGCCGAGGGCGAAGAACAGACCGTGGCCCAGCGACAGCAGGCCGGCGTAACCCCAGACCAGGTCCAGCGCGAGGGCGACGATGGCGTAGCAGAGAATTTTGCCGACCAGGGTCAGCGTGTAGGCCGAGACGTGCAGGGCATTGTCCGGCGCGAGCAATGACAGCAGCGGCAGTACGATCAGCAGCGCAAGGATCACACCACCGACCGCGAGCGTGGCTTTCGGCCCGGCCTTTTGTGTAGCCGTGACTAACAGAGGCTGGTTCATCAGTCGATCACCCGTCCTTTCAGTGCGA
This sequence comes from Pseudomonas sp. RIT-PI-o, assembly GCF_001297215.1. Classification (NCBI taxonomy): domain Bacteria; kingdom Pseudomonadati; phylum Pseudomonadota; class Gammaproteobacteria; order Pseudomonadales; family Pseudomonadaceae; genus Pseudomonas; species Pseudomonas sp. RIT-PI-o. The sequence continues at coordinate 120,501 of NZ_LHPA01000020.1, read as the reverse complement.
AGAGACCTTGCGGACGTTTCTGGATGAACAGAATGATCAGCGCGAGGATGAGGATCTTGCCGAGCACCGCACCGATCTGCGGTTCGAGAATCTTGTTGGCGATGCCTAAGCCAAACGCAGCGAGCACGCTACCGGCCAACTGACCGACGCCGCCGAGCACCACCACCAGGAACGAGTCGATGATGTAGCTCTGGCCCAGATCCGGGCCGACGTTGCCGATCTGGCTCAGCGCCACGCCGCCGAGGCCGGCAATGCCCGATCCGAGGCCGAAGGCGAGCATGTCGACGCGCCCGGTCGGCACCCCGCAGCAGGCGGCCATGTTGCGGTTCTGGGTGACGGCACGGACGTTGAGGCCGAGCCGGGTTTTGTTCAGCAGCAGCCAGGTCAGCACTACAACGAACAATGCGAAAGCAATGATGACGATGCGGTTGTACGGCAGCACCAGATTGGGCAGCACTTGAATGCCGCCGGACAGCCATGCCGGGTTCGCTACTTCAACGTTCTGTGCGCCGAATACCAGACGCACCAGTTGAATCAGCATCAGGCTGATGCCCCAGGTCGCCAGCAGGGTTTCCAGCGGCCGACCGTAGAGATGGCGGATGACCGTGCGCTCCAGCGCCATGCCGATGGCCGCGGTGACGAAGAACGCCACCGGCAGCGCAATCAGCGGATAGAACTCGATGGCCTGCGGCGCGTAACGCTGGAACATCAGTTGCACCACGTAGGTCGAGTAGGCGCCGAGCATGAGCATCTCGCCGTGGGCCATGTTGATCACGCCGAGCAGGCCGAAGGTGATGGCCAGACCGAGGGCGGCGAGCAGCAGAATCGAGCCCAGCGACATGCCGCTGAACGCCTGGCCGAGCATTTCGCCGATCAGCAATTTGCGCTTGACCTGAGCGAGGCTGGTTTCGGCGGCGGTACGTACGCCGGCATCGCTTTCCACGCCGGGTTCGAGCAAGCCTTCAAGGCGTGTGCGCGCCAGCGGATCACCGGTTTCGCCGAGCAGGCGCACAGCGGCGAGGCGCACCGCCGGATCCGCATCGACCAGTTGCAGATTGGCCAGCGCCAGGCTCAGGGCGGCGTGGACACTTTCATCTTTTTCGCCAGCCAGTTGCTGGTCGAGGAATCTCAGCTGCGCGGGTTTCGCGGTTTTCTGCAATTGCTGTGCGGCAGCCAGACGGATTTTGCCGTCAGCGGCGAGCAGTTGATGGCTGGCCATGGCGGTGTCGATCAGACCCCGCAGGCGATTGTTCAGGCGCAGGGTCTTGCTTTGGCCGTCGATGATCAGCGCACCTTGTTGCAGGGCATTGAGCAACTCGATACGCGCCGGATCGGGCTGCGCGGCCCAGGTTTCCAGGAGCCTGGCCTGTTGCATCGGGTTGGCCGCGACGAAGTCTTCGGCGTCGCCGGCGTGGGCGAGCATGGGCAGCAACAGTGCGATGGCACAGATGAATCGGAAAAGGGCAGTGGGCATGGTCAGTCGCCTTGACGCGGACATTGTAGGAGCGAGCCTGCTCGCGAAAGCGGTCTGTCAGTCACATGGATGTTGCATGTGCCGACGTCTTCGCGAGCAGGCTCGCTCCCACAGGGAATTGCATCAGCCTCACGCCAGGCGCGAGACTGACATCCGGTGACTCAGTTGCTCTTCACCGCATAATCCGGCTTCTTGTCGTTGCCCTGAATGAACGGGCTCCACGGTTGCGCGCGGATCGGGCCTTCGGTCTGCCACACGACGTTGAACTGACCGTCGCTCTGGATCTCGCCGATCATCACCGGTTTGTGCAGGTGGTGGTTGGTCTTGTCCATGGTCAGGGTGTAGCCCGATGGCGCGGCGAAGGTCTGCCCGGCCAGCGCTTCGCGAACCTTGTCGACGTCGGTGGACTTGGCTTTCTCGACCGCCTGCGCCCACATGTGGATGCCGACGTAGGTGGCTTCCATCGGGTCGTTGGTCACCGCTTTGTCGGCGCCCGGCAGGTTGTGTTTCTTCGCATAGGCTTTCCAGTCCGCGACGAATTTCTGGTTCTGTGGGTTCTCCACGGATTCGAAGTAGTTCCACGCCGCAAGGTTGCCCACCAGCGGTTTGGTGTCGATGCCGCGCAGCTCTTCCTCACCTACCGAGAACGCTACCACCGGCACATCGGTAGCCTTCAGGCCCTGGTTGGCCAGCTCTTTATAGAACGGCACGTTGGAGTCGCCGTTGACGGTGGAGATGACGGCAGTCTTGCCCCCGGCCGAGAATTTTTTGATGTTGGCGACGATGGTCTGGTAATCGCTGTGACCGAACGGCGTGTAGACCTCTTCGATGTCCTTGTCGGCCACGCCTTTGGAGTGCAGGAACGAGCGCAGGATCTTGTTGGTGGTGCGCGGATAGACGTAGTCGGTGCCGAGCAGGAAGTAGCGCTTGGCGCTGCCGCCTTCTTCGCTCATCAGGTATTCCACCGCCGGGATCGCTTGCTGGTTCGGCGCGGCGCCGGTGTAGAACACGTTCGGCGACATCTCTTCACCCTCGTATTGCACCGGGTAGAACAGCAGGCCGTTGAGCTCTTCAAACACCGGCAATACCGATTTACGCGACACCGACGTCCAGCATCCGAACACCACCGCGACTTTGTCCTGGGTCAGCAACTGCCGGCCTTTTTCGGCGAACAGCGGCCAGTTGGAAGCAGGGTCGACCACCACCGGCTCGAGCATCTTGCCGTTCACACCGCCCTTGGCGTTGATCTCGTCGATGGTCATCAGCGCCATGTCCTTGAGCGACGTTTCGGAGATCGCCATGGTCCCGGACAACGAATGCAGAATCCCGACCTTGATGGTCTCGGCGGCCTGGACGGTCCAGGTCATGCCCATCGCGGCAATGGATGCCGTGAGTGTGAAAGCCTTGATCAAACTGCGACGCTTCATTGTGCGATCTCCATGAACATTCGATTTTTTTTGATTGGCAGATGCGGACGACTGAAGGGTGTTTTGCAAGGGCTGTGCCCGGTCGGGATCAGGCAGGAAAATGTCGTGCTAGAGCGCTTGCGCGCTGAAGGCGTGCACCACGAGGGGACGGGTTGCGGGCGGTGGTGCGCAGGGGTGCGCCAGATTGGGGCGCGCGCGACGCTCGAATGCAGATACAGAAACGATAAACATGTACCACAGCACGGGCGAACCGACGGCCGACACTCATTCGATCGATATCCCGATTTCTTTTCGCAGGATTTTTATCATGAATGACGTCCCAGGCCGGCCCGGTCTTGCTGCCACCCACAATGGAAAATCCAGGCTGCCGCCGCTGAGTCCGGCGTTCCTGTCTGAGGAGGACGCGGCTTATTGGGTCCACACACGTCTGCCGCGTAAACCGGACCGGGAATATGGCAGCGTGATTCTGCTGCGCCCGGACGGCAGGTTCGTGGCCACTGCACCCACGCCCGGGGATGCCACTTCTTTCGATCTCAGCACTGTGCTCGATCTGGGTATCTCCGGATATTGGCAAGCGCCCTCGGGGTACCGGTTCGTTGCCCATCTTCACAGCCATGTGGCTCTCTACGAGGTTGTCAGTGCCGCCTGGCCGGAACTGGACGAAAGGCGTCGGCGACTCTTCGTCAACTTTTTCTCGCTCAAGGATTTCAAGACGGCCATCGATCTGCGCGCCGAGTTTCCCGGTACCTATATTTCCGGCCCCGATGGGACCTTGCTGAAATATTCGCCCAGTGGTTCACAAGCGGAGCTCGACAGTTATCGGTCATATGGCGAGCAATCACGCTCTGGGCAGAAATCATGGGCGATCAACATCATCGATACCATCATCCGGCTTGCCTCGGTCGGTGAACTGAAGGTCATCGTTTCCAATGCCGACTGGGGCGATTCAGTGGGCGTGGTGCCGCTGGACTGGCAACCGGGTCAGGGGTTTTCCACGGGTACCCCGAGCGAGCCACCGCTGATGACCCGGGTCTGTGTCAACGCCGAGCGCGCAGTGCTCGCCGCATTGAAATCCACCGGCGCGCAAACCGCCGGGCTGCTGCTGAAAAAATTTACCGGTGAAGAATATGTCGCGACCCATGCACGCCCGGCCGGGCTCGCTGCGTGGGATCCCGAGCAGATCTTTCCCGCTGACGCCCAAGGGCAATTGCAACTGCCGCGGGGCTATCTGCTGGAGGGTTTTTACTTCGCATCACGTCCCGACCCTGCGCAGTTTCCAGCCGCGCAACCGTGGCTATACGAGAACTTTTTCACCCCGCAGGAAATCGCCATCGGCATCGAAGCGTTCGGTCGCAGCAAACACCTGGCAAAGGTTGGGGGGGCGCTGTCGCTGTACATGCGCGCGCAGGATCATTCGATGTTGAGGTACTGCTTCAGCGACCAGCCGATCGAGGCGGCATTGAGCGTCGTGAACGCCGACGCCACGGTCAGCGATAACGGCGTGCAGGCCAGGTTGCTGGCCGGCACGCTGAGCCCGCGTGAGTTCGTCTCGATGCTGGTATTGGCCGGCAGGCTGGAGGTGGTGCGGGGCAGCGCGCTCTGGGCGAACCTGGGCCCAGTGAGTCTGCAGTGGCTGCCGTTCGCCAACTTCCCCTGGCCGGTGCTGAGTCGGGATTTCCTGCGCGCTGACGATGCCGCACTGCATGCCCATGAACAGCTCGGCAGCCGTCGCGATCGGCAGCACGGCGGTTTTGTTTTCCAGCGCAGCGATCAACGCTTTGTCGTGACCGAGCCGTTGCCGGCGGACATCGATACGCTGAGCCAGGGGCGGCTCTATCCGCAGGACAATCAGGGGCGCCCGGTATTTCCGGACGACCACCGGTTATATGCGCGTTATGTCTGTCACGTGGCGCTGTCGCAACTTGATCCGGTGCATGTCCGCTATTTGCGCTGGACATGGGAAGAAGCGGTGCTGAGTCAGCAGATGCTGAGTGTCGATGAAATGCGCCAGACCTTGCTCGATGGCGCGATTGTGTACTGTTCCGGTGCCGGCAATAGCCTGATCAGATTCGAGCCCTCGGCAACCGCGCAGGCCAACGACCTGGCCAAACGCCTCGGCACTCGCCAGCAGCCGGGCTGGTTGGCCAATGAGCTGGAAAGAGGCAGCAAGCGGCCGCAGGATTTTGTCCGCGAACAGGCGCAGGCGGGACAATTGGTCAATCTGATCGACCATCCCCTGTGGGGCTATCGCGGTCAGATCAAGCCCGACGGTTACCTGCCGGTGGCTTTCCCGGCTGTCCCCGCCGAGCCCGAGAGGCCGCAGACCACGCTGCCGGCGCCGTCATTGCCGCAACCTTCTTTGCCGCCGTATCCGTCGCCGGCACCCCCTCTGCCCGCCGCTACGGTGATGCCATGGAAACGCCCTGAGAGGGTGCTCTTCGGTGCGGTTTTCGCTTCGGCGGACGATGTGGCCGTGAGTCAGTGCGCTGCTGACCGGCGCTTGCACACCGAAAACCGAGCGTGGTTCGGTTTTATCCTCAAGCACAACGATCGGGAAGAGTACATCGGCACCGAACTGTTTCCCGTGAATGACGCAGGCGACAACCTGTTTCGCCTGGCATCGGTGTTTGGCTCCCGAACAACACCCCCCTGGCATGAATACCCGGATGGCTTCGATCTGCATGCCGGTTTTTATTCGCACCGGCGTGTCGAGGATCCTTCGCGTGATCCTGCGGACTGGCTTGGGCATTTTTTTGTTTCACCCGATACCCTCGCCGTGGCGATGTACTTGTCGCCCCGGCGCCCGGTCATCACCTCTGGCCTGCACAAGACACTGTTCATCGCGACAGGCGACGATGCCCTGCTGAAATATGTGCGCAGCAGTTCCGGCAAGTTGTTCCATGACGAGAGCTCGCAACAGACGCTCGAATCGCTCAAGGACGATCTTGCTGCGCAACGGTTGCTACCGTCGGATCTGGTCCATGTCGTGGCCGAGAGTGGCCAACTGAGCGTGCTGCGAACCAGCCTGTGCTGGGACCGTCCGGGCATCGTCAGGAAAACCTGGCAGCCCTTTGCAAATCTTGAGCGGCGCGCCCTCGGCCCGGTTTTTCGCAGTGCCGATGATGCGGCAGTTCACGCCCGATCGCTTGTGCCGGAGGTTACGGAAAAAATCTGGGGGGGGCTGATTCTGGAAAGGCTCGACGGCCTGTACGTCGCCACGACGCCAGTGGAAGTCACCCGGGAAAATTTCGACAGCACGCAGATCATCGCCGATGAAAGCCGCTCCGCCGGACTGTTTCCGGAAGGCTGTCGGATCGTTGCGCGTTACCGTTCCAGAGTTGCACGGGAACTGTCGGTCGCCTTCTCGTCCATGGAAAAACGGATTTATCTGAACATGCTCTCGGTCGATACGTTGTATTCGGCTTTTACGCGCAAGCCGGTGCACGATGAATACCTGTTCGCGCCGGACGGAGCGACGATTCGCTATCAGCCGGGACTGTGGGAGCGCTTGCGCGCCGATCTGTCGATTGCGCTGACCGCAAACAATACGCTGCCCGACTCGTTGAACGGCGAGGTCATCAAGCAGCGCCTCTACAGCGGCGCATTGAAACCGATTGCCTGGATCGACTCGCTGGCCAGAACAGGCTATTTGCAAGTTGTCACCGGCAGTGACCTGTGGGGCCTGCCTCGGCAAGTATCGCGCTGGGTGCCGTTCTCGACCGATCTGCAGACCGGGTCGGATTACAGCAAAGCCGTCACTGAGTCGGTGTGCAGCCCGTTGTTCCTTCAGGCGGAGGCAGCCGCCCGATACGTGCATGAGCTGGCGGTGAGCCGGGATGCGCAGACATTTGGTGTCGTTCTGCGCTCGGCCGAGGGTCTGTTTCTTGCCAGTCTGCCGCTGACGACGCAACGCTCGGCGCTGGCGCTGGACCGGGTGTTCGAGCAAGGGCGACTGCCTTCAGGCTATCTGCTCGATTCCATCTACTTGCGTGCCGCTCTGCCGCCATTGGCCGCGCAGTCCGGGGATATCCGGCATGTGCTGCTTTCGCCCGGCGATGTCCAGCAGGCCTGTAGACGGGCCTCTACGCCGCAGGGCTATCGGCCGATCTACTTCTCCTGCGTCGACGGTGCAATGTTGAGGCTGCAACTGCACGCGTTCGAGCCTGGCACGTTTTACGACGGCTTCGGGCAGATCCAGTTGCGCCCCAACGCCTTTGTCTCGATGGAGCAGGCCGCAGACGATGAGCGCGACATCGCCAAGGGGACGTTCAGCATGGTCGATTACATCAGGCGCATGGCCCGTGCCGGTGAGCTTGATGTGATTGAAACCAGTGCTTGCTGGTCGCGTCATGGGCGGGTGGATGAAAGCTGGCAGCCAAGTCTCGCCGATACGTCGCGCATGCTTCGCTGGCAACACCATCCGGTTCCGGCACTGGGGCCGATTTTTCAGCATCCCGACGATGCCGCTCGCTATGCCCAGCATCGGACTGACAGGGAAACGCTCAGCCGGACCGGTTATGAGGGGGCGATTCTTGCGGAAAAGACGCGGCAGCGCTTTGTGCCGCTGGAGCCGATTGCCTGGTTCGGCAATGAGGAAAACCTGCGTCTGCGGCTCTACCGTACCAGCGCAGACCCGGCGACCGACTGGCGTCGGCCGGTGCCACGCTTCCCTCACGGATACGTCGTGGTGGCCAGCCACCAATTCAGCCTGTCGGGCAACACCCTGTTGGTCGTCGACAGCGAACAGATTCGCAATAATTTCGCCGATCCCGCGCAGGTGCACGCACACACCCATGAACTGAAAAACCAGGGTTTCGATATCCGTGCCTATTACTACTCGACGCCCGGCCATGAGTTGCTCAAATACACGCCTGTGTACTCGGACGCCGAACAGGATCTGTTGCTGACCCGGTCAATCGTTTATGAAAACGGGCAATGGATCAGCCACCTGACGCCTGGGCAATTTGTCTCGCGGCTCATGCAACTGGGCGAGCTCCAGGTGTTGGTGGCAGGCCAGTACTGGCGCCATACCGGGCGCCTGGGCAGCGGTTGGCGCACCCGTCGCCAACAGCCCTCGGCTCGAGGCACCGTGCGGATCAGAGATGAGCTGTAAATCGAACGCCATGTCGGGCGCGGGCCATTGAGCCCGCGCCGCGAGATCACTGGGGCTGGCCGGCGGTGCGCTGGCTCAAACGCGGCAGCAGGAAACGATCCAGCAACCACACCACCACCAGCGAGGCGCCTACCAGCGGAAACACCACCGCCAGCACCAGCATGATCGCCACGCCGGTTTTCCACTTCGGCAGGTCATGACGCAGCGGCGGTACGCCGAACTTGCCTTCGGGGCGACGCTTCCACCAGATCACCACACCGCTGACGGCGCTGAGCAGGATCATCAGGCAGATCAGCAGCACGACGATCTGATTGAAGGTGCCGAACATCTTGCCTTCGTGGAGCATCACGCCGATTTCGGTCGCGCGAGCAACCGTGCCGTAGTGCTCGAAGCGCACATCGGCGAGGACCTTGCCGGTGTACTGATCGACGTGCAGGGTGGCATCGTTGCGCGGGTCGTCGGCGAACACGGCGATGGTGAACACGCCGGTGGCGGTGGTTGGCAGGGTGATGCTATAGCCGGGTTCGACCTTGCGCTCGCTGGCGATGTTCTGCACCTCCTGCAGACTGATCGCGGGAGCCGCGGGGCCGGCGTGGGCGTTGCCGTGGTTCATGTGTTCGGCGTGGTCGCCGGACATGGGCATCGGCGTGTTTTCCATCGCCCATGGCACGGTCTGGCGAGTGGCGCTGTTGAGGCTGCGCGCCTCGATGTCGGAGGTTGGCACGTTGTTCCACATCGCGGCCGGAAACACGTTCCACACCTGCGCGTACTGCTTGCCCCAGAAACCGGTCCAGGTCATACCGCTGAGCAGCATCACCAGCAGCAACGTCGCGCCCCAGAAACCGCTGACCGCATGCAGATCACGCCACAACACCCGACCGCGGCTGCTCAGGCGCGGCCACAGAATGCCCGCCGCCTGACCACGCGGCCACCACAGAAACAGGCCCGACACCACCAGCACCACGCCCCAGCCAGCGGCCATTTCGATCAGCCGATCACCGACGGTGCCGATCATCAATTCGCCATGGATCGCCCGGGCGATGGCTTGCAGATTCTGCTTGGCGTCCTGCTCGCCGAGGATGTCGCCGTGATACGGATCGACGAACACGTTGAGTTCGTGCCCGGCATTTTTCACCACGAATTGCGCGCTGCGTTCGGCATTCACCGGCGGCAGGTACTGGGTGACCTGGCCTTGCGGATAAGCGTTTTTCACCCGTTGCAGCAAGTCATCGGCCGGGACCGTGTGGTGCCCGGCCGGCACTTCGAGCAGGCTGCTGTACATCAGCGCGTCGAGCTGCGGTTTGAACAGGTAGATGATCCCGGTCAGGGCCAGCATCACCATGAAGGGCGCGACGAACAGGCCGGCATAGAAATGCCAGCGCCAGGCCAGGTTGTAGAAATTGGGTTGAGGCTTTTGCATCACGTGTGCTCCGCTGGGCTTGGTTCTTTTCGTTATTTGTCTGAACTGCCTGTTCGTGGCGAGGGAGTTTGCTCCCGCTGGCCTGCGAAGCAGGCCCTGGCTCTGCAAATCAAGAGAGGGCCGCTACGCGCCACAGCGGGAGCGAGCTCCCTCGCCACAGGGCAGTGTTCACACCAGGAATTTCTCGTGGCGTGTCAGAAACTCATATCCACTTTGGTCCAGAGCGTTCGCCCCGGTTCATTAATTGCCTGCGGGTCATTGGCCGGGTAGCCGAACCCGGCGTTGCCGGCCAGGTTCAAGTGCTCGGCATAAGCCTTGCCGAACAGGTTGTCGACGCCGCTGCTGACCTTCCAGTGCTTGTTGATGCGGTACGCGCCGTTGAGCGAGAACACACCGAAGCCCGAGCTCTGGTCGTAGTCCTTGCCGACTACGTTGCCCTTGTTTGCGTCGATGCGGTGCTGCGCGGCGACCACCCGCCACAGCGCCCCGGCACTCCAGTTGTCTTCGCTGTAGGTCAGGCCGAAACGCGCGTCCAGCGGTGGCATTTGCGGGAGCGCCGAGCCGTCGCTGCTGTTCTTGCCCCAGGCGTAGGCCAGCGTTGCGTCGGCCTTCCAGTGTTCGCTGAGGTTGTAGGCGGCGCCGAGTTCACCGCCCATGATCCGCGCGTCGATGTTCTCGGCCCGCGAAGTGCTCATACCCATCATTCCCGGCGTGTAGTCGAAAAGGATGTAATCGCGGACCACACCGATGTAACCCGAGGCCCAGGCTTCGAGGTCGGCGCCTTTGTAATTGACGCCGAAATCCAGCTGGGTGGTTTTTTCCGGTTTGATCGAATCGAAGGCATTGACCGAACCCGCCGGGCCGGCGTCTGGCGAAAACAGTTCCCAGTAATCCGGGAAGCGTTGCGCGTGGCCGAGGCCTGCGTAAAGCGTGGTCGGGCTGTCAGCCAAGTCGTGCTCATAGCGCACGAAGCCGCTGGGCAGCGTATCGGCGCGGGTGTCGTCAGCGGTCGGGTTGGGCCGCGACATCATCCCCGACCCGGTGGTCTGGCGATAATCCCTGGCCGAAGCGCGATCGACCCGCGCGCCACTGATCAGGCGATCACGCTCGGCGGCGTACCAGGTCATTTCGCTGAACACGCCGTAATTGTGGAAGTCTGCGTCCTTGCTGTACGGCAGATCCTTGTAGGTATCGACGCCCATCGCACTGCGCTCGCGGTGCTCATTGGTCTGCGCATCCAGCCCGGTGATCAGCTGAATATCCGCCCAACGCCAGGTCGCCTTGATCCGCGCGCCGAGGGTGCGCCGGTCGACGTTGGACGCCATGGGGCCGGCCATCATCCCGGTGCCGGACGGTGTGCGCAGGGTGTAGTTGTCCATTACATGGTCGGCGTAGTTGTAGTAGACCTGCGCCTCGAGTTTTTCCAGCACATCGGTGATATCGGATTTCTCAAAGCGCAGGCCAAGGCTTTCGCGCAGGAACTGCGAGCCGTCCATGCCACGCCCGGCATACCGCGCCTCACCATCGCCCTTGCCGGCGGTGAGCTCGATCAGGGTGTCGGCATCCGGCGTCCAGCCCAGCGCGATATCACCGTTCCATTTGTCGTAGCGCGAGGCGACGACGTCGTTGTTGCCGTCGCGGTAATCGTCGGAATGCGCGGTGTTACCGATCACCCGCATGTAGCCCAACGCACCACCGGCAGCAGCGTCGATCACCTTGTCGAAACGACCGTGGGAGCCGGCCAGCACGCTGGCGTTCACTCGCGTGCCGAGTTCGCCGAAGCGCTCCGGTTCGCGCTCGAACAGCACCGTGCCAGCCGACGCGCCGGGGCCCCAGAGCACAGTTTGCGGGCCTTTGATCACCGTGAGTTTGTCGTAGGTTTCCGGGGAGATGTACGAAGTCGGCGCATCCATTCGGCCCGGGCAGGCGCCGAGCATCATGCTGCCATTGGTGAGGATGTTCAGCCGCGAGCCGAACATCCCGCGCAGCACCGGATCGCCGTTGGTGCCGCCATTGCGCACCAGAGCGAAGCCGGGAATGCTCTTCAGATAGTCACCGCCGTCACTGGCCGGCACCGGTTGGCGCGGGTCCTTGGGATCGGTGACGATCGTCAGTGGTGAGCTGGGGGCGATGGCAGTAATCACCGTCGGACTCAGTTCTTGCGGGTGGCCGGCATGCTCATCGGCCTGGGCCAGCGGTGTCAGCAATACGCCGCAGAGCACGGCGCTGGCGTGCCCGAACCGCATCCGCGATCGGTTCAGGGTAAAAGGCGCGCGGGCGGATTCCGCGCAGAGAACAGCAGTAAACCTGGACATGACAATTTCCATCGAACAGTCGTAAACACCACGGCCGACAGCCTGAAACTGTCTTCTCAACCGTGTGCAATCAGAGGTGCGTGTTTACGTGGCGACGGGCGGGGCGCGGGTGCGGGCGCCGGGGAAGAAGGGTTGGCGGGCGTGGCCCAAACGCGGGGAGGGGGGGGTGAAGGTATTGGGTGGCGGGATGTTGAAAGCGATGAAATCGCCACCGCCGGTCAGCGCCGGGCAATTGAACAGCAGGCTGCAGTAACCGCACTTTTCCCACAGCACGTGATGCGAGGATTGCGGCGGGCAGTGCTCTACCGAGGGCTTGGCGTCATGGCTGCGGTGGTCCATGCCGGGCATGTCCATCGACATGTCCATGCTCATTGGCATCGATGTCGAGGCGTGCTGATCCATCGGCATCGACTGAGAAATCAGTGGGCCGATGAAGATCATCAACATGGCGAACAGGGCGATCCAGCTGCCACGCGTCAGCGCTTGAGTCTGACGGTGGTGCGGGGCGGGCCTGGCGCGCAAAGGACGCATGGGCGAAGTCAGCCGGGTCGGTTACTGAGCGTGCACGTGGGCCTGGGTGGATTCCGGCGGTTTCTTCTGCACGGCGACATCGACCGTGACATCGCCGGCCTTCTCGAAATGCAGGGTCATCGGGAAGCGCTTGCCATCGCTGAGCAGGCTGCGATCGCTCAGGTTGAGCAGCATGACGTGGTAAGCCATCGGCGCAAACGTCACGGTGCCGCCAGGTGGAATATCCACGCCTGGAACCTGCTGCATCTTCATCAGGTCGCCCTGCATCACGTGCTCGTGCAGTTGTGCTTCGGCGGCAATCTTCGAGTCGACGCTGAGCAGGCGATCGGCGCTTTTGCCGGTGTTGTGAATGATGAAATAGGCGGCAACGGTCGGCGCATTCGGCGGCAGTTCCTGTGACCACGGATGGGCGATTTCCAGCGCACCGGCCTTGTATTCGTGGGCATGGGCGAAGCACGCCGGCAAAAGCAGAGCAGCGAGGACGAAGAGTTTCTTCAACATGGCAGTTCTCCAGAACGATTTGAAACGCGGATTTATGGCGCGAACAAATCAGACCAGAGGGGATGCACGGGGATTGAGACTCGGCCATTGCTGGCGCGGAGCGGGGGCTTGCAGGGCGACGGGCGCAACGCTGCGGTTACTTTCGAATCGCGCGAAATACAACTGCGGCGAATGCCCCGGCAGCGCCAGCAGTGGCGCCGAGCCTGAGCAGCACCAGCAATGCTGCATGTTCGAATGGCTATCGTTTTGCGGGGCCTTTTGATCTGTAGCGCCGATGTCGATCGCCACCATCTTCATGCCGCTGCCGGTGCAGAAACTGCTCCAGAGGATCTGCTCGGCGGGGTCGCCGCCCGCCTGCGCCATCGCCCCGCTCAGCGGCATGGCGAGCATGTTGAACAGCACTGCAAAGCAGGCGATCCAGGCAAATGCTAACCGGCGTCGGTTCATGGGACAGGTCCGTTGGGTGGGCGATCAGGCGCGGCCCATTTAGCCTGATCAGGGCCGATAAGTAAAAAAGCGTCCTGCGGTCTGGTGTCGCAGTGCGCCGTTGAAAAGAGTGTAGCCACTTGGATTTGCAGTGCCAGACCTGACGTCTTCGCGGGCAAGCCCGCTCCCACAGGTTTTGTGGCTGCGCACAGCTATCAGCAACATCCACGGTTCCTGCGGGAGCGAGCCTGCTCGCGAAAGCGATTTGTCAGGCACTAATGGGCTGTCGGTGCTGACGTCTTCGCGAGCAGGCTCGCTCCCACGACGGGACGTGCCGATTCAGAGGGAGAGGGCAGCGAGGATATCGTCAACCGAGGCAAACTCCCGATCAACCCCCGGCAACCCCGGCCGCTTCAACAGCAGCACCGGCACGCCACGCTCACGCGCCACTTCCAGCTTCGGCTCGGTCGCGGTGCTTCCGCTGTTCTTGCTGATCAGCACGTCGATCTGCCGGCGCTCGAACAGCGCTTGCTCATCCTCAAGCAGAAACGGCCCACGGGCGCCGATCACTTCGCAGCGTTCATTGCCGGGGTAAACGTCGAGGGCGCGCAGGGTCCAGAACTGGTGGGCGGGGATTTCGTCGAGGTGTTGCAGTGGTTCGCGGCCGAGGGTGAACAGCGGGCGGTGGAAGGGTTCTAGGGCTGTGATCAGCTCGGGCCAGTCACTCACCTCGCGCCAGTCATCGCCTGCTTGCGGCTGCCATGCTGGGCGCCGTAGGGCCCAGCAGGGAATGCCGGCGAGCTGTGCCGCGCGGGCGGCGTTAGCGCTGATTTGTGCGGCGTACGGGTGCGTAGCGTCTAGCAGCAGATCGACACTTTCATCAGCGATGAACTGCGTCAGTCCCTCAGCGCCGCCATAACCGCCGACCCGAACCTGGCAGCTCAAGTCGCTCGGCACCCGGCCAACACCGGCGAGGCTGTAGATATGTTCTGGCCCGAGCGTGCGGGCAATCGCCAGCGCTTCAGTCACACCACCGAGCAGCAAGATCCGTTTCATGCAAAACCTCCGGCGTGCCCGACGATCCCGCCCTGGCGATCGATCGCAAACACCTCGACCTGCACCTGCGCAGGCACCACGCTGCGGGCGAAATTCAGCGCGTGGCGACAAACTTCATCACCCAAATCGATCCCCGCCGCACTGGCCATGGCCAAGGCCTGTTGGCTGGTGTTGGCCGCGCGAATGCCTTGCTGCAACACCGCGTCCGCGCCAATCGCCGCCGCCCACTCGGCCAGTTGCGGCAAGTCGATGCTCGAATGCCGTGAGTGCAGATCCATATGCCCGGCGGCCAGTTTGCTGATCTTGCCGAAGCCGCCGCACAGGCTGAGTTTATCCACCGGTACCTTGCGCAGATGCTTGAGCACCGCGCCGACGAAGTCGCCCATTTCGATCAGGGCGATTTCCGGCAGGTTGTAGACCCGGCGCATGGTGTCTTCGCTGGCGTTGCCGGTGCAGGCGGCGATGTGCAGGTAACCGTTGGTTTTCGCCACGTCGATGCCTTGATGAATCGAGGCGATGTAGGCAGCGCAGGAAAATGGCCGGACGATGCCGCTGGTGCCGAGGATCGACAGGCCGCCAAGAATGCCCAGCCGTGGATTCATGGTTTTCAGCGCCAGTGCCTCACCGCCCTCGACATTGACCGTAACCTCGAAGCCGCCGTGATAATCGGTTTCGGCGGCGAGCAGGGTCAGGTGATCGCTGATCATTTTGCGCGGCACCGGATTGATCGCCGGCTCGCCGACAGCCAGTACCAGTCCTGGGCGGGTCACCGTGCCGACCCCGGCGCCGGCATTGAAACGGATCCCCGCTTCGTCCAGCAAGCGCACTCGTGAATACAGCAAAGCACCGTGGGTCACATCGGGGTCGTCGCCAGCGTCTTTGATCGTGCCGGCCTCGGCGCCGTTCTCGCTCAGGCGGCAGAACTCCAGACGCATCTGTACCTGCTTGCCCTTGGGCAAGGTGATCTGCACTGCGTCGGCGCCGACGCCGGTGAGCAACAGGCGCGCCGCGGCGAGGCTGGTCGCGGTGGCGCAGCTGCCGGTGGTGAGGCCACTGCGCAGGGGCGCGGGTTGTTCGGCGGTTTCGTCACGCATCGAGGGGTTTGACCAATTCCAGCAGGGTGATCGGCAAGGCCTGACGCCAGGTGTCGAACTCGCCGAGCGGCTGCGCCTGAGCGACATGAATGCGCGTCAGCTCGCCGCCGTAACGTTCGCGCCAGTGCATCAGGGCGACTTCGCTTTGCAGCGTCACGGCGTTGGCGACCAGACGGCCGCCGGGCTTGAGTTGTTCCCAGCAGGCTTCGACCACGCCTTCACGGGTGACGCCGCCGCCGATGAAAACAGCGTCCGGACGTTCAAGGCCATGCAGCGCTTGCGGTGCCTTGCCGCGAATCAGATGCAGGCCGGGCACGCCCAGCGCATCGCGGTTGTGTTCGATCAATTGCTGACGGCCCGCGTCGGCCTCAACCGCGATGGCGCGACAGCTCGGATGGGCGCGCATCCATTCGATACCGATCGAGCCGCTGCCGGCGCCGACATCCCAGAGCAGTTCGCCGGGCGTCGGTGCCAGACGGGCGAGGGTGATGGCGCGCACGTCGCGCTTGGTCAACTGGCCGTCGTGGCGGAATGCCGAATCGGGCAAACCGGCGAGCCGCGACAGGCCGGCAACACCGGGCTCGGCCAGGCACTCGATAGCGATGAGGTTGAGATCGGCAACGGGCGGGTTGTCCCATTCACTGGCGCGGCGGTCGATGCACCGCTCGGCCTCGCCACCCAAATGCTCCAGCACACTCAGGCGACTGGCGCCGAAACCGCGCTCGCGCAGCAGTTGCGCGACGGCGGCGGGGCTGCTGCCGTCATTGCTCAGCAACAACAGACGCACGCCGCTGAACAGGTGCGCATTGAGCGCCGCCAGCGGCCGCGCCACGAGCGACACAACCGTCACCTCCTGCAGCGGCCAGCCCAAGCGCGCCGCCGCCAATGCGCACGACGAAGGCGCGGGAATGATCGACATCTCGGCGCTCGGCACCAGACGCGCCAGACTGGCACCGACGCCGTAGAACATCGGATCGCCGCTGGCCAGCACGCAAACGGGCTCGCCACGGGACTCAAGCACCAGCGCGAGAGAAAAAGGGCTGGGCCACGACTGCCGCTCGCCGCCAATGCACGGCGGCAGCAAATCCAGTTGCCGCTGGCCGCCGACGATCCGCGAAGCGCCCATCAGGGCACGCCGGGCATTCTTGCCCAGGCCCTTGAAGCCGTCCTCACCAATTCCCACGATCGTCAGCCAGGGTGACATCTATATTCCTCTAAACGTGCCGTTCCGACGGGCAGACTTTTCATGCCGCCGGACAAAGCAGGCATAATACCGCGCCTTCGCCCGCGAAGCGCTTCTGCCACGCAACCGGTCAGCCCCTTGAACGAACGCCCGATGTCCACCGCCTTACGCCCCTCGGCCTGCCCGGGGTTGCTGCGTATCGTCCAGGCAGTGGACGGCGGTATCTGTCGGATCAAACTCGATGGCGGTTCGATCAGTGCCGATCAGGCCGATGCGGTGGCCGCTGCCGCCGAGCAGTTCGCCAGTGGCGCGATCGAGGCGACCAATCGCGGCAATCTGCAGATTCGTGGAATCGCTACGCAATCGGCGGCGCTGATCGAGCGCTTGCTCGCCGCTGGCCTTGGGCCAAAAACCGCCGCCGGCGATGATGTGCGCAATCTGATGCTCAGCCCGACCGCCGGGGTCGATCAGCAGTTGTTGATCGACACGCATCCGCTCGCCGAACAGATCCTCGACACCTTGCAAAGCCATCCGCGCTTCCACGAACTGAGCGCCAAGTTCGCCGTGCAGCTCGATGGTGGTGAAGCGCTGGCGATGCTCGAACATCCCCATGACCTGTGGCTGTCGGCGTGCGAGCGTGATGGCGAAATCCTCTGGGCATTCGGTCTGGCCGGTTGCCCGCCCGATCGCCCGCTCGGCGCCGTGACCCTGGACAACGCTCACGCGCTGGTGGTCGCGGTGCTGGAGTTGTTCCTCGACCTCGCCCGGCCAGAGCAAACAAGGATGCGCCATCTGCTCGATGAGTTGCCGAGGCTCGCGTTTCTTGAATCGTTGCGCGAGCGCGTGTTGGTCAAGGCGATCAGCGATTGGCAGCGCCCGACGTCGGCAGACGCGCTGCACATTGGCGCCCGGCAGCAAAACACGACGGATCGTTTTTACATCGGCGCGGTGCCGCCGCTTGGACGACTCGATCCGCTGATGCTACGCGGCGCGGCGCAACTGGCCCGTCAATTTGGCGATGGCAGCCTGCGCTTTACGCCATGGCAAAGCCTGCTGTTGCCGAACGTGAACGCCACTGAGACCGAGCAAGTGCTTGAGCAGTTACGGGCGTTGGGCCTGTTGACGACCGAAGCCGAACCGCTGGCCCGGCTGATCGCCTGCACCGGTGCCGATGGCTGCGGCAAAGGCCTGGCCGACACCAAGCAGGATGCCCGGCAACTGGCACCTTTGCTGCCCGAAGGGCTGCGCGTGCACCTGTCTGGCTGCTCGCGCTCCTGCGC
The DNA here is from genome assembly GCF_001297215.1 of Pseudomonas sp. RIT-PI-o. Classification (NCBI taxonomy): domain Bacteria; kingdom Pseudomonadati; phylum Pseudomonadota; class Gammaproteobacteria; order Pseudomonadales; family Pseudomonadaceae; genus Pseudomonas; species Pseudomonas sp. RIT-PI-o. The sequence continues at coordinate 102,681 of NZ_LHPA01000020.1, read as the reverse complement.
CGCCGCTCACTGCGCGCCAGCCACGCTGCTGGCCGTTGCCCCCGGTCATTACGACCTCTATTTTCGCGATGCAGCACAGCCCGGTTTCGGCTCGCTGCACGCCTGCAACCTTACTATTGAAGCGGCCGCGACCCTGCTCGACGCCCGCTCCCGGAGCCCCCTTGATGCTTGATTACATCCGCGACGGTCAGGAGATCTATCGCAACTCCTTCGCGATCATTCGCCGCGAGGCCAATCTGGCGCGCATCCCCGCCGATCTGGAAAAACTCGCGGTGCGGGTGATCCACGCGTGCGGCATGGTCGAGGCCGTCGACGGTCTGCAGTTTTCCGAAGGCGCGGGCAAGGCCGGGCGCGATGCCTTGGCGGCCGGTGCGCCGATTCTCTGCGACGCGCGCATGGTCTCCGAAGGCGTGACCCGCACTCGTCTGCCGGCCAACAATCAAGTGATCTGCACCTTGCGCGACGACAGCGTGCCGGAGCTTGCTCGCGAGCTGGGCAACACCCGCTCGGCCGCGGCGCTCGAGCTGTGGCGCCCGCACCTTGCAGGCAGCGTCGTGGTGATCGGCAATGCGCCGACCGCGCTGTTCTACCTGCTGGAAATGCTCGACGCCGGCGCGCCGAAACCGGCGCTGATTCTTGGCTTCCCGGTGGGCTTCGTCGGCGCTGCCGAATCGAAAGCGGCGCTGGCTGCCGACAGTCGTGGCGTGCCGTTCGTGATCATGCAGGGCCGCCTGGGTGGCAGCGCCATGGCCGCCGCTGCCGTCAATGCCCTCGCCACGGAGATCGAATGATGCAGGCCAAAGGACGTCTGATCGGCCTTGGTGTCGGCCCCGGTGATCCGGAACTGATAACCATCAAAGCCTTGCGCCTGTTGCGCGAATCGCCAGTGGTCGCGTACTTCGTGGCCAAGGGCAAGAAGGGCAACGCGTTCGGGATCATCGAGGCGCACCTGGTCGAGGCGCAGAATCTGCTGCCGCTGGTGTACCCGGTGACCACCGAGGCGTTGCCAGCGCCGCTGTCGTACGAACAGGTCATCAGCGATTTCTACGACGAAGCCGCGGTGGCGGTGGCCGAACATCTGGATGCCGGCCGCGACGTGGCGGTGATCTGCGAAGGTGACCCGTTCTTCTACGGTTCCTACATGTATCTGCACGACCGCCTCGCCAGCCGTTATGAGGCTGAAGTGGTGCCCGGCGTGTGCTCGATGCTCGGCGGCGCTTCGGTGCTCGGCGCGCCGCTGGTGTATCGCAATCAGAGCCTGTCGGTGCTCTCGGGCGTGCTCCCCCATGAAGAGCTGAAACGGCGTCTGGCCGATGCCGATGCGGCGGTGATCATGAAGCTGGGACGCAATTTTCCCAAGGTGCGTCAGGTGCTGGAAGAACTCGGCCTCGCCGAGCGCGCGCTGTACGTCGAACGGGCAACCATGGCCAATCAGAAGATCGTGCCGATGGATCAGGTCGAGCCGATGTCCTCGCCATACTTCTCGCTGATCATCGTCCCGGGCGAACGGTGGCAAGGCTGATGACGTTCTCGACTCCCGCCATCGTTATCCTCGGCCAGGGCAGCCTCGCGACTGCACGGCGGATTCAGCAGGTCTATCCGGCGGCGCAGATCCACGGCCTCGCCGGGCGGGTTGAAGGCGCTGATTGCCTGTATCAGGAATTCGGCGCGACCCTGCGCGCGTTGTATCAGCAGGACACGCCGATCATTGCCCTGTGTGCGGCCGGCATCGTCATCCGCACCCTGGCGCCGTTGCTGCTGGAGAAGGGCGCCGAACCGGCGGTGCTGGCTGTCGCTGAAGACGGCAGCGCCGTGGTGCCACTACTTGGCGGGTTGGGCGGAGTGAATGTCATGGCCCGGGAGATCGCGGCGGCGCTGCACGTGGCGCCGGCAATCACCACCAGCGGGGAATTGCGCTTTGGCACCTGCCTGCTCAATCCGCCCAGTGGTTATGCGCTGGCGGATCTGGAATCGGGCAAACGCTTCGTCTCCGACCTGCTCGCCGGGCACAGCGTGCGTATCGAAGGCGCGGCGCCGTGGCTGGATCAGGCGCAGTTGCCACAGGATCCGCAGGCATTGCGTTCGATCCATGTGAGCAGTGCGCAGCGTCTGGCCAGTGCCGACGAGTTGTTGATCTATCCGCGCAGTGTGGCGGTGGCGGTGGATGCTGAAGTGGCGGATTTGCCAAACGTCGTTCGCGCCGCGTTGCAACGGGCCAACGTCGCCGTGCCGGCGCTCGCCTGCCTCGTGGCTGCCGACACTGATATGGCCGCGACGAACTTGCGCGAGACTGCGCTCGAATTGGGCGTGCCACTGCGCTTCGTGGCGGCGCAAAGCGATCTGCAGGCCCTGGCGGGTATCGCAGTGCCTGAAGCGAACGTGATTGGCGTTGAACATCTGGCGGTGGCGATTGCCGAGCAACCACTGGACGTTTCGCAGATCGGCCGCCCAAGGGGTCGACTCGCGGTGATCGGCCTTGGCCCGGGCGCCGCCGACCTGATGGTGCCGGCGGTGAAAGCCGAACTGGCGCGCGCCACCGATGTGCTCGGTTACGAAACCTACGTGCGCATGGCCGGCCCTTCCCGCGATGATCAAGTGCAGCACTGCACCGATAATCGTGAAGAAATGCAGCGTGCCCGCCACGCCTTCAGGCTTGCCGCCGAAGGGCGCTCGGTAATCGTGGTTTCCTCTGGTGATCCGGGCGTGTTCGCCATGGCCGCTGCGGTGCTCGAGGCCTTGCACGAATCGGATGATCCGGCCTGGCACACTGTCGAGCTGGAGATCCTGCCCGGTGTCTCCGCCTCGCTGGCAACCGCCGCTCAGGCCGGGGCGCCGCTGGGTCACGACTTCTGTGTGATGTCGCTGTCGGACAACCTCAAGCCGTGGGCGATCATCGAGAAGCGTCTGGATCTGGCCGCCGAAGCGGATCTGGCCCTGGCGTTCTACAACCCGATTTCCCGGGCGCGCCCCTGGCAACTGGGCCGCGCGCTGGAAATCGTTGCACAGCACCGCTCGCCGGAAACGCCGGTGGTTCTGGGACGAGACATCGGCCGCCCGGGACAGACCCTGCGCACCACGACGCTGGGTGCGCTGACGCCGGAACAGGTCGACATGCGCACGATGGTGCTGATCGGTTCGTCGACCACTTGCACTTTCGCTCGTGCCGGGGGCGGTGACTGGGTGTATACGCCGCGTTGGTATGGCGAAAAACCACGTTCCTGAGAAAGCCGCCAGTCATTCGATTTCCAGCTGTAAGAAGTTTGAGCGGTTGTAAGTTGAGTTGAAGTTTCAATTGTTTTCTTCAAGTCATAAAAAATGGTCATGTCCCCCCGGACAGGGCCATTTTTTATGCCTGGAGATTGCGCCGGCCCGTTAGTAATCGCACTGCTGTTACGGTTGGATGATTTCCGTGTGATCAGATATTGCCGGCGACAAGCTTTGTATTCCTTGTTGTTTGTATGGCGCTTGTTGGCCCACTAGGGTGCTGTGTTCGTAGCACTTGTCGAGTGTCATTTAAATCGGATTACCGCTCTGCAGCGGCGCGAAAGTGTGCGCGGTGAATGGGTCATTCAATAAACAAGGAATGTGTGATGGCTTTAAAAAATGATTATTCGTTCGGACGAGCATTCGTATCTGCGCAAGAATATTCGGTGCTTTCCAAGGCACTTCGAGAGTTTTCCGCTTCGGCGCAATACCAAGCGCTGAACGACTATTATCAGCAGGCCAGTCAGACGACTGACCCGGTGCTGTTACTGAATCTGGCGAGCTTGTTTCAAGAGCAACTTGCAGCATTGTTGAAACGCAAGAAAACCGCTGTGCCTGTGGCTGTGGATAACATTGCGAGCGGGCTGCAGCGTTATCTGGCACGGCTTTCGACGACCGTGGAAATGTTGTCGGGGGTGGGCCGACCGGTGCCGAAAATTGTTCATTTCGTCTGGGTTGGCGGAAGCGAAGTCGGTGTCAACCAGCGCGATTACATGAACATCTGGCGCCAGGTGATGAGGGCTGAGGATTACCGCTTCAACCTTTGGTACGACAGCGACGCGTTGCTGGCTTTCGAGATGAACCGGGTCATTCTCGACAGTGCCAGGGCTGATGCGATGGCGTCCGGTGGCGCACAACTCAATCATGCCGGGCAACTGGCGACGATGATTGAAGACCGCGCGCGGGTCTTGAAACAGCAAATGTTCGACTACCTCAGCCAGCCGAAATGGAAGGGGCGAACCGATGAAGCGCGCATCGATCTGATGGTGCGTGCTTATGGCAAGGACCGCGCGACGCTGCAGGCTTTCCGGCAACGCTGCCTCGACAGCCATCTCGCCATGGTGGGTCCGGACCTGCAATTACGCGATGTAGCTCAGGCCTTTACCGATGACCTGCTGGCGGACGTCTACCGCCGCGAAGTGGCGATGCGTGGCAATTTCGCCGCGGCGAGCGATGTGGTGCGCTTGCAGGCAGAACTCCTTGAAGGCGGGCGTTATACCGACATGGATTATCTGCCGCCACTGCTCGATAAGTTGGGTGGTGTCGATATCAGCGATTACAGCCAGACGCAGAAAATCGGTGTTCTGCAACTGTTGTTGAATAACAACCGACAGTTGATGCCTGGGCGCGATCCGCAGCATTACCCGGACAGAACCGACAGCCTTCCCGAACAACATAAACAACTTCTGGAGGATTTTGCTCGGAGCAAGCCGGACGTCCTTGAACTGTTCGTGCCGCCAGAAACCATGGACGCTGTCGAGAACGGCTTTCGCATGGGACTGCAAATCGGCGAAGAAATGAACGCGCATTTTATTGCTCAGCCAGGCAGCGGCATGACGATGTCGATCATGCAAGTCATTCGACTTAATTACGACGTGCTCATTGAAGTTGAAAAACGCATGGCGAATTCGGGAGCGGGCTGGGCCGACAGCGAAACCCTGACCGGCATTGCTGCAACAGTCATTGAAGATATTCTGGTCAGGTCGAACTTCACCCGATGGGATGAGGCGTATGCCTATCAGTTGCTTAAAGCGGTTGTCACCTATTACCAGGACGGTATCCGTAATGACGCCGGGGGTACCGTAACGCTTACCGGCCCGGGCGCGGCACTCGCCGGATTGCATGAATATATCGAAGCCAATTCCGATCCGTCTTTCAGCCGTCAGGTATTGGCGCAACAGCGTTTGCGCGAGGGCTACAACGTCAATACCGAAGAGGAAACCGTTTCCGGCTGGATCGTCAGGGGCAAGGAAAAAGACTGGCTGGAACGGGAGCACGCCCGGTGGGCCGAGGGAAAGCTCAAGTCTCGGTATGCCGGTCGCTTGTCCGAACTGCTCAATGATCGAAGCCTGACCTTCGAGCGCGGCTGGCCGATTATCGAAGGCAAACCGGTGCTGTTGACCTCGGTGTTGCAAGGTTTGATGGATGATCTGGGAGAGCCGTTCATTCGAGCAATGCGCGACAAGTTGAGTGGTGAAGTCGCTTTCCACCAGGCCGTGGTCATCGACTTCGACACCCGCCAGCAAGTACTGGCGCAAAGGCCTGCCGTTGTGCCGACCTCCCGCGGTGCGGATTCCGTCAGCCACCTCAACGAACTGTTCAGCCGGATCGCCCACGGAACGATGCCGCTGGAACAACTGAGTCCTTTGATGCGAGTGGTGCTCGGGGGGATTTTCGGTGCGACGCACCTGGACGATGCAGGGTTCGCCGATACCTGGCAGAACGTGCGCAACCTCGCCCTCGAAACGGACAGCGACGGTACGTTCGCCCGCTACGATGCGATCGAAAAAGCCGTGCGCCAGCGCCACTCGGCAACGTTCGAAAACGGACTGGCGCGTGACCTGCCGGCCGTTGCATCGACGGCCCGCGAGCTCAAGGTCCAAGCCATGTCCGAGCCGCTGACGCTACGCCAGTGGGGCGAGCGTATCGGCCAGATCAAGCGCAGCGCCCAGCAGGAGTTGCGCACGCAGATCTTCCAGCGCAGCGGGCAAGTGCGCGACGCCTTTTTCACGGCTGGCGCCATCTCGGTCAAGCAGTTGCCGCAGGATCTCCTGCTACGCAGCGCGGGCGATCCGGGTCGCCGTTGCTATCCGCTGGCGCTGCTGATGGCCGCCGCCGTGGCTGCCGGCGAGACGGCCGAGCGGGCGTTGGTAGGGCATGTCGCCACCGCCAGCGCGAGTCCCGACGAACTCGGTGCACAGGCGTTGCGCAGTGCGCTGGACGAACTGCGTGCCGTGCCCACCGCCGAGGTCGGCACCGCGAGGGGCGTGCAGCGTCTCGACAGCATCATGGCTGCACTGGACGCCCGCGCGGGGCCTGCGGTGCTGCTGCTCGACACTGGCGACCACGCCCTGTTGCTGGCCAAGGTCCTGACCGGTGAACACCCGACCTATCGCTTCTACGATCCCAATTTTGCCCTCTACGGGTTTGCCGATGGCGCACAACTGCTGCGTGGCATAGAGCATTATCTGAGCGCGGACGATAACGCCCTGGCGAAGCTTTATGGCCTGGGCGATATGGCCACGGCGCAGTTCACCGTGACTGAGCTGGACACCGTGGCGATCGCCGAACGCAGGCTGTCATCGGATCTGCGCGTGGACAGTTTTCTGCACAACGTTGCGCTGGCCGACCCTCAGGGGGCGTCGATCTGGCACAAACAAGCGCTGGCCCGCATCCGGTCTCTGGGCCAGAACTCGCGGCTGGGCGCCAGTCTGGCGCAGCTCGATGCGCGCTACTGGGCCAGCGAGTTCGAACAGGCGACCCAGCGTTTGCGCAGTGAGCACAAGCTGGCGCGTGAGTATGTGCCGCTGCTCGATACCCTCGGCAACGACGCCGACGGCGGCTATCGCCTGACGCTGATGGATTCACGCAATGCGCAAAATACCGTGACGGTCCTCAGCCGGGATTCGCGTTTTCAGAGAATCAGGCAGTATGTCGAACGACTCGTCCAGGGCGGCGCGGCCAGGCCAGGTCTGGCGGCTGATCACGACGGTGGCAGCCGGTTGAGTTTCGCCTTCGCGATCCAGACGCTGATCAGTGAAATGCGCCAGCGCGAGTACCGCGCTGGCGATTCATTGCCGACATTGACCGTCTCCCTGCAAATCCAGCTGTACGTCAGTTATGCACAGCTGGGGACTGGTGTGGTCAGCGATGCACTTCAGATTGCCCAACTGGTGCGCCAGGTGGCGGCGGCTGAGCAGGCATTGAAGCCGGCTTCGTTATCCGCTCGCCTGGCAGGGCAGGCCGCCACGGGCGTCGGGGTGGCGTTTTCCGTGGCCAACATCGGCTTCGACATTTACAACCTGACGCAGGTAGAGAATCGTGAGCAGCGTGCGCGCTTTTCCACGTCTCTGGCGTTCAACGTGGCGGCCTTGGGCCTGGATATCGTCGCCCTGGCGGCGGGCGGAGCGGTGGGCGCGTTCGCCGCAGCGCTGTCCGTGCCGCTCCTGGGCGTGGGTATCGGCGTGACCGCCATTGCCAGCAATCTGGGGCAGATCATGGACAAGGCTGCGGCCATTGGCGAGCACCTCTCGCAGATCCATGACGCTTATCAGGCGTCTTACGAAAGCCATGGTGCGGTCTTGCAGTTCCCCTCACTGGCAGTGATCACCGATCTGAATCTGCAAAGCAGACGGGTGGTGTTCGAGGGGCAGAAGTTCTACCCGTGGAAGGGCAGCGCGCTGGAGCTGCCGCAGTACGACGATGATCCCGCCCGGCGGCACGCCGCGATCGATATCCGCAGCGCTTTTCAACGACCTGCGGTCGCTAGCGTCTGGGGCACGTTACCCGAGGTGATTGTGCTGCCCTGTGCGCCAATCTGTTACTACGGCTACGAATATCAGATCGGCAGCGCCGGCGCCGTACCCTTTTCCACCACTCGCTATCCGCAGTTGCATGATCGCCTGGCGCATCAGCTGGAATATGACACCCAGGGCAATCGGCAGTTTTATCTGTTCAGTACACCGTTTGCGCCGCACATACTCTTCAAGCTGCATCCGGTATTCCTGGCCACGACGATCTCGGTGCAATTGAGCGAATCGGTTCGCCAGTTGGTAGTTGCGGATCTGCCACCAGAGTGGCGCAAGAAGATTGCGTACCGCATCACCGCACCGCAGGGGCAGTACCGGATCCGGCTGGTGCCGGGCCTGCTGGCGGTGAGCTTCGAGCAAGCGCAGGGCTGGGAACAGGTGACATGGACGGTGCAGGCGTCCTGGGCACGGCTGGCCCAGGTCAGCTTCCGCGAAAAACCACGGGACAGTGCCGACAGCGCACCTGAGATGCTGGTCGATGGCCTGGTGTTGAATCGTTTCGGCGGCGTCATCGAGCTGGCCGAGGGGCTGTACCGGATCGACTGGACGGGCCGCAGCCTGCATCTGATCAGCGTGGTCCTCGACTACGAAAATACAGCTGCGGATCACCTGCGCAGCGCAAACCAGACCGCCAGTGGCATTCCAGCGCCGGTTCTGAGCTTTCTGCGCACTCAGGTCAAAACCGGACAACTGACAGCGGCCTGTCTGCCGTTGCGTAACTTCAGGGTGCCGTTCCACGCGCCGGGCCGGCCAGTCATCACTACTGGCTACTACGACACTGCGCGGGATCGAGTGCTGTTCGCGCGCAACCTGCCGCAAGACGTCAGCGAGGGCGTGGTTCTGGCCGGCGTCAGCGCCCGTCATGCGTGGTTCTACCATCCAGACCATCCATTGGTCTGGCGGGTCGATGCGCTGACCGGCACTGTCCAGCATCGCTACCGGCTGAAAAAACCGCGCACAGGTTCGACCATCATCGGCTGCCACCAGCAAGCCGATGGTGCCTTGCGGATTGCGCAGAGGCTGACGGCAGAAGCGCTGCATGGCACGACCACCGTCGAGTATCGGATCAGCGCCCAACAGGTGGAGTTGACGGCTTGCAAGATTGCTTTTGCGGCGCAGGACTATCGGTTTCAGCCGCGCGAAGCACTGCGCCAGATCGATGTGCCATTCGCTGACGACACGCCAGACACGACCGCCAGCAGCAGCGATTGGTCCTATGCTCCGTTCATTGTCGTCGAAGGCTACGTCGGGTCGCAGTTGCGCGACCGCGCCTGGCTGAACAAGACGACGGGCAAGTGCATTCAGGCCGGACAAAACCTGGCATGGCCCGAGGACTTGCTGATGCTGATGCCGTCCAGTCCTGAAAACAATGCGGTGCTGTTCTACAGTCAGCAGGAGCGGACCATCAGCCGCGGCATCGAACCGAGCGAAGGGCATTGGCAGAATGTGGTGATCGAGCACGATGTGGTCGAGATCACCCGCACGAATCAGCGCTTCATCGCCACCCGGGACGATGGTCGCCTGTTCGAGGTCGATATCGTCGATGTGCCTGCTGCGCCAGCGATTGCCGACGACGTTGCGCTCAAGTTCGGGGTACCTGCGCTCAGCCACAGAAGCGATGAGGCGTGGCGTGATCTGGCAGATAAACCCACGATTCTCAGGTTTGCCGGCGTTGGTCAACGCTGGCTGCAACGCAACCCCGATTGGTTGAGTGCATTGCCCGCGCTGGCCAAGGCCGCGCCGTTGGTGGCTTTTCCGATCCTGGGTTTGCGCGATGTAGCGGGTCAGGCCCTGCTGGCGGCATGGTTTATCGAGGGGCAAATCGCTCTGGCCGAGATCGGTCAAGGCAGGGAATTGTCGCTGCTCGGCCCGACGCCGGACAAAACCGCGGTCTGGTTGTTCGAGGTCGCCACCGGGCGACTTTATCGCCAGCCGCTGGTGGCGATCAAAGCGCTGCGCGGAGCGTTTTCAGCCGAGCATCGCCTGGTGCAGCCGCAGTTGCTGGTCAGGCCTGAAAAGGTCTGGCCATCATGGGCCTGTAGCGAGGTGCAGCGGCAGGGTGAAGGGCTGATCGCGCAGACCTTCGACGGGGTGCATCTGCAATTGTTGGATAACCAGCCAGCGATGATCGTTGGCGTGGCAAATCGCTGGTCTTGCGTGCCGGGGCAGACCGATGAGCAGTTACGTGCACGCCTGCGAGCGTTATTGAGCGGGCATGCCCACGCGCCGGTCGTGCAAGTGGCAAGCGCAACCGGACGCTATGTGTATTACGTGCCGGACCTCGATCGGCTGTTCGATCTTCCAGGTCGCAGCGACGGATCGTGGTCGACATTTCTCGGCACGCGCGGGTCCAGGCAGCCGCTGCTGTACGACCCGATCGCCCCATTGACTTTCAGCGCCGGCCCAAGCGACGGCGTCTGGCTACCCGCAAGTCATGCCCATCGCGACGCCGAGGTCATGACGCTCGAAGTGGCTGATGACATTACGGAGATTGCGACGTTGCTGCCCGATGGGGTCGACAAGCTGTTGCTGGTTTACGCTGCGCAGACCTCTGGTTATCGGCTGTCGCTGGAAACCTGGCAGCGCCTGGACTGCATCGTGGTCGATGGAAGACAGGCGTCGGACGCGGAAACGGCTGAGCCTTGCCTGCTGGCTCTGGACCTGGACGAGTGCGGGCATTGGTTGATGTCATCGGTCGATGGCGACGTGGTGCTGAGCGATCCGGACTCCGGGCGCAGTCTGATCGTGCGCAATTTCGACGCACAGCGACCACTGGAACTGATGCTCCCCATCGCCGGGCGGCAACATACCTTCACCCTGACTCAAGGCGTGGAAGCCTTGGCCACCGCGCGCGGTGCTGAGTCAACGGCCAGCCTGACAGCGGTGATCGCAGCCCTGCACTGAGGTCGCTCTGCACAACAGAACGCCGCGAACGGTTACCGTGCGCGGCGTTTTGTTGTGGTCGTCGTGCTGCGGCAATGCTCAAGGCACCAAATAGCCCTTCACACCGGTAAAAATGATCTGCGCCGCCAGCGCGCAGACGAACAGCCCCATCAAGCGGCTGACGATCTGCAAACCCTGATCGCCAAGAATCCGTTCGATACGATTGGACAGATACAGCACCACACCGACGGTAAAACTGGCCAGGGCGATACTCATGATCGCGGTCAGCTTGTCGTCCCAGTGCGGCTGGCTGACGCCCATTACCAGCAAGGCACCGATGGTGCCGGGGCCGACGGTCAGCGGAATGGTCAGCGGCACGATGGTCACATCCTGCTGCACGTTGTCGGCCTGCACCGCCGGTTTTCCCTGGGCCATGCCCAGTGCCGAGATGAACAGTACGCTGCCGGCGCCGATGCGGAAGGCGTCCACGGTGATGCCGAACACGTCGAAAATCACCCGCCCGAACAGATACAGCAGAACACTGGAAATCAGTGTTGCAAGAGCGACCTTCCACGCCAGACGCCGCTGCTCCTTGCGCGAATAGCCGCGGGTCAGGCTGATAAAACAGGACAACACGAAGAACGGGCTGTAGAGCACCAGCATCTTCAGGTAAACGCTGAACAACACGTGGAGCATGATTTTGGCTCGCATCCAGAGTAGATGAGTTGGAGTCTATCAGACTGATCTAATGGCTGTGAGTCTGATGTTTAATTGTTGCTTAGTTGTTATTCCGGGGAGTGGGATAACTTCTTTTTGTTGGTTTGGTTTCGTGCTGGATATGCTGTTACATGTTTGGGTTTGTGGGTAATGTTTTTGCTGGTTATTGTTTGTTTGGCAAGTTCATGAGGAACTTGCATTGAATTGAATAAGGAACAGTTGTAATGAATGCTCAAGTTGCAAGTCAGCGATATATCGATGCGTGTGTCAAAAACATTGACGAATATGAACTGGATGATGCGCCCATTATCCGTTCGCGTAGTCTGATCATGCCGGGTGACGATATTGAAGCGCCCTCCCAGGGCTCGGTTGTCGGTGAAGGGATCATTTCCTTCAGCGGCAACATCACCGGTGTTAATCGCACCGATGCGCAGAATGCTTTTCTTTATGCGTCGCTGGTCGCTAACAAGCGCTACCCCCTGGAGAGTCAGGGCAAAGAATGGTACATGCTGTTTCGCGAAGTCATGACCAATGCGGGCTGGGCGCCTATCCGCCGTTTCTACAGTGATTTGCAAGTCAGCGGAACCAGCGTGCGGATGGACAAGCTGGTGCTTGAAATCCTTGGCTCGGTAGTTGCTGGCCTGGCTGTACCTGGTCCTAGCACCGCGCTGATGTTGAAGGTAGCGGGCGATGCGATCGCTGCGCTGAAAGAGCGTCAAACGGCATTGACCCTGTATGAGCGCAACCTGCTGGAAAATGGTGTCGGTGGAGTGACCGCCGGCGCGTGCGCCGAGATCAACGGAGCGACTATTTTTGCAGTTGGTGCCGTGCGCTTTGCCCGACGCAACTCTTCGACCAAAGTAATGTTTGTCGATGTGGATGTTCGCAATGTCGGCCTTTATCGCGGTGAAACTGTCTTCGAGAAAAACGAGTTTGTTGCTGAAGCGACTCGCACAAAGATTGCCACCGCTCTGGTGAATCACTTGGCTAAAGCCATCGATTACGATATTTGATGACAACATGAAGGCGGCCGGATAACGGCCGCCTTTTTTGTGCGGGGATAACTTGTTATGGATACGGCCTATACGGCAATTGTTGTTGGTACGGCAATTTTGCTGGTGCCTGAAACAGAAGAAATGTTGGCTTGTGACAACGTCATCAACAGTGTGCTGTACGCACAATTGGTCGCCAATAAATCGGTGGAAAAACAACCCGGATCCCAATGGTATGAGTGTTATACAGAAGTCCTGGACAACTTCTGGGTGCGCCAGACGAGGGCGCGTGAGGACAGGAATGTGTTGTCTGGGAATATGGAGTCAGTCATCGATTGGGTAGTCGATTGCATCGGTAAGGCCGATCCAGATCGAGTGCCTGCGATTGCAGCCATGCTGGATCAATGTGCGAATCTGCCGGCGGAGCATCCGGCCATCCACCTGCTTCGTACGCATATGCAAAAGATCTCTGATGCAACGGCAATGCCTGTGCAGTTGCTGGTGATCGTGGCGCACTCCCCGACGCATCTCACCAGCGTATTCGTGACGTTGAGAACGCATCAAGCGCTTCCTGTGAATCCGTTGGCCCATGCCTATCAGGCAGAGGAGGTTCAAGGTCCTGTCACGCTGCGGTTTGCCCGATCAACGCTGTCGCAAGGTCTGTATGAGATGGTCGCCAGCGACATAGCGCTGAAGATTCAAGATCGCATTGCGGCCAACGTGGCGGCGCTGTCCCTGGAGCATGAGCAATGACCGAGCTTTTCGCACCACCCGCTGCGGTCGTGGGCGGCAGCGTCGTGTCGTTCGCCAGCGGTCTGCCCCCATCCCACCGGGAAGACGTCTACATGAGCACGGCGTTCGCGCAAAACGCGACGCGCGCAGCATTCGAAGCAGGATTGTCCGGGGAATGGTTCGAGTACTACTGCAACCAGTTGAGATTTCTGGGATGGGACGTACCCCGTCCGCAAGCCTTCGTACCTGAGCAGGGCGGTGTGATGGCCGGGCAGGCGATCAACCGCATTTCCACGCGCCTGGGCGCCGATTTCGCTTGGCCGATGAGCCGCGCCCTCAAGCAAATGGAGAGGAATGCATCTGCGAGCGAACTGTTCGACTCAACCGTACTGCGGGCGCAGGGCAGTATTTTTCAGTTGATTCCCTGCGTCATGAATGGCCCGAACAGGGTCGATATGGGTGTCTATCATCGGCAGTTCAAACTTGAACGAAAGGCCACCGGGTTCCTGTTTCTCGATGATCAATCACTCATCAGTAACAGCCTCGAACAGATGGCACTGATCAGCTTCAATACGCTTCACTACGGTACGTTTCGCGAGAAGGTGAAAAAGTCGGTGCTCACCCAGTCACTGAAATATTTGAGCGAGCTTGAACTCTGATCGCTCAGTACGTGGAAGCCGTACGGTTCTGCTGATCACGCTGTGCCACCCAGTGCTCGATCAACTCGCGCAACTGCGACAGCTCGACCGGTTTGGACATGTGCCCGTCCATGCCGGCCTGCCGGGCGCGTTCTTTGTGTTCGGCAAGAATGTGCGCGGTGAGGGCCACGATCGGTGTGCGGATCCGCTGATTGCTCACTTCCCAGGCGCGCAGTTGCTGAGTGGCGGAGAAACCATCGAGGATCGGCATCTCACAGTCCATCAGCACCAGGTCATAACGCTGGGCTTTCATCGCTTGCAGCGCTTCTTCGCCATTGCTCGCGGTGTCCGGCTGCAGGTTGAGCTTGCCGAGCATGCCGCGAATCACTTTGGTCGAAATGGTGTTGTCTTCGGCGACCAGGATACGGAAGTCGCTCGGCACTTTCGCAGCAGCGGCCGCTGTAACCACTTGCGGCTGGAACACCACCTGGCCCTTGTTGCGCTGATTGAGTTCGTCCGCCAACGTAGTCTTGAGCGTATAGCCGGCCACCGGTTTGGCCAGAATCCGTTTGATCCCCGAATTGCGCGCAATGATCTTGCTCGGCGCGTTGCTGATGCCGGTGAGCATGATCAGCAGAATGTCGTGGTTCAGGCTCGGGTCTTCCTTGATCTTCGCCGCCAGTTGCATCCCGGTCATGCCCGGCATGTTCTGGTCGAGCAGCACCACATCGAAGTAATCGCGCAGGTGCGCCTTGGTGCGCAGCAGCGCCAGCGCTTCCTTGCCCGAAGGCACGGCGCTGACGTTCAGGCCCCAGGCGCTGCACTGCTGCACCAGCACTTTGCGACAGGTGTCGTTGTCGTCGACCACCAGCACCCGCGCGCCTTGCAGCGGGCTGTCCAGATCGGAGGTCGGATGCTCGAGGCGATCGGGGTCCAGTGGCAGCGTCAGCCATAAGGTGCTGCCCTGGGTGGCGCCGCTCTTGATGCCGAACTCACCGTGCATCAGGCGAATCAGTTGTCGCGCAATCACCAGCCCCAGATTACCGCCGAGGCGATTGGCCGAGAGGAAGTGTTTGCTGTGCAACTCGGCGTGCAGCAGTGCATCGCGTTCTTCCGGCTCCATCGGCACGCCGCTGTCCTGTACGGCGATGCGCAGGCGCGGTTTGCTGCTGCGCTCGTCGAGGGCGACGACGATCAACACTTCGCCTTCTTCGGTTTTCTTCAGGGCGTTTTCCAGCAGGCTCAGCAAGGTCTGGCGCAGCCGCGTCGGATCGCCGCTGATCACCCGTGGCACTTGCGGCTGGATGAAGCTGATCAGCTCGACGTTCTGTTGCTCGGCCTTGGCCCGGTAGATGCTCAGGCAATCGTCGATCAGCGCGTTGAGGTCGAACTGCACGTCGTCGAGTTCGATCTGCCCGGATTCGAGCTTGGAGATGTCGAGGATCTCGTTGATCAGCGTCAGCAGTTCGTTGCCGGCGCTGTGGATGGTTTGCACGTAATCACGCTGCTTGACCGACAGCGGCGTACCCAACAGCAACTCGGTCATGCCCAGTACGCCGTTCATGGGGGTGCGGATTTCGTGGCTGATCTTGGCGAGGAACTCGGCTTTGGCATTGATCTCGGCATTGCTCGCCGCCAGGTCGCGGCTGATGCTGAAGCGGCTTTCGGTGATGCTGCGCTGTCGCTCGCCCAGGGCGATGCTCATCAGCAGGCCGCTGATGCAGATGAACACCATCAGCGTCATGATCAGGCCTTGCGGCGTGACCAGGGTCAGCCCCAGCAGCGCCGGCAGGATGACCAGCGTGCCGATGTTGAACACGACCATCGCGGCCACGAACAGGCGTGCCGGGCGGTAGCCCTTTTGCCAGTGATAGAAGCCCACCAGCAACATGCTCAGGCCGGCCAGCGCCACCAGCGCGTAGGTGATGATGTTCAGCGGCAAGGTGTTGACGAACAGCAGCAACAGGCTGCACGTGACGATCAACAGAATGTCGCCCCACAGCAGTTTGTTCAGCGGGTGCTGGCCCAGTGGCGCGAAGAAGCGCAGGGCATACATCAATCCGGCCGGGGCGGTCAGCAACAGGGCCAGATAAGCCCCCGGCGTCTGGATCGCATGCCAGTTCGGCAGCCAGGGCCCGGCGAGGTTGAGCAACAGGAACAGACTCAGCCCGAGCAGGCCTTCACAGATCGCCAGCCACAGACTGCTGCGCGAGCGCGAGTAGGCGTAGCGCACCAGATTGTGCAGCAGGAGCATGGCGAGGCAGCCGAACAGCAGGCCGAAAATCAGCGTCTGCTTCTGATCGGCCGCGCCTTGCACCGCCGCTTGCAGGGTGATGTGCGGGCGCAATTGATGGTCGGAGACCATGCGTACGTAGATGTCCAGCGGCTTGTCGGCCTGGGGCAGGGGCAGCATGAAATCGCTGCTCGGCAAGGGACGTTCGGCCTGTGGCCGTGCGGTGCCGGTGTTGCGTTGCTCGATCAGCCGGTCGCCGTCGAGCACGTAGAGATTGAGCTGTGACAGATCGGGGGCAAAGATGCGCAGCACCTGTTCGTGCTTGCCCGGCGCCAGTTTGAAGCGCAGCCACAGGGCGCCCTCGGGCTCGGCCGCGGTCAGGTGGTCAAGGTCGGTGGGGCTGAATTGATTGGTGTAGCGAGCGGAGCGGATGTCGCTCAGTTGCAGGATGCCCTGATCGTCAAGCAATACCGACCAGCCACTGCCTTGCGCGGCCTGGGCCGGGAGCATGCAGAGCAAGGTCATCAGCGTGACGGTGAAGCTTATGGCAATCCTGAGCCAGCGCACGGCGAAATCCCTTCGTAGGTTGATGCCAGAATATAACGATGCGCGACGACCGAACAGCCCGGCGAGAAATGGCCTCCCGCGCCGGGCCTGATGGATCGCTTATTCCTGGATTTCGCCGCGTTCACGGGCAATGGCGCGGTAGCCAATGTCCTTGCGGTAGAAGCAGCCTTCCCAGTCGATGGCAGCGGCAAGCTGGTAGGCCTGCTGCTGAGCTTCACCGACGGTGGCGCCCATGGCCGTGGCGCAAAGCACGCGACCACCGGCGGTAACCACCTGACCGTCCTTCAATGCGGTGCCGGCGTGGAAGACTTTGCCTTCCAGACCTGCCGCTGCATCCAGACCCTTGATCGCTGCGCCTTTGGCGTAGTCGTCCGGATAGCCGCCGGCAGCCAGAACGATGCCGACGCTCGGACGCGGATCCCACTGCGCTTCAACCTTGTCCAGCGCTTGCGCCAGCGCGGCTTCGACCAGCAGCACCAGGCTCGATTGCAGACGCAGCATCACCGGTTGGGTTTCCGGATCGCCGAAGCGGCAGTTGAACTCGATGACCTTCGGATTACCGGCCTTGTCGATCATCAGACCGGCATAGAGGAAACCAGTGTAGACGTTGCCTTCGTCGGCCATGCCGCGCACGGTCGGCCAGATCACCTGGTCCATCACGCGCTGATGCACGTCGGCGGTGACCACCGGGGCAGGGGAGTAGGCACCCATGCCACCGGTGTTCGGGCCGCTGTCGCCGTCGCCGACACGTTTGTGGTCCTGGCTGGTGGCCATCGGCAGGACATTCTTGCCGTCGACCATGACGATGAACGAAGCTTCTTCGCCGTCGAGGAATTCTTCGATCACCACGCGCGAACCAGCGTCGCCAAACGAGTTGCCGGCGAGCATGTCACGCACGGCGTCTTCGGCTTCGGCCAGGGTCATGGCAACGATCACGCCTTTGCCGGCAGCGAGGCCATCGGCCTTGATCACGATCGGCGCGCCTTTCTCACGCAGATAAGCCAGGGCCGGCTCGATCTCGGTGAAGTTCTGGTAATCGGCGGTCGGAATCTTGTGGCGGGCGAGGAAATCCTTGGTGAAGGCTTTCGAACCTTCCAGTTGCGCAGCGCCGGCGGTCGGACCAAAGCAGTCCAGGCCACGGGTGCGGAACAGATCGACCACGCCAGCCACCAGCGGCACTTCCGGGCCAACGATGGTCAACGAAACGTTCTTTTCAGCGAAATCGGCCAGTTGCTCAAGGGCCAATACGTCGATGGCGACGTTTTCGCACTTGGCTTCAATGGCGGTGCCAGCGTTGCCTGGCGCGACAAAGACTTTCTGCACACGCGGATCCTGAGCCACTTTCCAGGCCAGGGCGTGTTCACGGCCACCGCTGCCAATGATCAAAACATTCATTTCAAAAACCTCGGATGACGCTAATTCTGTTGAGCGCCGCAGGGACGCTTTTCTGTAGGAGTGAGCCTGCTCGCGATTGCGGTGTGTCAGTCACTGCAGCTTTGACTGACCAATGGCTATCGCGAGCAGGCTCACTCCTACAGTGGATCGTGTGATTAGTGACGGAAGTGGCGCATGCCCGTGAAGACCATCGCGATGCCGGCTTCGTCGGCAGCAGCAATCACCTCAGCATCACGCATCGAGCCGCCCGGCTGGATCACCGCGGTGATGCCGACCTTGGCCGCGTTGTCGAGGCCGTCGCGGAACGGGAAGAATGCGTCCGAGGCCATGACCGAACCGGCAACCTGCAAGCCAGCGTGCTCAGCCTTGATTGCGGCGATGCGTGCCGAGTTGACGCGGCTCATCTGGCCGGCGCCGACGCCGATGGTCTGACGGTTCTTGGCGTAGACGATGGCGTTGGATTTGACGTATTTGGCGACTTTCCAGGCGAAGATCAGGTCGTGGATTTCCTGTTCGGTCGGCGCGCGTTTGGTCACCACTTTCAGGTCATCGGCACTGATCATGCCGATGTCGCGGCTCTGCACCAGCAGGCCACCGTTGACGCGCTTGTAATCCCAGGCAGCGGCGCGCTCAGCCGACCACTCACCACAGGCCAGCAGGCGTACGTTGGCTTTGGCGGCAACGATGGCGCGGGCTTCTTCGCTGACCGATGGCGCGATGATCACTTCAACGAACTGACGCTCGACGATCGCCTTGGCGGTCTCGGCATCGAGTTCACGGTTGAAGGCGATGATGCCGCCGAACGCCGACTCGGTGTCGGTGGCGTAGGCCAGTTCGTAGGCCTGACGGATGCCGCCTTCGGCGTCCGGGCTGACTGCCACGCCGCAAGGGTTGGCGTGCTTGACGATCACGCAGGCTGGCTTGACGAAGCTCTTCACGCATTCCAGCGCAGCGTCGGTGTCGGCAACGTTGTTGTACGACAGTTCCTTGCCTTGCAGCTGGGTGGCGGTGGCGATGCCGACTTCGGCAGGCTTGGCTTCAACGTAGAACGCCGCGCTCTGGTGCGGGTTCTCGCCGTAGCGCATTTCCTGGGCCTTGATGAACTGGCTGTTGAAGGTACGCGGGAATTCGCTGCGACCCTCAGTGCTCAGGGTTTCAGCGGCCTGGTTAACGGTGCCCATGTAGTTGGCGATCATGCCGTCGTAGGCGGCGGTGTGTTCGAAGGCCTTGAGCATCAGGTCGAAACGCTGAGCGTAGGTCAGGCCGCCAGCCTTGAGGTTTTCCAGGACGTTGGCGTAATCGCTGGCATTCACCACGATCGCAACGTCTTTATGATTTTTCGCTGCCGAACGGACCATGGTCGGCCCGCCGATGTCGATGTTCTCGATGGCGGTCGGCAGGTCGCAGCCTGGCTTGTTGATGGTTGCTTCGAACGGGTACAGGTTGACCGCCACCAGATCGATCGGCTTGATGCCGTGCTCGTTCATGATTGCATCGTCAGTACCGCGACGACCGAGGATGCCGCCGTGGATTTTCGGGTGCAGGGTTTTCACCCGACCGTCCATCATCTCGGCGAAACCGGTGTAATCCGCGACTTCCACTGCGGCAACGCCGTTGTCACGCAGCAGCTTGAACGTTCCGCCGGTGGAGAGGATCTCGACGCCCAGAGCTTCAAGCTCCTTGGCGAATTCGAGGATCCCGGTCTTGTCGGAAACGCTGATCAAGGCGCGGCGGATCGGCAGGCGGGTAGTCTGGTCGGTCATCTCAATTTCCATCAAAAGCAAAGGAAGTCAGCAAAAAAGGCGACCGTTTTTTACGCGGGCGCCTTTCTGGTTTGATTGAATGCTTACAGCAGATCGTACTGCTTGAGTTTCTTGCGCAGCGTGCCGCGGTTCAGTCCCAGCAGCTCACTGGCCTTGGTCTGGTTGCCCTTGACGTAGTTCATCACGCTTTCGAGCAGGGGCGCCTCGACTTCGGACAGCACCAGGTTGTACACATCCGTGACGGACGCGCCCTCAAGGTGGGCGAAATAATTGTGCAGCGCCTTCTCGACACTCCCGCGAAGGGTCTGGCCTTCTTCGCTCGGCGTGTTGAGGTGCTGTTTCAAATTCACGTTGTCGCTCACGGGTGTTGTTCCACTCACTAAAGTCTCGGTCATCATCGTCATGCGGCCACCCCTTCTTCGTCCCCTGTCAGGCTCTTGTAACGCTCGGCGAAGAACTCCCGAACGTCGGCGCATTGTGCTTCCGTACCATCCAAACGATTGAAACGGGCGCGAAACTCCCTGGCGCCCGGCAAGGTTGCGAGATACCAGCCCACATGCTTGCGGGCAATGCGCACGCCCATCACGTCGCCATAGAAGGCGTGAAGGGCGGCCAGATGCTCCAGCAGGATGCGTTCCACTTCGCTCAGTTCCGGCGCGGGCAATTTCTCGCCGGTGCGCAGGAAGTGTTCGATCTCGCGAAAAATCCATGGCCGCCCTTGAGCGGCACGGCCTATCAGCAGGCCATCGGCACCGGTCGCGTCAAGCACGTATCGGGCCTTTTCCGGCGAATCGATATCGCCATTGGCAAACACCGGGATCGACACGGCCTGCTTGATCGCAGCAATCGTGTCGTACTCGGCTTCCCCTGTGTACAGATCGGCGCGCGTACGGCCGTGCACGGCCAGCGCAGTGATCCCGGCCTGTTCGGCGATCTTCGCCACGGTCAGGCCGTTCTTGTTCTCGCGATCCCAACCGGTGCGGATCTTCAGGGTGACCGGCACATCAACCGCGGCCACTACGGCCTGCAGGATCTCGGTCACCAGTGCTTCGTCTTTCAGCAACGCGGAGCCGGCGGCCTTGTTGCAGACCTTCTTCGCCGGACAGCCCATGTTGATGTCGATAATCTGTGCGCCCAGCTCGACGTTGGCCCGTGCCGCATCGGCCAGCATCTGCGCGTCTCCACCGGCGATCTGCACCGAGCGCGGCTCGGGATCGCCTTCGTGGATCATGCGCATGCGTGACTTGCGGGTATTCCACAGGCTCATGTCGCTGGTGACCATTTCCGAGACTACAAGCCCTGCGCCCAGACGCTTGCACAGCTGACGAAAGGGCTGGTCGGTGACGCCCGCCATCGGGGCGAGAATCAAACCGTTCTGCAATGTATATGGGCCGATGCGTACCGCCGACATAGGACTTCCCTGAAGTGGGGCCGGATCATGAGAGTTCGAAAAAGGGTGGGCATGATACCCGCTCTCGATGACTGGTTAAAGGCTGAATTGAACAAAATCTGAACAGTTATTCTGTTATCGCCAACGGTTTGGTTGGCCGCGATCCAGTCAGAAAAATGCCGTCAATCGGGAAACGCTGAAGCGGTTCATTCCGGCGAATGGAAGTTGAGGCTGTAATTCACCGCTTTCGGCCCCGGATCGAGAATATCCAGGGCGATGTGGATCGGCGTCTGCGGCGGCATTTCCGCCAGACCCTCAAGATCGCCGCTCAGGTACTCGCCGGGCTTGAAGCGACGACTGGCGATCAGGTGACCGTTGAGGTCGGCAAAACGCAACTCGAGCAACGGAAACGGCTGGGAAAACGTCGCACGGTTATAAATGATCGCATCGACCACCAGCGCTCCGCTGAATTCCGGATGGCTGCGTACCACCAGGTTGCTGCTCTTGATTTTGCCGATATCGACTTTGGAGGGCACGGTGCAGCCGATCTGCGGACAGATCTGCTGAAACCATGGGCGGTATTGATCCTGCCGCGCCAGTTCCTCGAAATGATAGGCGATGTACTGAGCGGCAAGCCCGCCGGCCGCCAACACCACCAGCACCAGCCAGAGCAGACGCCGGCCCCAGGGCGAGCGACGTTGCTGCCAGTCCAGTTGCAGCGGGTCGTCGGTCAGATCCTGCAGGACTTCGGCGCGCACGCCGGGCTCGGCCCGTTCACGTTTCTTGCGCGGCGAGGTGATCAACGGCAGATCGTCGTCCTCGCTGTCGTCGCTGGCCGAAAGGCGTTCACGGCGGGCGTTGGGATTGATCGGGTCGTGCAGGCGCAGTTGCGGGATCGGCGGTTCGTCGTCCGGGTCCACCGGCCCCAGTGACAACGACGGTTCGGTGCGCTCGGGTTCGAGGGTTTCAATCTCGTCGAGATCGGGTTCGATATCCGGCGCGGCGCTGCGCTCCTCGGCAGGCTCGCTGAACAGACTGTCGGGCCATGTCCCTTCGTCGGGTTCCGGGCTGTCGCGCCGCGCGCTCAAGGACTCTTCGCGGGCACGGCCGAACTCGGCGACCGGCTGGATTTCGCGCTGTTCGAGGCGGGCGAGTTCTTCGTCCAGATCGAGGCTGTCCAGGTCGAGTTCGGACGCGCTCCACTGCTTTTGACTGATGGCGCGCGGCGCAGGCGTGTCATCGGTGCTCGGTGCAGCGCTGACTGATGTTGGCGCTTCAGGCAGTGGCGACGCGACCGGCGTCACCGTGTCCTTGCCGGCATGTTGCTCGAGCAGCTGCTTGGCAGCATTGAACACTTGCAGGCAGGAGCCGCAACGAACCACGCCGCGCGCCACGCTCAATTGCGCATGGTTGACGCGGAAGCTGGTCTGGCAATGCGGGCACTGGGTGACGAAACTGTCGGTCATGCGGCGATCCGGTTCAGGCAAGCGGTCATTTTAGCGCCGACGCCCGGTGATGCGCACCCAGCCATCGCGATTGGCAATCGGGTCGAGCTCGAAGTCCTGCGCATAGGCAGCGGCGACTTCTTCACCCTGTTCGGCGAGGATGCCCGACAGCGCCAGGCGCCCGCCGCTCTTGACCAGGCTGGACAGTTGCGGCGCCAGCGACACCAGCGGGCCGGCGAGAATATTGGCGACCAGCACGTCGGCCTGGACCTGCGGCAGATCTTCCGGCAGGTACAGCGGGAACAGCTCATCGGCGATGTTGTTGCGCCCGGCGTTGTCGCGCGAGGCTTCCAGCGCCTGCACGTCGATGTCGGTGCCCACGGCTTGTTTGGCGCCGAGCAGCAGAGCGGCAATCGCCAGAATCCCCGAGCCGCAGCCGAAATCGAGCACGTGGCAGTCTTTCAGATCCTGGCCATCGAGCCATTCCAGGCACAGCGCGGTGGTCGGGTGGGTGCCGGTGCCGAATGCGAGGCCCGGGTCCAGCAACAGGTTGACCGCGTCAGGCTCAGGCGCGGCGTGCCAGCTCGGCACAATCCACAGGCGCTGGCCGAAGCGCATTGGCTCGAAACCGTCCATCCAGCTGCGTTCCCAGTCCTGGTCTTCGATGACTTCGCTGTGGTGCTCGGGCAACGGGCTGCCGGTCAGCAACTCCAGGTGAGCCAGCACCGGCTCCGGTTCGGTGCCGCCTTCGAACAGCGCCAGCAAGTGGGTGTGCGACCACAGCGGCGTGGTATTGAGTTCCGGTTCGAAGATCGGCTGGTCTTCGGCGTCCATGAAAGTCACCGACACGGCGCCGACTTCGAGAAATGCGTCCTCATAGGTTTCGGCTTGTTCCGGGGTGATGGCGAGACGGACTTGCAGCCAAGGCATGGCGGGCACCTTTGAAAAATCTGTGGGGCAGCCCGAAGCTGCAAAAGCGCGCAGTTTACGCCAGGTCGCCGGCAAAGTGGACACGCCGCTCGGCTGTTACACATTCGCCAGCGCGATATACATATGTATCGCCTGAGCGCGGTTGCCGACAAATAGAGTGAAAGCTCATTTCTACGCAAGAACGGGCTGGACGATATGGCGGGTGAACAAGCGATTGTAGAAGAAAAACCACCGGAAGCCGCTGCGCCCACAGGAACGGCCCAGGAGATTCTCCTGCGGATCACGCGTTGGCAGGTGATCATCGACAAGCGCCTGAGCAGTCAGCTGACCTTATTGGAGGCCATGGAAGATTTCGCCTTGACCGAGCTGCGCGGTCATTACCCGCACGGCAATATTGATCCGGGGTTCGTGCTGGCTGTGCTGGATGCGATCCTGCAAAAAATCATCGACGGCAAACCGCTGATGTACCTGGCGATCCGTGACGCTCCGTACCGCTGGCCGGGCGCTGCTGATCGGGGATTGCCGCCCGGCCATCGCCAAGCGGTCATCCAGACCGTGGACAGCGTTTCTGTGCATTTCCTTGAGCAATACAAAAAATACCTGCGAGCACACTGGGACACCAAAGGCCAGGAGGCTGCGTTCGATCAGTTGGTCCTGCGCAAGTTGCGGCGTTACGTCGACGACATCGACGCGCTGTTCCACCCGGATCGTCTCGCGGAACTGACGCCGGATCGATTGCGCAGGCAGATCGAAAAGGTTCAGGAGCGAGGCGCGCGCCGCTATCGGTTGACCGCGCTGGCAACGGGCGCGGAAAAGAAGCGGCTCGAAGCGCAGTCATACGCGCAGTTGCCACATTGGTTGCGAGTGCTGAACGACCCGGAGCGTGCGAGGTTGCGCGGTTATCAAGAGCAGACGTCGCTGGCCCGGGCAGCGCTCGATGATCTGCTGGAAGGCTACGGTTCGTTGCGCGCCTATGCCCGGCAACAGGCGCTTGACTACATCAGGCTCAAGCTCGACATGGAGGTGGAGCCGGACCGGATCGACGTCCGCCTGAAATGGCGTTCAGCGGTCGGTGAGCCGACACAGAACCGCAGTCTGAGCGAGTTGCTCGCGGCGGGGCCGATCGGGACTGATTTCGCTACCGTCCTGGAAGTCACCAGTGCTCCTTCGCGACGCAATCAGCCGCTGGAACCGGCATTCATCGCCGACATGCTGGCCGGCCAGGATTATCCGGTCGGCTACCTGCGCGCCCTCACCGGACAGTATGAGCGCGAGGATGTACAGAAAGCCTTGATCGACTGGTTTATCGCGCGACTCAGGCAAAGCGCGTTCGTTGCGCGTTGTGCGGGGCATCTGGCGGTTGACGACCATGATCGTCTCGAATCGTTGTGGGCCGGGGAGGCCATGGATGAATCCTTGCGCGTCGCCGCACTGGCGTTACCCAATGGCATGCAGTGTGCCGACTTTCTGGTGTTTTACCGAGAAAAGGCTGCACCAGCGGTAACTGATCTGCTGCTGTACGCGCCAAACAAACCAGACGGCCAGGAGTGGGTGCGCCTGCCTTCGCTGGCGGCATTGACCGGAGAGGTCTGGGGCTGGACGCAGAGCGAGTCCGGTCGCGAATACCTTTTGCAGCAGCTTTCCCCCACTGCCCATCGTCAAGCCCGTGAGTATCTGGTCGCCGTGGCTGCCGACCCTGGCCGGTGGGGGATGAGCAGTGACATCCGGCGTGCGCCCTTGCTGTTCGCTGAATGCGTCGACGCGGCGGTGAAAATGGGCCTGGCGAAAAACCTGCAGCAGGTTGAAGAGGACAACTCGCTTCGCTGGTCCTCGACGCAGGCCCCGGATGCGCGCCGACGCCTCAGCAGCCTGAATCAGGAGCTGGTTGTCCATCAGCAGGTCTTCAATGAGTGGCTGGGCGGTTTCGAAGTCTTTGTCGACTTCGCCAGGCGCACGGTTGCCGCAGAGATCGCGCCTTATATGCGCAGCAAACAGGTACTGGAACCGGTCGACCCGGCCACCGTGTTGATCGATTACAGCGCCGGCATCGTCGATCGCAGGAAGCAATCGGTCGCCAGCCTGCTCGACCTGGCGATCTACGGCTACGACGACAACGCCGGTATCGACCATCCGAAGAAAGGCGTGCGCTCCTCCGTTGGTCAGGATTTGAGTCAGGTGCGCAGCGCTGATCTGGCGCTGTATCTGCGCCGGGCGTGGCTGGGTGAAAAGTATGCCAGCGAGATCCGCAGCAGGTATCTCGACGCTCGCGATGCTGCCTATGAGCCGCGTCGCTTCGCCTACCGTAACGTGCTGCTGTCGAAAATGGACCGTGATTTGCGCGTCGCCAGAAGTCAGGCGCGGTTAAGCGACGCGGTTTATTCGGCGCTGGTCCGTCAGGTATCGCTGTTGAGTCAGCTGCCAGCGGCGGGCCAGCCTTTGCGGGGCGCGAGCATGGTCAGCAGTGACGGTGTTTTCAGATTCACCGTGCGCAGCCACGTTGTGCTTGGGGTCTACGTTTTCACCTGTTTCGATCCCGAACCGTCCTGGTGGCTGTACACGCCGGATGCTCCCGATGATCTGACGCTGCGCCCGTATCAGTCACTGCATGGCGACATCGCCGGTGCATTGCATGATTATCTGCTCGCGCGCACGCCGGTTGCTGCGCGCAACACTGTTTCGCGTGCCCTGTATGCGATAGCGGCAAGAAAACAGCGCGTCGATACGCTGTACGAAGCACAGCGCGTGAGTGATGCGCGCAGCGAGTTCAACGCCTACATCGAGCGCACCGTCACGGATGTGGAGGACATCACAACCAGCCGGGCAGAAATGATCGAGAGACAGGTTGTCAAAGGACTGATGTTCGGCGCCGCACCGTTTTGCATGGTGTTTCCACCCTTTGCCTTGCTGCTGGATGTCGTGTTCATTGCCGTCAGCGCCGGTCAGGCCGTCGCGGCGCATCTGGAAGGCGATGTCGAGGGCGCGCTCGGCCACTGGCTCGAGGCATCGTGGGGCGCCCTGTTTGCCATGGTCGGCGCCGGCGGTACGGTCAAGCTGCTCGGGCGTTCGGTCAGCAATCTGAAGCACACGATGCGACCGGTCTCATTGCTCACCGAGCGTCTGAGCAGCGTGGCTCCTGTTCGCAAGGAAACGCTGCCGGCGGTTCGCGAGGTGCGTTTTCATGCCAGACAGGCCGTCAGCAGAAAGCCGAATGATTTGCAGCAGGTCACTGAAGAAGGTGTCTTTTTTGGCACATGGCGCAGTCCGCCCATGACTCCACAGGCTCAACAGACCTATTACATCCGCAACAGGGGCAAGTATTTCCAGGTCAGGGAAAACCCGCATTTCGATGGTCTCAGCCTGGTCGATGCTCGGCGGCCCGCAGCGATTTATCAAAAACCGGTACGACTGACCGCGAGCGGCAAATGGACGCACGATCGCGTCGGGTTGCGCGGCGGCGATGATCAGGTGCGCAATCTTGGCCATGTGACCAATCTGCGCAATGCGTTTCCCGGGCGCGTCGAGCCGGTGCTTAACCGTGGCGCGTTGCAGGGCGAAGCGCTGGTGGCGAAGTTTGTCGCCGGCTCGCGGGACAATTACCTGTTTTCGCTGAATGCGCAAACCTGCGTGATTGCCTCGATCTACAACCCGACGACAAAGGTCGGCGCTGTCATTCATTTCGATCACAACATTCGCACGCTGATCAAAGACACGGTCAAGGATACGATGGCGCGTCTGGGAGGCTCGAGCAAAGATGTTCGGGTCACGCTGGTCGGCGGTGACTGGCTGACCGGGACCGACATCGGTGGGACGGTCAGGACAGTATTGCGTCAAGAGGGGCTGAAGCCGACGTGGGACTACTGGTCGTATTCTTCCTGTCTGGGCAATAACTATGCAGTGTCGTTGAATCTCGATAGCGGTGTTTCGACCGTGTTCAAGACATCCGCCAGTCAGGTTGAACGCATGTATTCGCCGGTTTTGCAGCGGGCGAGCCATGCCAGCGATCCGGTGTCCAGACGCGCACAGGTATTCATGGAGCGGTTTCGGCGAAAGCCGTTGCACGAGGATGCCTCTGGCGCCGTGGTCGACCAGAACGGGCGCCGGGCAACTCCCGAGATGATTCAGGAGCAGGCTTTTACCTTGGTATCGATGAACTGATGCGCTGGCTTAAGGCATAAAAAAACCCGATCCGCAGGGATCGGGTTTTTTCACGCCAAGTCAGTCTTACGACTGCTTGGCCAGCTTGTGCTCGAGGTAGTGAATGTTCACACCACCTTTGCAGAAGCCTTCGTCACGAACCAGATCACGGTGCAGCGGGATGTTGGTCTTGATCCCGTCGACCACGATTTCGTCCAGGGCATTGCGCATGCGTGCCATGGCTTCGTCGCGGGTTGCGCCGTAAGTGATCAGCTTGCCGATCAGCGAGTCGTAGTTCGGTGGCACGGCATAACCGCTGTACAGGTGCGAATCGACGCGGACGCCGTTGCCGCCTGGGGCGTGGAAATGCTTGACGGTGCCCGGGCTCGGCATGAAGGTCTTCGGATCTTCAGCGTTGATCCGGCACTCCAGCGAGTGACCGCGGATGACCACGTCATCCTGAGTGAACGACAGCTTGTTGCCAGCGGCGATGCTGAGCATCTCCTTGACGATGTCGATACCGGTAACCATCTCCGAAACCGGGTGCTCCACCTGAACACGGGTGTTCATTTCGATGAAGTAGAAACGACCGTTCTCGTAGAGGAACTCGAAGGTGCCGGCGCCACGGTAGCCGATGTCGATGCACGCCTTGACGCAGCGAGCCAGGACTTCCTGACGGGCCTTCTCATCGATGCCCGGTGCCGGCGCTTCTTCGAGAACCTTCTGGTGACGACGCTGCAGCGAGCAGTCGCGGTCGCCCAGGTGGATGGCGTGGCCCTGGCCGTCGGACAGGACCTGCACTTCGACGTGACGTGGATTGGTGAGGAATTTTTCCAGATAGACCATCGGGTTGCCGAACGCCGCGCCTGCTTCGGAGCGGGTCAGTTTCGCCGAGGCGATCAGGTCTTCTTCCTTGTGCACCACACGCATGCCGCGACCACCACCGCCACCGGCGGCCTTGATGATCACCGGGTAGCCGACTTCGCGACCGATGCGCAGCGCCGTCTCTTCGTCTTCCGGCAGTGGGCCGTCGGAGCCTGGAACGGTGGGTACGCCTGCTTCGATCATCGCGTGCTTGGCCGATACCTTGTCGCCCATCAGGCGGATGGTGTCGGCTTTCGGGCCGATGAAGGCGAAGCCGGAGTTCTCGACCTGCTCGGCAAAATCGGCGTTTTCCGCGAGGAAACCGTAGCCTGGGTGAATGGCGGTAGCGCCGGTCACTTCAGCGGCAGCGATGATGGCCGGGATGTGCAGGTAAGACTGAGCGGCGGACGCCGGGCCGATGCAGACGGATTCGTCTGCCAGACCCAGGTGCATCAGCTCTTTGTCGGCCTTGGAGTAAACGGCGACGGTCTTGATGCCCATCTCTTTGCAGGCACGCAGAATCCGCAGGGCGATCTCACCGCGGTTAGCGATCAGAACTTTTTCCAACTTCGCAGTCATCAAAGGCTCTCCGCGGTTCAAACGATGGTGAACAGCGGTTGGTCGTACTCAACCGGCTGGCCGTCTTCGACGAGGATGGATTCGATCACACCGCTGGTTTCAGCTTCGATGTGGTTCATCATCTTCATGGCTTCGACGATGCACAGGGTGTCGCCTTTCTTCACGGTCTGGCCGACTTCAACGAAGGCTGGCGAGGTTGGCGAAGATTTACGGTAGAAGGTGCCGACCATCGGCGAACGGGCAACGGTGCCGTTCAGCGCGGGTGCAGCAGCGGCAGCCGGAGCAGCGGCGGCGACTGGCGCGGCAGCAGGGGCAGCGGCCGGAGCCTGCATCGGGGCTGGCGCGTAGTACTGCTGCGCCGGGGTCTTGCTGTGGCGGCTGATGCGTACGGACTCTTCGCCTTCCTTGATCTCGAGCTCGTCGATGCCGGACTCTTCCAGCAATTCGATCAGTTTCTTAACTTTACGGATATCCATGAATCATCAACTCCCAAGGGTCGGTCAGGGGCGTATAGCTTGGTGTTCAAGCTGCTCTAGTGCGGCCTCCAGGGCCAGTCGGTAACCGCTGGCGCCAAGGCCGCAGATCACTCCTACCGCTACATCGGAGAAGTAGGAGTGATGGCGGAAAGGTTCGCGCTTGTGCACGTTGGACAAGTGCACTTCGATGAATGGGATGCTCACTCCCAGCAGCGCGTCACGTAATGCGACACTTGTGTGCGTAAAAGCCGCCGGATTGATCAGAATGAAATCCACGCCTTCATCGCGCGCAGCGTGGATGCGATCGATCAATTCGTACTCGGCGTTGCTTTGCAGATGCAGCAGATGATGGCCGGCTTCACGGGCGCGACGCTCCAGATCCTGATTGATCTGCGCCAGGGTCGTCGACCCATAGGTCCCCGGTTCCCGGGTGCCGAGCAGGTTCAGGTTGGGGCCGTGCAGCACCAGTAGCGTCGCCATCTGCGTTGTCCTTGTTATCAATGAGCAGTCGTCAGAACCCGGCGACTATGCCGCAAAGCCTTTGTGACTGTCCAGTTCCATGCAATAGCCGGCACGATGGGCGATGTTTGCGCGAAATTTGTGACCATGAGTTCACATCCGGTCATTCTGCGGGATCGGCGGTGTCTGGTTTGACGCTATCGCGAGCAGGCTCACTCCTACATTTGGAATGCGTATCCCCTGTAGGAGTGAGCCTGCTCGCGATAGCGGTTTGTCAGACGCGGAAGGCTTGTACGGCGGTGTGCAGTCGGCCGCCGAGAACCAGCAGATTCTCGCCCTGTTCGCGCCCCTGGCCGATGCGCAGCAGGTTATCCCCACCCAGTTGATGAATGCGCTCGCTGTGATCGCGGATCTCGCTGACCGCGCCACTTTGCTGTGCGGTGACATCGGCAATGCGCACAGCCGTGTCGGCGATGGTCTGAATCGCGCCGACGATTTTATCCAGCGCACCGTCCGCCGCCTGCGCCTGACTGGCCGTGGCTTCGGCGTGTTCGACCTGGGCGCGCATACCCTCAACCGATTGTCGGGCGGCGGTCTGCAGGCCGGCGATCAGCGTCTGGATTTCCGCCGTCGCTCCGGCAGTACGCTGCGCCAGCGAGCGCACTTCTTCGGCAACCACGGCGAAACCCCGGCCCATCTCGCCGGCGCGAGCGGCTTCGATCGCGGCGTTCAGGGCGAGCAGATTGGTTTGGTCAGCAATCGAGCGGATCACCGTCAGCACGCCGCCAATAGTTGCCGACTCCTCGGCGAGGTGCTCGATCATCTGCGCATTGCCCTGAACTTCACCGACCAAAGCATGCAATCCGGTCAGGCTCTGGCCGATCACAGCCTGGCCATGCTCGACAGCCAGACCGGCATGACGGCTGGCATCGGCAGCCTGGCGGGCGTCGCCGGCCACTTGCTGAATGGTCGCCTCCAGTTCGCCCAGTGAGTCACGGATCAGCGCAGTATCACCGGCCTGATGCTCGGCGCCGCTGTGCAGGTCATTGCTCAGTTCGGCGAGGGTACGGCTGCTGCCCGCGACTTGCTCGGCGTTGCCGCGAATCGTGCCGACCAGATCCACCAGATAGGCGCGCAAGCGATTGAGCGAGGCTTCGATGTCGTGCAGTTCGCGGTTGGTCTTGCCCAGTTGGATGTCGCGACTGAAATCGCCTTCGGCCCAGGTCGACAATGCCGGGGCGAGGTTGGTCAGAGTGCGGGCGAGGCGCCGTTGCAAGGTGTCGATGAGCAGGGCGATCAGCAGAATCAGGCCGATCATCACGCCTTGCATCAGCCGCACTTCGCCCTGGATCTGCCCGTGTTGCGCGCGCACCACCGGTTCGAGGCCCGCAATGGCGTGTTGCACGCTGGCGATTTTTTCGTGGGTGGCGGCGCTGAGATCCGCGCGCTTCTGGATCTGCTCGCGAGTGCGCGCCAGTTCCGCCGGGTAGCGGCCGAGCAAGCTGTTCAGTTCGCGTTTGAGGCCGACACCGGCATCCTCGGCGGCGGCTTTATCAGTGTTCTCGATGCCCATGAGTGCGGCGAAATCGTCACTGTTCGATTCAGTGCGGGTGACCACTCCGAGCAAGGGCAGGGCGTCGATTGCCTGGGCCTCGGCGTGCATGCTGCCGACCTCGCGCTCGACATCGGCGGCGAGCTCACTGCGCCCGCTGCTCACCAGTTTGTCCCGCGCCAGCGACAATTTGCCCAGATGCTGCGACGCGGCGAGCAGGGGTGCGAGATAGGCGGCGTTGCCATTGGCGTAGGTGTTGAGCTGGTCGAGGCCGGCGCTGAGTTCGCGTTCTGCCTGCAACAGCAGGGCTTGCGGATCGCCGGCCAGTTTGCCGGCGGCGAGCAGGTCGGTTTTGCTGAATTCATCGAGGCTCGACAGACTTGGCTGCACGGTGTCGGCCAGCGCCGGGGGCAATTCACTCAGTTGCTTGTGCACGCTGTCGATGGCCTGGGCGGCGCTGCTCAGGCGCAGCGCGTCACCGCTGGCGAGGTAATCCTCGACGTTGCGCGCCACTTCATTCTGAAATTGCTGCGACAGCCCCAGGTACCGCTCCATCAAAAGATACGGACGTTCGAGGGCTTTTTGCGACCACCACAGCGTGGCGCCAAGGGCCACGCAGACGGCGACCAGCAGCAGAGTGTTGAGATTGGTGAGCAACTTCAGGCGCATGACGGCTACCAACGGCAGAAATGGTAAGCGCCTGAATTTATTGCGGTTCTATTACAGGGTTATGACCGAATCAGTGGATTCCGATGAAAAAGTGGCACTTTGCTTTGATTGTCTGGCGGTCTGCACCCGATTGCGTCCGGCACCCTTGGCGCGATACAGCGCCTCGTCGGCCTGGCTGGCCATCATCAGGCTGTCGGAGTCATCGCACATTTCCACCACGCCGGCGCTGAACGTGCACCAGAGATCCTGCGGCTGCGCCGGATAATGAATCTCGGCGAAGCGCTGGCGAATCTCGTCGAGGACTTTGTGCGCCGCGTCGATATCAGTGTCGGGCATGACGATGGCGAATTCTTCGCCACCGTAACGGCCGATGAAATCGGTCTTGCGCAAACGCTGCTTGAGGAACAGCGCCAGACTCTTGATCACACGGTCGCCCATCGGGTGGCCGTGGCTGTCGTTGACCCGTTTGAAGTGATCGATGTCGAGCATTGCAAAGCTCAGCGGCTTGTTCTCGCGGCGGGCGCGGAACGAGCAGTCTTCGAGCAACTGCAGGATATGCGTGTGGTTGTACAGCCCGGTGAGGCTGTCGCGGACCATCCGCGCTTTCAGATTGCGCGCGCGGGCGGCGCGGTTGCGCACCGTGGTGATCAAGTGCCGTGGCTTGATCGGCTTGGTCAAAAAGTCATCGCCGCCCTCGCTCATGGCGTCGAGCTGCTTGTCCAGATCGTCCTCGGCCGACAGGTAAATGATCGGCACGCTGACGTAGCGGTCGTTGTGGCGGATCACTTTGGCCAGTTCGGGGCCGGTGCAGGCCGGCATGTACATGTCGAGAATGATCAGGTCCGGCTGGAAATCCGCCAGTTCCGCCATCGCCTGAATCGGTTCGATCAAGGTGCGGGTGACAATCCCGGCGCTGTTGAGCAGGCGCTCGGTGTGCAAGGCCTGCGCGCGCGAGTCGTCGATGATCAGCACTTTATAGGGCTCGTACTGGGCGACGCAGGTCAGCACTTCGATTTTTTCCAGCAGGCTCGAAGCTTCGAGGGTGCCGGTGAGAAATTCTTGACCACCAGCGCGCACGGCGGCGAGACGGGTCGGGGTATCGGTTTCATGCAGGCTGAAAAACAGCAATGGAAGCTGTTCTTCGAGGCCGACCTGAGCTTCGGCGGCGAGTTTCAGGCCGATGCCGGGACCGCTGAAATCCACGTCCATGACAATCGCCGCGGGCAAGCGCTCGACCATCGACGAGCGAAACGCGGCGACGCTGTCCAGTGCCTGCGCGCTCAAACCGAAAAATTCCAGCTGCTTGGCCAGCCGTTCGGCGCGGTCGTGGTCTTGCAACATCACATAGATCGGCTTGCGCAGTGGCGGCAGGAAGGTCTGGTCGAGCTGATCGCCATGGCGCAGGCCGGTGCGCGACAGGCGCTGCATCAAGCGATTGAGATCGGTGATCAGGCCGCTGCTGAGACGGCCACGGTTGGCGTCCACCGCCTGCAGCGACTGGCCGATGTGATGCGCCAACTGCGTGTGTTCCGGCTGTTCGAAACGCTCGGCAAAACGCAGCAGACGCAGATTCGCCTCGCTCAGTTCGGCGAGGTCGACGGTGGACCACTCACTGCGTTGCAGGCGCTGCCATATCTCAAGAATCTGACGTGCCTGATGAATTACCCGCTGGGCAAAGTGGTGCTTGAGACGCTCACGGCTGGGGTCTTCTGGCTCGGTCATATCCTGACTACTAGTTAGGGTGCATGCTGAGATCGACTGGTGGCTCTATGCTAGCACCTCTTTTCCCTTAGACGAGTGTCGTACGTCAATAATCTGCTGGACGACACGATTCAGTTTCTGACCGGGTGGTTTTCTCACGCACTTGCGGGTCTGTCCGACGCCCGGAATCCGCACGTTCGACTTGAAAGGAAGGGCAGAACAGCCGGGAATTCTCCATCGTTGCGCGGACCACGCTCAGGTCAGGGTTCGCTGCATCGCAGGCATTGCCAGTATCAGGGAATCCCCTAGCGTGTCGCGAAGCGTCATCGGCCCCTACGATTTGCGGCTTATCGTTAGCGGCAGGTGCTAGGCCAAGGCACGTTGTTGTATGGTTGTGGTCGAACCGTTGAACCCAAGTGATTGAAAGGATATCGCCATGCTGGACTGGAAAAACCGCGCGGGCAGCGCGCCTGAACGTGCCGCCGAGCCCAAGTCGGCCACCCGCAGTTATGTCGGCGGGCTATTTTTCAGCCGGGCGCTGGCCACAGTGATTGGTCTCTACTTGCTGGTGACCATCGCGCTGGGCTGGTACTGGAGCCAGGAACCGGAGCTGTTTCCAGTGGCGCAAAATGCCCAGGTCGCTGCCGAGAAAGAAGGCAAGCAAATGGTGGTCGGCTACACCACCGTCGAAACCCTGAAAACCGTTGCCGGTACCTTGCTCAACAAGCCGGGCGGTTACATTTCCAACGATCGTTTCCCGCCGGGCCTGTGGATGGACAACACGCCGAGCTGGGAATACGGCGTGCTGGTGCAGGTGCGTGACCTGACCCGTGCCCTGCGCAAAGACTTCGCCCGTTCGCAATCGCAGTCGGCCGAAGACGCCGATCTGGCCAAGGCCGAACCGCGTTTCAACTTCGACAACAAGAGCTGGGTGCTGCCGTCCAGTGAGTCGGAATATCAGGAAGGCATCAACTCCCTGAGCCGTTATCAGGCGCGCCTGTCCGATCCGAATCAGAAAAACGCGCTGTTCTATGCCCGCGCCGACAACCTCAACAACTGGCTGGGCGACGTCGGCACCCGTCTTGGTTCGCTGTCGCAACGCCTGTCGGCCAGTGTCGGCCGGGTCAAGCTCAACACTGCGCTGAAAACCGAAGTCCCGGCGGTCGGCGAAGTGCCGCAGGTTGACGAAGAAGTCGTGGAAACCCCATGGATGCAGATCGACAACGTGTTCTACGAAGCACGGGGTCAGGCCTGGGCACTGTCGCATCTGCTGCGTGCCATCGAAGTCGACTTCGCTGATGTGCTGGCGAAGAAGAACGCCACCGTCAGCGTGCGCCAGATCATTCGGGAACTGGAGGCTTCGCAAGAGCCGGTGTGGAGCCCGATGATCCTTAACGGCAGCGGTTTCGGCGTTCTGGCCAACCACTCGCTGGTCATGGCCAACTACATTTCCCGGGCCAACGCCGCGGTGATCGATCTGCGTCAACTGCTCAATCAGGGCTGATACGTGAGCCAGACCCCCGGAGAGGCGGCCCATCGCGCTGCCTCGGATGCTGAACAGATTGCCTGGGTCGACGAGCACGACAACCTGCTCGGCGCCCTGGTGCGTTCCGATTTGCGCGAACGCGGGCTGATCGGTCGTGGCACCTACATCATGTTGTTCAATTCCGCCGGTGAGTTGTGCGTGCACCGGCGCACATTGAGCAAGGCGATTTATCCCGGCTACTGGGATGTTGCCGCCGGCGGCATGGTCCAGGCCGACGAAAGCTACGCCGAGTCGGCGGCGCGCGAGCTGGAGGAAGAGCTGGGCGTCAGCGGCGTCGAGCTGACCGCTCACGATCACTTCTACTTCGAAGACACCGGCAACCGATTGTGGTGTTCGGCGTTTTCCGCTGTATGGGACGGGCCGCTGAAACTGCAGCCGGAGGAAGTCCTCGAAGCGCGATTCATTCCCGTCGAACAGGTCATGCGGGAAATCACCGAAAAGCCTTATTGCCCGGACTCTCTGGCCGCATTGAAGCGCTATCTCAAGGCGCAGCAGAGCCCCGTCGCAAAGAACACATGAATTGGCGCCGATTGGCACTTAGCAATCGCGATTTTTGTCGTTACACTGCGCGACCTTTTCAAGCTGCACCGGATGGCTTGAGGTTGGCCTGCAGAGATTCAGCCCAGCGTTCATAGTTTTCCGATGCAGTAGCGCTGCCCCTGCCTGAGTGGGGCTTCGCGGTCGCTGACCTTGCCCAAGGTTGCGATCAGTCTTTGTCCTCCCGAGAGGATTGCCGGTGGCCAAGAAAGCCGCATCCTTCGCCGCCCTGGGCGGCCTGGTATTTTCCACCGACGCAGGTCGTCATTGCCCGGAATGCAGCAAGCCGGTGGACGCCTGTATCTGCAAACAAACCGTGATCCCGGCCGGTGACGGCATTGCCCGCGTGCGTCGCGAAAGCAAAGGACGTGGCGGCAAAACGGTGACCACCATCACCGGCGTGCCCCTGGCCGAAGACGCGCTCAAGGAGCTGGCGACGACGTTGAAAAAACGTTGTGGCACCGGCGGGGCGTTGAAGGACGGCATCATCGAAATCCAGGGCGATCACGTCGAGCTACTCTTGGCAGAGCTGATCAAGCACGGTTTCAAGGCCAAGAAATCCGGCGGCTAGCAGCCTCTGTGAAACCCTCCGGCGGCTTGATCCGGCTTCGAGTGTTCTCGACTCCGGCGTCGTCGCCATGGTTTTCACAGAGCCTGTTCATGACCGGTTTCTAAACTCCACGCAGTCAGTGCGGTCTACCGCCGCACTGACGAACCGTCATTTTCATTCTTTAGACTGCGCCGGCCTGCACTTCAGGCGACGCACTCTGACTTCTTTATAGGGGACTTCGATGTCCGTACGACGCACACGTAAAGACGATGGCAGCCAATGGACAGTTGCGGACAGCCGCAGCGTTTACGGGATTCGCCATTGGGGGGCCGGGTATTTCGCGATCAATGAAGCCGGTCGCGTCGAAGTACGTCCGAACGGCCCGAGCAGCTCGCCCATCGATCTGTTCGAACAAGTCGACCAACTGCGCAAGAGCGGTTTGTCCTTGCCGTTGCTGGTACGTTTCCCCGACATCCTGCAAGACCGTGTCCGTCAATTGACCGGAGCCTTCGATTCGAATATCGAACGCCTGGAATACCAGAGCAAGTACACCGCGCTGTACCCGATCAAGGTCAACCAGCAGGAAGCGGTGATCGAGAACATCATCGCCACCCAGAACGTCTCCATCGGTCTGGAAGCCGGCTCCAAGCCTGAGCTGCTGGCCGTGCTGGCGCTGGCGCCGAAGGGCGGCACGATCGTCTGCAACGGTTACAAGGACCGCGAGTTCATCCGTCTGGCGCTGATGGGCCAGAAGCTCGGCCACAACGTGTTCATCGTCATCGAAAAAGAATCCGAAGTCGGTCTGGTGATCGAAGAAGCGGCCTCGCTGAAGGTCAAGCCGCAGGTGGGTCTGCGCGTGCGCCTGTCGTCGCTGGCCTCGTCGAAATGGGCGGACACCGGTGGCGAGAAATCCAAATTCGGTCTGTCGGCGGCGCAGTTGCTGTCGGTGGTCGAGCGCTTCCGTGGCGCCGGTCTGGATCAGGGCATTCGCCTGCTGCACTTCCACATGGGCTCGCAGATCGCCAACCTCGCGGACTACCAGCACGGCTTCAAGGAAGCGATTCGTTACTACGGCGAACTGCGCAACCTCGGTCTGCCGGTCGATCACATCGACGTCGGCGGTGGCCTTGGTGTCGACTACGACGGCACCCACTCGCGCAACGCCAGTTCGATCAACTACGACATGGACGATTACGCCGGCGTCGTGGTCGGCATGCTCAAGGAATTCTGCGACGCGCAGAGCCTGCCGCATCCGCACATCTTCTCGGAAAGCGGCCGTTCGCTGACTGCACACCACGCAATGCTGGTGGTGCAGGTGACCGACGTCGAGAAACACAACGACGAAATCCCGCTGATCGAAAACAAGGAAAGCCTGCCGGAAACCGTGCAGTGGCTGGTGGACCTGCTCGGCCCGACCGACATCGAAATGGTCACCGAAACCTACTGGCGCGCTACGCACTACATGAGCGACGTGGCCGCGCAGTACGCCGATGGCAAGCTGACCCTGGCGGAAAAGGCCTTGGCGGAACAATGCTATTTCGCTGTTTGCCGGCGCCTGCACAACTCGTTGAAGGCGCGTCAGCGTTCGCACCGTCAGGTGCTCGACGAACTCAACGACAAGCTGGCCGACAAGTACATCTGCAACTTCTCGGTATTCCAGAGCCTGCCGGACACCTGGGCGATCGATCAGGTGTTGCCGATCATCCCGCTGCACCGTCTCGACGAAGAGCCGCTGCGCCGGGCGGTGCTGCAGGATCTGACCTGCGACTCCGATGGCAAGATCAACCAGTACGTCGACGAGCAGAGCATTGAAACCAGCCTGCCGGTGCATGCGTTGAACGAAGGCGAAGATTACCTGCTGGGCGTGTTCCTGGTCGGCGCCTACCAGGAAATCCTCGGCGACATGCACAACCTGTTCGGTGACACCGACTCGGTGAACATCTATCAGAACGCCGATGGCAGCGTATACCACGCGGGCATCGAGACCCACGACACCATCGAAGACATGCTGCGGTACGTGCACTTGTCGCCGGAAGAACTGATGACTCATTACCGTGACAAGTGCGCCAGTGCCCGCATCAGCGCCAGCGAGCGCACGCAGTTCCTCGATGCTTTGCGTCTGGGCCTGACCCGCTCGTCCTATCTGTCTTCCTGAGACCCGATAGCGTTCCGACCGGGTTGTCCGATTTTTTTCCGCAAGCTGTGGAAAATTCGGATAACCCGGTGGGACATCTCCTGATTTTTTCAGGAAAACCTGTGCTACTTAGGTCAGCAAACTCTTCTGGTCTGCTTTTCGCGTAGGTCATTTCCTAAGTTGTACTTCGCCTCTCTACTCGGCCAAGCCTCTCGGCGAGAATCCCCGGCCGCCCCTCCTGTAGAGATCCGCCCATGTTCGATCCAGTCAACGAGCCGTCGTTTCGTCTCGATGTAGCGGGCCTGTCCGACCCCTTCGAAGTTCTCGCCTTTACCGGAAGGGAAGCGCTCAGCGAACCCTTCGCCTTCGAGATCGATGTGGTAATCGACGATCCGCATCTGGATCTCGCCGGCCTGCTGCACCGTTCGGCCTACCTGTGTTTCGGCCCGCCCGGCCAAGGCGTGCACGGACAGTTGCACAGCCTTGTCCAGCATGAGCACAGCCATGGTCTGCGCTTGAGCCGAGTGCGCCTGGGGCCGAGGCTCGATTGCCTCGACCTGCGCTTGAGCCAGCGCATTTTCAGCGGCCGCTCTGTGCCGCAGATCATCGAACAGGTGCTGCGCGAACATGGCATCGTCGGCCTGCAACGGCGTTTCGACCTGCACAGCGACTACCCGGCCCGCACCTTCTGCACCCAGTACCGCGAATCCGATCTGCAACTGCTCCAGCGCTTGTGCGCACAGGCCCGCATTCACTATCACTTCGAGCATCTCCGCGACCGGCATTGCCTGGTGTTCGGCGACGATCCGACGCGGTTGCCGCAGGCCGATGTCGCGCACTATCAGGCTGAGCATGACCACCGGGGCGTTGCGCCAGCCGTCCGCCAATGGCGACTGCAAGACGATTCCCAGGCCAGCCAGCGAGGACCCTATGCCGAAGGACACAGCGATTTGCCCGCCCTGCGCAGCGGTCAGTGGCTGCCGCTGGACGACCATCCTTTCATCGAATGCAATCGCCCCTGGTTGCTGACCCGCATCGAGCACCGCGCCGATCAGTCTCTCGAACCGGCCTACAGCAATCGCCTGTTCGCGGCCGCGCGGGTGCCAGTCTCTGCGGCCGCCGCGATGCCGCCCAAACAACGCATGCACAGCCTGCAGCGCGCTTGGGTAGTGTCGGTCGACGAAGCGCAACCTGATCGCTCGCGGCCCGTCGCGGTGCAATTCGACTGGCTCTATCAGGGCGAGGGCGCAGCGCCGAGCCATTGCTGGCTGCCCCTCGCGCCAACCCTGAGCGATTTGCCTTCGGCAGCGTTGGCCGATGGCGTGGAGGTGGTGGTGAGTTTTCTTGAAGGCGATCCTGATCAGCCGATGGTCACTGGCGTTCTTAAGCCCTCGGTGCTGCCAGAGGATGCGGTTGAGGACGATGCTCCGTCACCGCTGCCGGAACTGCTGGTCAGTGATGGATTGCAGCAATTGCTACAGTCCGGCGAACCGTTGCTGCTGCTGTGTCTGCTGCCGGGTGGGGGGAGTTTCAACCATTGCGCTGAATCCGTATGCAGCTGCCGGTTGCTCACTGCGCTCGACCAGAGCAGCGCAAGATGAGCGGCGCGGCGCTTGAGCCTGTGGCGCACTGGCTGTTGCTCGATACTCCGGACGCGTCACGTGCCCTGCGAACTTTGCGCCAGGGGTTTGCCGATGTGCAACGTCACCGATTGTTTGACGGCACTGAGTTTCAACCGGTCAGTGAGCATGGCCCGGTCCTCGTCGATTTGCGCAACAGCCCGGGATTGACGGCGTTATGTCTGCACGATCCGGACACTTGGCGCGGCCTGCTGCTGAGCTGCGAAATACCCGCGCAGCAGTTGCTGAGCCATTTGCAGCGCATGCTCACGGTTTCGTTCGGTCTGAATCATCGGGCCTTGCTCAGCTATTACAACCGTCAGACCGCGAGCTATTTCTTCGACGCCTGCGACGCCGCGCAACTGAGTCGCTGGCTCGGGCCGATCCGCTACCTGCGCTGGTTTGGCGGTACGTGGGCCGACCGCGCCATCGGCAGTCAGGGCTGGCAGCAATTGCGTAATCCCGGTCTGCTCGTCGAACCGTTGGGCATCGAGGAAAGTCTGACCCGGCGCCAGCGTGAACGCCTGCAAACCTGCCTTTTGGAGCAGCATATCTGGCGCTGGTGCCAGTCCCTGAGCGCCGATTACCAGACGATCTCTGTGCATGTGCAACAAGGTCTGGCGCTGGGTTTCAGCGATCGTGCCGTGCTCGACGGCTGGCTGTGGTTGCGTCTGCTGCATCCACGCGCCGCGCTGGTTGCGCCGCCGGCGGGGCTGACGCAGCAGGAGCGGCTCGATCATCTGCGTCGTCAGTGGGGTGCGGCGGGCTGACTGTTTTGCTCAGTGAGCCTTGCCGCTGAACCAGCCATCGCTGCGTTTCAGCCACAGGGCTTGCGCGCCAAGGGTCACGCTGCGCAAGACCATGAACAGCAGGAAAGATATCCACAGGCCGTGATTGCCCAGGTCCTGCAAGAACCAGGCGAAGGGCAGCAACAGCAGCACCGTCAGCAGCATGCCGTTGCGCATTTCCCGGGCGCGGGTGGCGCCGATGAACAGCCCGTCGAGCAGGTAACTCCAGACCGCTATCAACGGCAGCACGGCGAGGTAGGGCAGGTAGACGAAAGCAGTGTCGCGCACGCTCTGGATATCGGTCTGCATTTCGATGAACAGGTGTCCGGCGAGCAGAAACAGCGCAGCGAAGCCAAGGCTGGCGATCAGTGACCAGCCGCCGGCCACCACCAGCGAACGGCGCAGTGCCAGTCGATCCCGCGCGCCGATGGCATGGCCGCACAAGGCTTCGACGGCGTGGGCCAGACCGTCCAGGGCATGAGCCGTCAGCAGCAGGCCGTTGAGCAACAGCGCATTGGCGGCCACCGTCGCATCGCCGAGCCGCGCGCCTTGCACGGTGATCAGGAAAAACACCGATTGCAGGGCGAGGCTGCGGATGAAGATGTCACGGTTGACCGCCAGCAGCGGGCGCCAGCTCTGCCAGACTTTCAGCGCCGACCAGATGATCTGCCCCGGATAGGCGCGCAACGCTGTGCGCGTCAGCCACAGGCCGAGGAGGGCGCCGCTCCATTCGGCGATCACCGAAGCGCGGGCAGAGCCGACCACGCCCCATTCCAGACCGATGACAAACCACAGATTGAGAACGATGTTGATCAGGTTGGTGCTCAACAGAATCGCCAACGGCGCCCGCGCGTTCTGCGTGCCGAGGAACCAGCCGACCAGCGCGTAGGTTGCCAGCGCTGCGGGCAGGCCGAACAGGCGCGTGTGGAAAAACTCCCGGGTCAGTAGCTCCAGTTCCGCCGATGGCTGCATGAAGTGCAGCGCAACGCCGCTGAGCGGCACACCAAGACAGCCGAGCACGATCGCCAGCCCCATCGTCAGCAACAGACCCTGCAGGAGAATCTGCCGCAACGCCGCGCCATCGCTGCGCCCGGCAGCCTGTGCGGCAAAACCGGTGGTGCCCATGCGCAGAAAACCCATCGCCCAGGCCAGAAACGTGTACAGGCTGGCGCCGACCGCCACCGCGCCCAACTGATGGGCATGCGGCAGGTGGCCAACGACAGTGCTGTCGACCAGCGCCACCAGCGGCACGGAAATATTGGAGAGGATCATCGGCGCGGCGAGCGCCCAGACCTTGCGGTGAGTCGGGCGGTCGCGCCAGTCGGTAATCAGAGAGGACATGCAGGCTCCTTGGGGGAGCGGGGATTGTAGCGATTAACGCAATTTACTGTAGGAGTGAGCCTGCTCGCGATAGCGCCCGTTCAGTCACACAAGCTTCGAATGACATACCGCGATCGCGAGCAGGCTCACTCCTACAGGGGGCGGTGGGTTAATGGATGATCCAGCTCAACAACCACAACCCGAGCAGCAACCAGATGATCCCGGCAATGATCGACGCGTTCATGAACGCCCTAATCGCCGACCACAAGAGCATCAGGCCAACGATCAGCGCGATGATGCTGATGATCGAGGTGTCCATCCCCAGCGTCTGCGCCAGGCCATCGACAAAATTGCCGCCAGCGTTGCTGAGCATGTTGAACAGACCGCTGAGGCCATCGACGATGAAGCGGATGACCGAACCGAGTGCCTGGCCGAGCCATTCGAAAAAGCTTTCTACACGCATGTCTGCATCCCTGATGAAAGAGCTGAGCCTTGGGCCACGCCGAGGGCGGCCGAGTTCCCTGCAACTATAGAGCGTTTGCACGTCCTCTGTAGGAGTGAGCCTGCTCGCGATGAGGTCGTTACATCCAGCATCATTATTAACTGAAACACCGCAATCGCGAGCAGGCTCACTCCTACAGGTTTTGCGCTTGCCTTAAGCACCTATCCCCCCGAAGCTATGCGTCTTCAGGAGAGCCCGATGAACCTTGTTGAACTGACCGAACGCCTGCACGCCATTCGCGACCGCAATGACTGGCGGCAATTTCACAGCCCGAAAAACCTCGCCATGGCCGCCAGCGTGGAAATGGCCGAGCTGGTGGAAATCTTCCAGTGGCTGACAGAAGACCAGTCGCGCCAGTTGCCGGCGGACAAACTCGCCCATGCCGGGCAGGAAGTCGGCGATATCGTCCTGTATCTGTTGCTGCTGTGCAGCGAGCTGGGCCTGGACATGAATGAAGTGGTGCGCGCCAAGCTTGCCGACAGCGAACGGCGGTTCAACTGATGAGCGACCGTCATTTCGATCAGTTGGCCACGCGCTTCGCCGAAAAAATCTACGGCGGCGCCAAAGGCGCGATTCGTCTCGCCGTGTTGCAGGCCGACCTGAGCGAGGCTTTGCCGGAT
Organism: Pseudomonas sp. RIT-PI-o; assembly: GCF_001297215.1. NCBI lineage: Bacteria > Pseudomonadati > Pseudomonadota > Gammaproteobacteria > Pseudomonadales > Pseudomonadaceae > Pseudomonas > Pseudomonas sp. RIT-PI-o. The sequence goes on along the minus strand of NZ_LHPA01000020.1, from coordinate 59,153 downwards.
CGTCCGCTGCGGGTGCTCGATATCGGCGGGGGCTTGGGGCACATGTCGCTGTGGCTGGCCGAGCGCGGCCATGACGTCACCTTCACCGAGCCGGCCGAACCGATGCTCGAAGGTGCGCGCCAGCGGTTTGCCGAAGCCGGACAAAGCGCGACGTTCATTCAGGCGCCGTGGCAGGCACTCCCCGGTCAGCTCACCGAACCCTATGATCTGGTGATCTGCCACGCCGTGCTGGAATGGCTCGCCGAGCCCCATGCGATCCTGCCGGTGCTGCACCAGTTGACCAAGCCCGGCGGCTGGCTGTCGCTGGCGTTTTACAACCGTGATGCACTGATTTATCGCAATCTGCTCAAAGGCCATTTCAAGAAGATGCGCAAGAACGTCATGGCCGGCGAAAAGCAGAGCCTGACGCCGCAACAGCCTCTCGACCCACGGGAATTGGCGACGCAACTCGGCGGAATGTGGCAGGTCGAAAGTCAGAGCGGCGTACGGGTATTTCACGATTACATGCCGGTGGAATTCCAGGCCCGCGCCGAACTGGCGGATTTGCTGGAAATGGAACTCGCGCACCGTCGTCACCCAGGCTTCGCCGGGCTTGGGCGTTACTTGCACTGGATCTGCCGGCCGATCTGAGCGGAGCGCGACATGAAAGCTCAATGCGGGTTATTGCTGATGTGTCTGGGGTTGGCCGCCTGTCAGGGCAGCAACCCCTACGTGGCGCAGTCGCGGCCCTTGCCGCCGGCGCCGCCGCAAGCCGCCACTACTTTCGACCGTAGCGCCTACCCGGCGCCGCCGCGTGATTACGGGCGCTACCGCAACTGGGCCTGGCTCAACGGCCAGTTGCCACCGGGCACGGCGTGGGCCGACTCGGCGCAGGTGGCCGAGGCGGTCAGCAACGCCCTCGACCAGCGCGGCTTGCGGCCGATGCGCGACAACCGCCCGGCCGACCTGCTGGTCAGCGCCGATCTTCATCTGGAAACCCGATTGCGACAGGTCCGCGACGATTACGGCTACTACGGCGGTTACGGCGGCTATGATCGGTATGGTCGCGGTTACGGCATGTACAACTCCGTTCCGATCGTGCGCACTTATCAGGAGCAGGTCGTGGTGGTGCGGGTCGATCTGTTCGATGCCGGCAATGGTCAACCGGTGTGGAGCGCCAGCGCCGAAACCGGCACCCAGGGCAATCAGATCGAACGCGCCGATGCGATTCGCGAGGCTGTGGAAAAAGCCATGGCGGCGTATCCTCCCAGCTGACTTCGTGTCAGCAGGTTCATGTCTTCACCCGGAGAAAATCATGTTCCGCCGTCTCGCTCTACTCGCTTTTGCCGCGCTGCTCAGCGCCTGCGCTGCCAACCAGGTCAATCACGACTTCGACGCCAGCCGCGACTTTGCCGCGTATCGCAGTTGGAGCTGGAAAGATCCGGCCCTGCAATATCGTCCCGATGACCCGCGCATCAAGAGTGATCTGACCGAACAGCGCATCCGCCAGGCGGTGTCCGATCAACTCGATCAGCGCGGTTTGCGCCCGGCCGCTGGCGGCGGCAAGGGTGATCTGAATGTGCAGACCTACCTGATCGTCGAGGATCGGCAGCAGCAGGTGACGACCAATTACGGCGGCGGTTGGGGCGGTCCGTGGAACGGCTACTGGGGCGCGCCGATGTACAACGAAACGCGCAACATCACCTACAAGGTCGCGACCATTCAGATCGACCTGCTCGACGGCAAGGACGGCAAACTGGTGTGGCGCGGCAGCGATGAACAAATGCTCAGCAGCCGCCCGAATCCGGCCGATCGCAGCAATGCCATTCGCGAGACCGTCGCAAGGATTCTGGCCAACTATCCACCGCGTTGATTATTTCCTGAAACCGGCACAGCCCTGTAGGAGTGAGCCTGCTCGCGATAGCGGTATGTCTGGTTCCTGGCCGGTGACTGACACACCGCTATCGCGAGCAGGCTCACTCCTACAGGGGACGTGACGCCAGCACTCTCGACCGACCGCGTCTACACTCTTTTTCATTAACGGAGGTAGCGCTCGGCACTGCGCCGGCACAGGAGTGCGCCATGTCGCGAGGATCGCAATGCAACGGCCCGGCCCGGCAACGCGGGGCGATCGGTTTGATGGCGGCCGCCACCCTGAGTCTGGCGCTGGTGATGATGTTGCTGGTGGTCGACAGCGGTCGCCTGTACATGGAACAGCGCAAACTGCAGCGGGTGGTGGATACCGCCGCCCTCGAAGCGGTCAGTCGCAACGGTGATTGCCTGCCCGGGCTGACGGCCGCCAGTTACGCCGGGCAAAGTGCGCTGCGCAATGGCTACCTCGTCGATGCGAATAACACCCTCGCCACCACCTGCGGCACCCTGGCCACCGCTGCCAGCGGTGTGCGCAGTTTCACCGTGGATGCTACGCAATCCACCGCAGTCAAAGTCGTCGCCAGCCGCACAGTCACCAGCAGTTTTGCCGGCGGTGTACAGGCGCTGTTCAGCGCCACGCCGGTCAGCCTCAACACCACGCTCAACGCGTCGGCAGTGGCCGCCAAACCCCAGCCGACCATCGCCCAACTGAATATTCGCAGCACCCTCGCCAGCATCGACACGGCGCAGTCGAACATCCTCAATCCGCTGTTTTCCGGGCTGCTCGGCGGCAACGTCAACCTCACGGCAGTGGGCTGGGACGGTCTGCTGCACACCGACATCAATCTGCTCAAATACCTCGATCAACTGGCGATCAACCTCAACGTCGGTGCCGGCAACTACGCGCAGTTGCTCAACACCCAAGCGACCGTGACACAGTTGATTCAGGCAGCGGCGACGGTGGTGCAACTCAACGGCGCGACCGCGCAAGTGGTCACCGCGCTGGGGCAGTTGCAGGTCGCCGCGATCAACGCGGCGCCGGTCAGACTCGGCGAGATCCTGCAACTGCAGACCGGCACCACGGCGGCGGGACTGGATGCCAATCTGCAGTTGCTGCAACTGGTGCAGGGCGTGGTGCAACTGGCCAACAGCAAGAGCGCGGTGGCGGCGACCTTGCCGGTCAATGTGCCGGGGCTGGCCGGTGTCACGGTGCGGGTGAAGGTGATCGAGCCGCCGCAGTTCTCGGCGATTGGCGACCCGGCGCGGGCCAAGGCCGACCCGCTGGGACCGGAGCGGATTTATGTGCGCACTGCGCAGGTTCGCACGCTGTTGTCGGTGAATTTGCCGGTGCTGAACGGCGTGACCGGGTTGACCAATGCAGTCCTCGGCCTGGTCGGTACGTTGACGCCGACACTCAATGCCTTGCTGAGCCTGAACCTGGTGGACACGCTCAACTCAGTGCTCTGCCTGTTGGGCGCCGGTTGCCAACAGCTCGATCCAAAACTGCTGCCCTCGCCGCAAATCGATATCGCCCTGGATGCCGGCGGTGCGAAAAGCTATGTCAGCGATTACCGTTGCCCGACCGGCGACACCGGCAGCAAAAGCCTGACCGCCACCACCACGACCTCTCTGGCCGATCTCAAGCTCGGCAAGATCGATCCCGTCGCAGCGTTCTCTTCAGTCGCCGAACCAACGGTGGCGCCGTTGCCGCTGGTCGATCTCGGCATCATCACCTGCCACAGGATTCTCGGCATCGGCAGTTGCGATGCCGCCTCCCACGTCCAGTACGGCGCTGGCGGCATCGCCCTCAAACTCGACGCCAGCGTCGCGCAAACCACGCAGAACCTGCTGTTCTCCAGTACCACGCCCTTCGCCACGCCCGCCAATCTCAAACTGCCGCCGAGTCTGCTGCCCGCCGCGCCGACCAGCAACATCGTCGGCAGCCTGGCGAACACCCTGTCCGGGATCAACCTGATCGTCTACAAACCCGTCGGCAGCAATCCGCTGGGCGCCATTGTCACGGGCGTCGCCTCATTGATCAGCGATGTCACCAACCGCTTGTTGCCGGTGGTCACCGGGTTGATCAGCCCCTTGCTCGACCCGTTGCTGAACAATCTGATCAAAGGCCTGGGTATCAATCTGATGAACACCGAGGTAGGCGCCAACATGACCTGCGGGCAGACCGGCAAAGCCTATCTGGTGATCTGATCGTCCGTGGCGATCGGCAGTTCGATGCAGAACCGCGCGCCTTCTGCCGAGTTGCGCACGCTCAGTTGGCCGCCCATGTTGGCGATGATGCCGTAGCTCACCGACAAGCCCAGGCCTGTGCCGACGCCGATCGGTTTGGTGGTGAAAAACGGCTCGAAGATCCGCTCCAGCAAACGCGGATCGATGCCGCCGCCGTTATCCTCGACCCACAAGCGCACGCTTTCTTCGTCACGTTCGGCGTAGATCGAAATCCATGGCTTGAACGCTGAGTCGCTGTCGCGTTTGCCGAGCAGCGCGTCGCGGGCGTTGACCATCAGGTTGATCAGCACCTGTTCCAGCTGATCGACGTAGCCGCGCACCTGCGCCTCGAAACCGGTCTCGCTGATGCGCAGGTCGACACCTTTACCGCGCATGCCCTCGGCCAGCAGTGACAGCGTGCCCTCGATCGCTTGCGCCGGATTAAACAATTGCTGCTCGATTTCCGAGCGCCGACCGAAGACGCGCATGTGGTCGACCACTTTCGCCGCGCGTTGCACCTGGGCGTCAATGCGGTTGAGTTTGTCGGTCAGGTAATCGACCTGAACATCACCGTTGCCGAGGCGCTTGAGCACGTTGACGATGGCCATGCGCATCACGTTCAGCGGCTGATTGATCTCGTGGGCGAGGCCGGTGGCCATTTCGCCGAGGGTGGCCATCTTCGCGCTTTGCGTAAGTTGCTGTTGCGAGCGGCGCACCTCGGTGTTGTCGCGGCCCACGGCTTGCACTTCAATCAACTGGCCGTGCTCGTCGAACACGCCACGATCCGACCAGACCCACCAGGCGTGTTCGCGTCCGGGCAATTGCAGGCTGATTTCCGCGGTGCTCACCGGTTGTTCCGGGGTCAGTTGGCTCAGGCGCTGCACAAAAGCGCCGCGCTGTTCCTCGGACATCCAGCCGCCCAGATCTACCCCGGGCAGTTGTTCCGGGGTGCATTCCAGATAAGTCGCCAACGGTCGGTTGCCAAAAGTCAGCGTCAGGTCAGGGCGATAACGGCAGATCATTGCCGGCGAGTCCTCGACCAGAATCCGGTAGCGCTCTTCGCTCTGGCGGACCTGCTCGGCGGCAAGCGTCGCGTCGGTGACATCCAGCCACAGGCCCACTGCCTCGACCGGCAGACCGAGATCGTTGCGCAGCAATTTTGCTTCATCGAGCAGCCAGTGATAGTCGCCACGGCTGTCACGCAGGCGATAACGCGCACGCACCGAGCCTTCGCGCAGCAACTGGCGGTTGCGCTGGAAATACAGTTCGCGGTCATCGGGATGCACGCGCTCGACCAGCGCTGCCGCGTCGCAGTCTTCCAGTGTCCAGCCGAGCAAGGGTTGCAGGCTGGCGCTGAAAAACGCCGGGATCAGCGCGCCTTCTTCATAACGCTGCACATAGATCACCGCTGGCGAGCTGGCGATCAGATTGTCCAGCCGCGCATGGGCGGCAGCGGCGCGCTGTTGTTGATTCTGGATATCGCTGATATCGAGCATGAACCCGACCAGACGCCGATGCTCACCCGTGCCGCTGACCTGACCCTGAATCCGGTACCACGTCGCGGTTGCGCCGACATCCGCGCGGTGCAGGCGCACGCTCAGGGTCAGCGCTTCTCCTTGCAATTGCAGGGCGTGCAAACGGCTGCGCAACTCGTCGCGGTCGGCGGGATGGAACAGCCGCAGCCAGTCTTCCACCGCCAGCGTGCGGTCGCTGAGGCCCAGTGCCGAGGCCAGTGACGGCGCCAGTGCAATCTGCCCGTCGGCACTGATTTCCCACCAGCCGGTACCGAGCAGGTGTTGCAGGGAATCGAGACGCTCCATCGATTGCACATGGCGCTGCTCGCGCAAGCGGCTGAGCAACGGCCCGGCCAGTGCGCCGGCCAGGGACAGCCAGTCGCGATCGGTCAGCCATGGTGCCACGTTGTCGACCGTGTAAAACCCGCAAAGCAGCCACGCGACCACGCCTTGATCATTGCTGTAGGGCACGGCGAAACCGTTGGCGTTGCCGAAGGTGGCCTGCAATCGCGAGTGCTCATAACGGCCCTGCTGGCCCGCGAGGCGTTGCGGCGCGCTGCCGTTGAGGCTGTCCAGCGGCGTGCCCAATGACTGGCCGTCCTCCCACAATTGTGGAGCGTCGTGGCCACGAAACTGTTGATGAATCTGCCAGCCGTGGGCCTGTTCATCGAGTAAAGCCACCGCCAGACAGGGGATGTGCCAGCGCTGAGCGATCGCCTGCAATTGTTCGCCGAGCGCCGTCGGCAGACGCGTGAGGCTGCAGGTGCGCAGATGATCGCTGACCTGCGCGGCGAGGGTCTGGCAGGCGTCGCGGTCGCGCGATTGCTGACGTTCGAGCAGCAGGTCGGCGATGTCGAGCAGTTGCAGCAGCCAGCCGTCACCCAATGGTTGCACCCAGCCGCGCAAGTGCAGCGGCTGATCATTCAGGCCGGGAAAGTCGAGATCGAGCAATTGCCCGTGCCAGTCCCGCGGCTGACCTTCGATGGTCAGCAGGCTATGCGGCAGCAGATAAGCGCTGAGCGGCAACGGTTGGTCGTTGAGTTTGTGCTGGGCGAGCAAATGCCGCAGCGGGCCGGCGATCTGCAACACCTCGCCGTCGCCATTCAAATACAGATGCAGCCCGGTGGGCGGTGCGCCGAGGCGGTCCGGCAGCTCAAGGACAGCGCTGGGCGCACGCTTGAGCAAACGCCCGAAGAGCTTATCGCCGGCAGTCAAAATTGCAGGCTCGAGCGGGCGGTCAGGTGCGTGGGCAGATTGGGCACCGTGCCAATGCCCGGCAGTACCAGAAACGGCATGATCTGATTGAGCTTGCTCACCGGGTAATTGACGCTGACGGTCAGGGTGCCGGTACCCGTGTCGTACGCTGAGCTGGTGTCGACCCCGACCACCAGATTCAGGGCCGAGGGCAGCCATTGCAGTTGTTGGGTCAGCGCGGCATTGGCGGTGTTGACCACCACCGTCGAATAGTTCGGCGTGGTCGGGTCCACCGCGACACTGCGGCGTACGGCTTCGGCGGTGGCCTGGTTGAACGATTGCATCATCACGAAGGGCAAGCCGTAGCTGACCAACCCATAAAACACCGCGAAAAAGATGATGAACACCAAGGCGAATTCGATCGCCACCGCACCTTTTTGCGACCTGCGGAAGCCGTTTTTCATGCGTGCGTCTACCCTGACAGTCACTGCGTAGTATCAGCATAGAATCATTCAGCCAAAACGGACGGCTTTTAGCGGATGCAGATTTCTCTGGTTCTGATCTGGCTGGCCCTCTGCGCCGCGCAGGATGTCCGGCAACGGCGAATTTCCAACGTACTGACGTTGGGTGTGGGCGCGCTGGCGCTGGTCTGGTTGCTGGCGACCGGCAGCACCTGGCTGGGCGCCGATGCGGGGCAGGGCGGCTGGGCGTGTCTGATCGCTTTGCTGCTGACATTGCCCGGTTATTTCCTGGGCCGCATGGGCGCCGGCGATGTGAAATTAATGACAGCCCTGGGTCTTGCGACGAACGGCATCTTTGTTCTCGGCGCGTTTATTGGCGCGGGCGTGGCCAGCGTGTTGTGGCTGCTGCTCGCGCCAAAAGTCTGGCCTCTTATGGGTCAAGGGCTTACGGAGCTTTTGCGCCATCTGGCCCCTGACAAGTCAAAAAAGCTGCCATTTGCGCCGTTCGTGTGGGTAGGCGTAGTGTTTTCGTTGTACTGGATCACCTGATTGCGGGGTGCCACTAGTCCTATGTACATAGTCGGAAAGTGGGTCTACTTTCAATTCAGGCGAATACGCCACCAAAGTGCAGGAATCGTCAGCGTTGGCCCGAGCAATGGAGTGGTTCGTGAACAAGCCTAATGCGGTAAAAATCCTCGTGGTCGATGATCAGCCGCTGATCGTCGAAGAACTGTGTGAGTTTCTTGAGAGCAGTGGCTACCGTTGCGTGCCGTGCGATTCGAGTCTTGAAGCCATCGAGCTGTTCAGGGCGGACCCGGACATCGGTCTGGTGCTGAGCGATTTGCACATGCCGGACATGGATGGCATCGAGTTGATCCAGGCGTTGCAGCGCCTGGCCGGCAAGCATCGGGTATTCGAGGCGATCATGCTCACCGGGCGCGCCGACAAGCAGGATGTGATCAAGGCGCTGCGCGCGGGGATTGCCGATTACTATCAGAAGCCGATTGAACTGGCCGAGTTGCTCGAAGGCGTACAGCGTCAGGAGCTGGCTTTGCAGGAGCGGCAGAAGAATCTGCATCTGGGGCATCTGAATCAGAAGTTGCAGTTTTTGTCCGAGTCGATTGATGACCTTTATCAGGATCTGGACAAGGTGCGGCGCTCGCCCGCGCCGGTGGTGAGTGAGGGTGAGCCTGAGTCTGGCGAGATGCCGGCGGTGTTCAGTCAGTTGTCGCCGCGGCAGTTGGATGTGGCGCGGTTGGTGGGCAAGGGGCAGACCAATTATCAGATTGCCTGTGAGTTGGGGATCACCGAGAACACGGTGAAGCTGTATGTGTCGCAGGTGTTGCGTTTGACGCATATGCATAATCGGACGCAGTTGGCTTTGGCGCTTTCGCCTGGCAGTTCGGCGGGGCGGCAGCGCGTTACGGCTCATTAATCGGTGAATATCCGTTGCTGCGGTAACGGCTTCTTATGGTTCCGCTCTTACAGCGGGTCACTTTTGGCAAACGCCCCAAAAGTAACCAAAAGGTCTTCGCCCTGACGTTCGGCCCCTCGCTGGGGCTCGGGGTTCCTTCGCTGCGGGATCGATCCTGGCGCAGCGGCTCCGGTTTGCTTCGCTGCACCTCCTTCCGCTGTGTCTGGCTGCGCCAGACGGTCGCTGCGCTCCCACGCCCGGATCAATCCCTCCACTCAGCCTGCCGACGGGCTCCAAGATCAAAATCTACTCGAGCTTGCGCTCATTGTTGAGTGGTGCGGCTTCGCCGCGGGCAGCTGCGCTGCTTTTGCTTTCTGTGGGAGCGAGCCTGCTCGCGAAGGCGGCCTGACAGCCGACCTGTTTTTGAGTCTTACGCGATCCAACTGTAGGAGCTGCCGAAGGCTGCGATCTTTTGATTTTGCTGTTGCTGTTGCTGTTCTGTAGGAGTGAGCCTGCTCGCGAAGGCGGCCTGACAGCCGACCTGTTTTTGAGTCTTACGCGATCTAACTGTAGGAGCTGCCGAAGGCTGCGATCTTTTGATTTTGCTTTTGCTTTTGCTTTGCTTTTGCTGTTCTGTGGGAGCGAGCCTGCTCGCAATGAGGCCAGTGGGTCCGCCGATAACTTGAAGTCGTTTAAATCTGACGCGAGATAACCAGAACCTTCCCACAAGGTTTTCAGGTTGTCCGTCGGACGTCAGGCCACTAGTCTCTGCCTGTCGTCGAACCTTCGGCGATCGGGTGTGAGAACCCTGCTACTTATGGTCATCCAGTATCTGTGCACGCATAATCGCCGCCAGCTTGTCCGCTGTCTGCAATGCGTCATGGCGGCTGTGTGCGGGCAGACTTCGGTCTGGCCGGGTGTCCATAACCGGTATTCTCACCCCGCATACAGTTGCCACCTTTTGCCCCGTGAGAATGGCATTGGGTCGCACCGCAGATTTTGGAGAGCCGTTTCAATGGACAAACTGATCCCAGACCCACCCCCGTCCCCCACCACGCCACTCGAAGACGCCCTGCGCGCCGACGATCTTGTGAAAAACCGCGAAGCGATAAAACGCGCGCTCGATTTCTACCTCTGTCCCGAACCCGCAAAACCACACCCGCCCAGCACGCTGTTCATGGTGGTGCCCAATGTCGATACCGAAAGCCTGTTGGCGCATGCCTGTGAGTCGCTGGCGTCGGCGAGTGCTATGGCGAGCAATTTCGCTGGTGAGTTGAGTGGTTTTCAGCGCAGCACGGCGTTGGCGATTCAGCAGATTGTCATGCTGGCCGAGCTGGCGGTGAATCGAGCGCTGGATCGGGTTGATCCGCAGACCTGAAACCGCGTTATCGTTCTTCGCGAGCAGGCTCGCTCCCACAGCAAGCACACGGTCGACTGTGGGAGCGAGCCTGCTCGCGAAGGGGCCCTCAAGGTCACCACCAAACTAATTCTTGCTCTCAATCTTCCCGCCCGCATCCGGATCGTAAAAATCCGGAATCTCGTACTGGTATTTCTTCAGCCAGCGCTGCATCGCCAATTCGCGTTCGGTGGCGGTGGCGCTTTGGGGTTTGGGTGAGGCAGCTTTGTTGCGGCTTTGCAGGACCAGCCAGCCTTCGGTTTCCTGCTGCTGCGCTGAAGCGGGGCCTGCGTCGATGGCGTGCGCGCTGAGGGGCAGGGTGAGCAGGGGCAGGTAGCACAGGCCTTTGCGGATGTTCATGGCCGTCTCCTTACTTGAGCGTCGGCGGTAGCGGGTCGATGAAGGCGGCGACGCGGTCGCCGGGTGTGGCTTTGGCGTGGGTTGGCGCTTTGAGTTTTTCCGCCCGTTGCTGCGCTTCGGAAAATTGCTCCGGGGTCAGTTTCGAGCGGCTGACGATTTCGGCGGCTTGTGGCCAGTCGTTCTGGTAGAGCAGCAGGGTGACCATGTTCAGCGTCGCCAGTTGATTGTTCTGGCTCAATTCGATGGCGGTGAGGAATTCGAATTTCGCTTCGTTGAGGCGCAGTTGGTTGAGGTAGACGACGCCGAGGTCGTTGCGGATTTTCTCGTCGGTGGGTGCCAGGCGTGCGGCGCGTTGCAGGTGGGCCTGGGCCTGGCCATTGTCGCCACGGGCGGCGTAGACCTGGCCGAGGCCGTGTTCGGCCTGGGCGGTGAGGCAGCCGCCGAGCAGGCTGCGGTAGAGCGGCTCGGCTTCGCTGCGGCCGAGCAGGCGATAGACTTTGGCTTTGCGCAGGCGCACTTCGCTGAGGTTGTCCGGCAGGCTTTGCAGGTTGGCCAGGCTGGCGTGGAGCTTGCCGTCGCTGGCCAGGTCATCGGCGAGGTTCAGCGACAGTTCCTGCTCCGACGTGAGTTTGCTGCAGCTGGACGGCGACAGCAGCGAGGTCCACGGCGCCTGGCCGTCCGTGGCGCAACCGCTGAGCAGCAACAGGCTTGCCATGACTATCAGTACTTTCATCAAACGCTCTCCATGAGCCAAGGTCAGTTTGCGAAGGCGCGGGCAATGGCGGTGAAGCCCGGGCCGGCCAGGACGATCAGCAGGGCCGGAAACAGAAACAGCATCATCACCACCGACATCTTCGCCGACATTTTCGAGATGTATTCCTGCAGCCGGGTCAGGCGGCGGTCATCCAGTAATTGCTTGAGCGCCAGCAGTGATTTCATCGCGCCGCCGCCCTGGTGGATCAGTTGCTGGAGGATCACGCAGGTGTCGGTGAATTCGTCCACCGCGAGCATCACCGCGGTCTTGTTCAGCTCCTGACCCAGCTCCAGACCGGAGTCGACGCGGTTGAGGATCAGGCGCAGTTCGCTGGTCAGTTCCGGCAGCAGTTTTTGCGCTTCGATGCTGAGCACGCGCAGGGCTTGTTCCACCGCCATGCCGGATTCGAAGAGGATGCGCAGCAGGGGAATGAACGTGGAGACTTCCACGGCGATGGTCTTCTGCCGGCGGGCGGCGGCGTAGGCGAGCAGGCGTTTGGGCAGCAGATAGCCGCCGCCAGCGGCGAACATCGGCGCCATCCAGCGGTGGCTGGTCTGTGGGAAGAACACTTCCTGCAGAAAGATCGCCAGCCCCAGGGCGAGCAGCGGCGTGCCGATCTGGCAGGCGGCGAAGAGCGCGCGTTCGTTGGCGCGGCGCCAGCCGAGGCGGCCGAGCAGGGTCTGGGTTTCGCTGTCGATGCTCACCGAGCCCCGGCCGAAACGGCTGTTGCCCAGCGCACGCAGCCAGTGGCCGAAGCGGTTCTCCCGCACCAACTGGCCCTGCAAGCGCTGATGCACCTGACGCACGCGGCGGCGCTCGGTGAGCAGGTGATTGCCCACCAATAACAGCGAACCGAGCAGCAACAACAAAGCCGCGAGCCAGACCATCTCAAACGCTCCGCAACATGCGCCACAGCGCCAGACTGCCCAGCACCTGCAACGCGGCGGCAGTGAGCAACATGGTCTGGCCGCTTTCGTCGTGCCACATGCCAAGCATGTAGCCGGGGTTGGTCAGCATGAAGTAGCTCACCAGAATCAACGGCAGCAAACCCAGCACCCAAGCGGTCATGCGCGTTTCCCCGGTCAGGGCGCGCAACTGCCGAGCGCCCTGGTCACGCTCGCGGATCAGTTTGATCAGGTTCTCCAGCAGCTCACTGGCGTTGCCGCCGTAGCGATGATTGACCTTCAGGCCGAGGGCGAACATGCGCAGTTCGTCCTGCTCGTAGAGTTCGGCAAAATCGCTCACTGCATCAGGCAGATTCACCCCCAGTTGCACGTTACGCTGCACTCGGCCCATGGCGGTTTTCAGCGGATCCTCGCTGGCTTCGATACCGCCCAGCACCGCATCGCTGAGGGTGCGCCCTGACTTCAGGCTGCGCACCGTATGGTCAAGCAATTGCGGCAGTTGTTCGATCATCCGGCGGATTCGGCGTCGGTAGCGAATGGCGATGTACAGCCGCAACGCCACGGGCGGCGCGATCAGCATCAGCACCAGTCCGACCCAGCTGGCGAGCAGAAATCCCAAACCCACGGCCGCCGCCCACAGGCTCAGCCACAGGCCGAAACGCTCGCTCGGCCGACCCAGTCCGGCACGCAGAAACATGCGTTCCAATCCCACCCATTTCGTCTGCTCCACGGCCTTTTGCGGTTGCCCGGCGGCGAGCCGGTTGAGGACTTTTTCTGTCGCGGTTTTGCGCAGGCCTTGCAGGAACAGATAAATCGACAGCCCGAGCAGCATCAGGCAAATGACGATAAGAATGATCGGTGCCAGCATCTGCGTGCTCCTCGCCGTCAGCCCGGGTGAGCGTCGTGGCACAGCTTGTCGCCGGCCGGGTTGACCGCTTCGCGAACAAAGCCGAAACCGGTGCGGCGGTCGAGGCGGAACAGGGTGTTGGTGACGTAGACGTCCTCGCGAATACCGACCACTTCCACCACTTCGCTGACGCAGCGTCGACCATCGGGCATGCGTGTCAGCTGAATGATCACGTCGAGGGCGGCGCAGATCATCTGACGCAGGGTGCGTTCGGCAATCGAGCGTCCGGTCAGCCCGACCAGCGTCTCCAGTCGCAGCAGCGCGTCCTGGGCATTGTTGGCGTGCACGGTGCTCATCGAGCCGTCGTGGCCGGTGTTCATGGCGGTGAGCACGTCGACCACCTCGACGCCCCGGATCTCGCCGAGAATGATCCGGTCGGGACGCATGCGCAGGGCGTTGCGAATCAGGTCGCTGGCCTTGACCTCGCCGTGGCCCTCGGCATTGGGCGGGCGGGTTTCCAGGCGCACCACGTGCGGATGGCCGAGTTGCAGCTCGGCGACGTCTTCGATGGTCACCAGCCGTTCGTGGGGGTTGATCAGTTGGCTGAGGATGTTCAGCAGCGTGGTCTTGCCGGTGCCGGTGCCGCCGCTGATGAGGATGTTGCAGCGCTTGCCCACGGCGTTCTGCAGAAATTCGAAGATCGCCAGATCGATGGTCTGCATCGCCATCAGATCGGTGCTCTTGAGCATGTCCTTGCGAAACTTGCGGATCGACAGGCACGGGCCGTCGAGGGCGATCGGCGGGATGATCGCGTTGACCCGGCTGCCATCGGGCAGGCGCGCATCGACCATCGGCGAGGACTCGTCGAGGCGTCGGCCGAGTGGCGCAAGGATGCGCTGCATGACCCGCTCGACGTGATGCGCATCGATAAAACGCAGATCGCTCTGATGCAAGACGCCGTCGCGCTCGATGAACACCCGGTGCGGGCCGTTGACCAGGATTTCCGTCACCGACGGGTCGCGCAGCAGGACTTCCAGCGGGCCGAAACCGGTGAGCTCGTCGACGATTTCTTCGCCGAGACGCTCCATCTCGTAGCGCGAGATTGCCAGATGCAAACGGGCGATGTATTCGGCGACCTTGTCGGTGACGAACTGCGCCAGTTGCTGGCGCGAACCTTCCAGCAGGTTTTGCCCCGACTCCTCGATGGCATCGATGATGTAGCGGTGCAGGACCAGTTTCAGGCCTTCGTGATCGCTGTTGCCGATCGCTCCGCGCGGCGTCGCGCCAAAGAGTTTTTCTGCGCTCATGAGCTGCCTCGCAGACGGTCGAACCAGGTGACTTTCGGTTTGCTCAGGCCTTCGGAACGCTTCGCCAGGCGTTCGCCGAGCGTGCGCAGGCTCTGGGTGAGTTTTTCCCGTGGCGCCAGTTCGAACAGGCTGACGCCCTGGTTTTTCGCGTTCAGGCGCACGTCGGGGCTGAAGGCCAGCACGGCGATGACTTGCAGATTGAAGGTCTTGCCCAGGGTCTCGGCCTCCGGCGCAACGTTGTTCAGGTAGCGATCGATCAGCAAGCGCCCGTGCTCGAGCTTCATGCCTTTCTCGCGCCACTGGTTGAGCACGGCAAGGTTGCGTCGGCAATTGAGCACGTTCTGGTCGGTGTACCAGAGCAGCTTGTCGCAATGGCTGACAAAGGTACGCAACGCTTCACTGTCGGCCTGTCCGGTGAGGTTCACGACAATGTGCTGGAAGTGCTGACGCAGGGCGCTGAGCAGCATGTACAGCTCGGCGGCACTGGTGGTTTCCAGCGGTTCGTCAGTATTGGCGTAGGCGAGAATGCGCAGGCCGTGGTCGGCGCTGGTGAAGGCACTGTCGATCAGCGTGGCGTCGAGACGGCGCAGGTGGCGCAGGGCATCGCCGAAGTGAAACGAGCTCTCCAGGCCCAACAACGCGAGGCTGTCGCCACGGGGCAGGCCGAGGTCGAGCAACAGGGTTTGCTGGCCGCTCTTCTGCACCACCATGGCCATGTGATTGGCGAGCAAGGCACCGTCGGAACTGCTCTGCACGCCGTACATCACCGTTAGCCCGCCGAGCTGGGTGTTGGGCGCGACGGCCGGCAGGCGTTTGCTCAGGCGCCGTACCAGTCCGGCGACTTCGCTGGAGCGTGAGCCATAGGCGACAAAATCCCGCGCACCGGCGCGCATCGCATTGAGTACGAGCTGATTGTCCATGCCGTCGCCGAGGGCAACGATCGCCAGCATTGGCTTGGCCTCCAGCGCACCTTCGATCAGCGCACTTTGCGCCACGACATGCTCGCGATCGAGGCCGACGAAAACCAGATTGGCGAACGTTACATCGACCAGTGCGAGCAGTTCATCGAGGCTGCCGGCACCGGCGCTGACCACTTGGCCGAGCGGGGCGAGGGCGCTTTGCAGCCATTCCAGATCGGTGCTGTTGCGGGTGATGGCGAGGAAGGTCTGACTGAGGTTCTGGTTCATTGCGACAACCCGCTGCGCTTGTCGAAGTTACCGTTCTCAAGGAAAAACATGCGGTAGAAATTCGGGTCGTAGTTGCGCAGTTTCTCCCCCGGCAACGACGGCAGTCGCGCGTCCGCCGCCAATGGCTGGACCAGATGCGGGGTGACGATCATCAGCAATTCGCGCTCTTCGCGTTTGATCTGCGAACCCTTGAAAAATGCGCCCAATATGGGGATGTCGCCAAGGCCCGGAAACTTGTTCACCTGTGAACTGTTGGTGGTGCTGATCAAACCGCTGATGACAAAACTTTCGCCATCGCCCAGCGACACGCTGGTGTCAGTGCGGCGAATGGTCAGCGCCGGAACGGTGGTGCCGGCGATGTTCACCGCGTTGGCAAAATCCAGTTCGCTGACCTCTGGGGCGACTTTCAAGGCGATGCGGTCGCGGCCGATGATGGTCGGCGTCAGGGTCAGGCGGATGCCGAATTCCTTGTACTCGATCGACACACTGTCGCTGCCGGAACTGGGGACCGGGATCGGAATTTCGCCACCGGCAAGGAAACTCGCGCTCTGCCCGTTCAGCGCCACCAGGCTTGGCCGTGCCAGGGTGTAGGCGAAGCCGCTGGTTTCCAGCGCGTTGATGATCGCCATGGTCTTGCCGCCGACCCAGGAAAAATTGAACAGCGAGTTGTCCACCGGCAGGCGCGGCTGCGGCACGCCGTCAATCGGCGGCAGTGTGCCGGGTGAGCCGAACAGGAAATTGCCGCGGGTGCCGATCAGCGAGGCGGTGGCTTCCTTGAGTTTGGTGCGGCTGACTTCGACGAAACGAATGTCGGTCTGCACCTGCGACGGCAGGGTCGGATCGTCGGACGGCACGCTGCTGGTCAGCGCCGTGGTCGCTGCGCCCTGGACGAAAACCATGGCTTGCTGTGGCTGCGTCGAGCAGGCAGTCCAGACCATCAGGCTGGTTGCGCCGGGGCCGACGCCAGTGAGCAAAAAGGACGAACCGCCGTTGGCATGCACGTCGGCAATTTTCGGATCGCCGACCGCCAGGCGGGTGATCGCCACGGGTGACTGCATGTCCTGCTGGAAGCCTTCACCGATCTCGATCACCGAGGGCAGACGCGGCAGTGCCGAACAATTGCCGACCGCCGCGAGAGCGGTGTCCATCGACAATCCCAACAACAGCAAGGCCCGGAGCGCCGGTTTCAATGTCGGTCTGAGTCGACTCTGCATGCACGTGAATCCTTGCGCAGTCATGGGGTTTGTTGGCTGATCTGGTTGCCGCGAATGATCTCCACCGCGGGCCTGGGGGCCGCGCCGACACTGGCGGCTGAGGGCGCTCGTTGGGCGTTGCCCAAAGCGAGTTGAGTGAACTGGAAAAGCTGGCTGTTGGCGCGATCCAGGTGCGCGGGCGATTGCGTTTCACCGGCCCAATATCTGGCCAACCGTTGTTCTTCGCTGCTGCGCACCGCGAGACGCAACGTGCCGACCTGGGTCGCGAGCATCAGACGGCTGAGCAATTGTTCCGGCACCGCCAGCACCACGGTGCGCGCGGCGATGCGGCGCTGGTCCTGTTTGATTTTTTCTTCGGCGCTGAGGCTGGGCGATGCCGGTTGGCCGTCGTTGGTCAGGCCGTACTGTTCGCCGATCCCGAGCACGCGCAAGGCCGGAACGGCGATCTGCGCTGACTGCTGCAGATTGCTCGCGTCTTCGCGCAAGTACAGCAGCACATCGACGTAATCCCCCGGCAGCAATTGCCCGGCGCCACCGATCACTTCGTCGACGGCCACGGTCAGCGCGCGCTCGTCGCGGCGAATCATCCGCGCCAGCGCGCCACCGGCCTGAAAGCTTTCGTCGTTGAGCCAGGTGCCGGCGCTGAGGTGCCGCCAAGGTGTGCGACCCACGGCTTGTTCAATGCTGGTCAGGCTGCCGGCCGGTGCACTGCGCAGTTTTTCCACGGCCACATCGGCGGCGGTCAACGGTGTGAACGGCGGTACATCGTGGACCAGCACCACCACCGGTTGGCGGGTCTGGTCTTCGGCAATCGCGACAGTCTGTTCAACGCTGACCGCGGGTACGACGGGTGCCTCCGCGACCGGGGCCGGCTGACGACTGAGCACCAGCCCCCAGTAACCGACAACAACCGCACCTAGCAACAACAACGCGGCAAGGCCCATGGTGACGCGACTGTTCATGACGGCTCTCCTTTTCCTGCTGCACAAGCCAACTGCAATTGCTCTTGAGAGGCGTACTGATCTGGCAGCTATGAACATGCAACTATTTCGCTATTTCCAAGCTAGCTGATCCAAGCAAAAGCGCCATTAGTGACAGGCAAATAACCCACCAAAGTATGAGTTTTGGCCAATTGACAGTGGGAAACGGCGGCGACACGTTGGGATTAATGCTTTGTGATTAATGCGTTCTTACAGTTGTTGGGCGGGGGTTTGTTGACAATGCTCAAGTGGCACGGTGGAACCATGCCGCGGTCGTGATGTGGGCGCCAGGGGCGCGAAGGAGTGGAGCTATGTTTCGTATGACTTTCGATTATCTGATGGCCAAGGCTCGGGCGTTTGCCAGCAGCGAAGAGGGCGCTTCGGCGATTGAGTATGCAATCGTGGTGGCGATGGTGGCGGTGGTGGTGGTTGCATTCGTTAGCCCGCTTGGAGACAGGGTGCTGGCGATTTTCAACAATGTTCTGACGTCGCTCGATGGTACGGCTGTTACTCGGCCAACACCTTGAGGCTTTTGAACACTGCACCTGGCTGATATCGCACTACACTGGATTTACCTTTCAGCATTCAGGTATTGCCTATGAACGCGCCTTCGCCGTCCCGCCAACAGTTGCTTCTGGTTGACGATGAAGAGGACGCGTTGCTGGAGTTGGCGGAGTTGCTGGAGGGGGAGGGCTTTACCTGTCATACCGCGACGTCGGTGAGGCTGGCGTTGCAACATCTGACCCGGCATCCGGATATTGCCTTGGTGATTACTGATCTGCGCATGCCGGAAGAGTCGGGCATGTCGTTGATCAGGCGGCTGCGTGAGCATACGTCGCGGGAGCATTTGCCGGTGATTGTGATGTCGGGGCATGCGGATATGGAGGATGTCAGCGATATGTTGCGGTTGCAGGTGCTGGATCTGTTTCGCAAGCCGATTTATCACGTTCGGTTGTTGGAGACTCTCGATAATCTGTTTCCCAAGCCTCGGGTTGAGGCTGGGTGAACTCGGCGGCCTTTGGGCCGACCGTGTTGGTGGGGGTTTGGGTGAATATCCGTTGCTGCGGGTGTTGCTGATTACGGTTCCGCCCTTACGGCGGGTCACCTTTTTCAAACGCCAAAAAGGTAACCCAAAAGGCTTGCTCCTACGTTCGGCCCTCGCAGGCTCGGGTTCCTTCGCTCCGGGACTGATCCGGGCGCAGCGGCTCCGGTTTGCTTCGCTGCACCTCCTTCCGCTGTGTCTGGCTGCGCCAGACGGTCGCTGCGCTCCCACGCCCGGATCAATCCCTCCACTCAGCCTTCCGACGTCGCCGGTGGATCAAGATCAAAAGCACTCGAGCTTGCGCTCATTGTTGAGTGGGGCGGCTTCGCTGCTTTGTTTTGGCTTTTGTAGGAGTGAGCCTGCTCGCGATGGCGGCCTGCCAGCCGACCTGTTTCTCACTGAACGCCCACGGTCAAACTGTGGGAACTGGCTTGCCAGCGAAGGCGGCCTGACAGCCGACCTGTTTCTCACTGAATACCCACGATCAAAACTGTGGGAGCGAGCCTGCTCGCGAAGGCGCCCTGCCAGCCGGCCTGTTTCTCACTGAACGCCCACGGTCAAAACTGTAGGAGCGAGCCTGCTCGCGAAGGCGGCCTGCCAGCCGACCTGTTTCTCACTGAACGCCCACGGTCAAACTGTGAGAGCTGGCTTGCCAGCGAAGGCGGCCTGCCAGCCGACCTGTTTATCACTGAATACCCACGATCAAACTGTGGGAGCGAGCCTGCTCGCGAAGGCGGCCTGCCAGCCGACCTGTTTCTCACTGAATACCCACGATCAAAACTGTAGGAGCGAGCCTGCTCGCGAAGGCGGCCTGCCAGCCGACCTGTTTCTCACTGAACGCCCACGATCAAAACTGTAGGAGCGAGCCTGCTCGCGAAAGCGGTGTGTCAGCTGAAAAAATCCTGACTGACACACCGCTCGGCTCTTACAGCTGATAACTGAAACTGATGCTGTACCGCGGCTTGCGATTGAACGTGTCCAGCGCTTCATCGGACATGGCCTTCGCCACTTCCAGGGCGATGTTGTAGTACTTGGCATCGCCAAATCTCAGCCCGACGGCGGTGGATGACAGGTTGTTGGCCTGCACCGGTAGTTGGTTGAACCAGCTGCGCGAGCGGTCGAGGACCACGTAGGGTTGCAGGATGCGCACCCAGTTGCCGTCGCGGTTGAAGCTGTAGTTGACCTCGTATGCCACGCCCCAGCCCTTGTCGCCCGAGGCCTGGTCGTCGGGGTAGCCACGGCCGAAATTCTGTCCGCCGAACACCGCGCGCTCGCTGTCGGGCAGGGTGTCGTCGCTCCAGTACAGCGCTGCCGAGAGCACGCCTTGCCAGTTGTCGAGAAACTTGTCGCTCTGCACGCCGGACAGTCTCACGCGGAAGAAATCCAGATCGATGTCGTCGTAGTTGGTGTTTGCACCGAGGCTGTCGAAACCCTGGTAGACGCCGGCGCTGAGGATGCGCAGTTGGCGGGCGTCGGCCTTGCGCCAGTCACCTTCGAAGGCGAGGGCGCGGACGTCGGTGCGCAGCTCGGTGCTGAAGGGGAAGTTGACGCCGTCGTAACGCGTCTTGTCGTCCACGGCATACAGGCGCGAGCCGGCGGTCAGCAGTTCGTTGGCGGAGGCGATCAGGGGCATGCTGAAGCCGATCGAGTAGCGATCATTCTCGCGGTGGGTACTCAGGCGCCCACCGCCGCCGACCAGCACTTCGGTGTCCGGGTCGGCGCGGTAGCGCGAAGCCGAGAGGTTGAGTTGCGTGCCTTCGGCGTCGAGGAACTGGCTGTAGTCGAGACGGTAGTAATGCTCTTTGTCATCGCCCGGTGGGAACAGGCCGCTGAGGCTCAACTGTTCGCCCATCGACGTCTGCGAGTTGCTGCTGACACCGAGCAACGCCTGCGGGCCGTTGCGGTTGTCTTCGGTGGTGCTCAGGGTGCTGGTGAACGGTTTGCGGCTGGCCTGGGCGACCAGGGTGGTGGCGCCATCGGTGGTGCCCGGTGGCGGCACTTGCGCTTGAATCGTTACGCCGGGAATGCGGCTCATCAGCGTGGTGTAGCGCTCGAAGGTCTTGCGCGTCAGCGGGCGTTCAGCCTGGATTTTCGCGGCGAGTCTGTCGAGCAGGCCTTTGACCCGCCCGATGTCGCCCTGCATCTGGATATCGCGCACGTAGCCTTCAACCAGCACCACCCGCGCCACGCCCTCATCGAAGTCCTGTTGCGGCAGAAACGCGTAGGACAACAGGTAGCCGTCCTGCTGGTAGCGACGGGTGATGTTGCGCGTCGCTTCAATCAGTTCGGCAAGGCTGGCCTCACGGCCGATCAATGGTTTGTAGACTTCGGCCAGTTCGTTGAGTGGATAGATCGTGCCGCCTTCGATCTGCACGGTCTTCAGGTTGATCCTGGTTTCCATCAGCAGTGGTTGTGCGGCGGTCGCGCCGGGATCCGGCACTTGCAGCGGTGCCGCGCTCGGGCGATAGGCGTCGGCAGGAAGATTGGGGGCGGGCAGGTTGCGCGTGGTTTCGTTGCTGTTGAGAAAACTGGGCAAGGTGTCGGCGAGGGCAGCGGAACTGAGGCTCAGGCACAGCAGGGATGCCAGTACGCGCATAGGACACTCCATGGTCAGAACACAGCACAGGGCAGGTTTTTCCTTAGAAAAAAGGCGGAAGACTCGTGGGAATCTTCCGCCCTCAACCAAGCGTAGGCGCTGTAGGTAAGGCCGTCGAATCGGCCAGGTGCAATTTAGCGTTTGTTGCCCCCAAGCGCGCCGGTCAGCCCGCCGAGCCCCCCGCCCAGACCGCCGGTTGTCCCGCGAGTGGCAGTGCCGTTGTTGACCAGCCCACCGACGGCCGCCACGGTGCCGCCGCCGTTGGTTACCAGCCCACCGACTGCCGTGGTCACCGGGGTGTTGGTCGCGGCGATCGCACCGCCGAGGCTGGCCACCGCTGCGCCCACCTGCCCGGTGATACCGGCAACCGGAGTGCCGAGACCGGTGGCAGCGCCGACCTGTTGAGTGACAGTGGTGACCGCGCTGGTCACAGGGTTGAGACCTGCTCCCACTGCGGCGCCAACGCTTGCCAGCGGCGAAGTGGGAGCGGTGATCGGTGTGCCCGAGCCACCGAGTACGGTGTTGAGCGAAGCAACTGCGTTGCCCAGGCCACCCGCGGTAACGCCACCGGCACTGACCACGCCGCTGGTGCTGCCGGCATTCAGACCGGTGCCAACATTGACCACTGCGCCACCGACGGTTTGCAGCAGGCCGGTGCCGCCCAGACCACCACCGACGCCACCGGTACCTGAACCCGTGCCATTGGACACCAGACCGCCCGCTTTGCCGACCGCCGTGCCGGCGTTGCTCAAGGCGCCGCCGAGGGTGTTGGTCAGGGCACTGCCGTTGCCGGCGTCGGTGACTTTGCCGCCAAGGCTGTTCACCGTGCCGCCCACCTTCGAGATCACACCTTTGAGCGGATCACCCAGGGCGGTGGCATCGCCAAGTTTATCGGTGGTGCTTTCGACCATGGCGATCACCGGCACCAGGCCGCTGCCGACCTTGTTGGTCAACTGGCTGGTCGGGCCGTTGCTGAGGGTGGTGTTGAGGGTGTCGCCGAGCATGGTGACTTTTTCACCTATGCCATCGACCAGCGGCACTACTTTGGTCACGACGCCACCGACCACGGGAACGCGGCTGGTCGCTGTGTTCAGTTTGGCGCTGAGATCAGATACGCCATCACCGACATCCGAGACCACACCGCCAACCGAGGCCACGGTGGTGGTCAATCCCTTCGGATCGGTGGCCAGTTTGCCGATGCCATTGCTCACGCCATCGCCCAAGGTGCTGACGACATTGCCAGCGGTATTGGCGACGCTCTGCACAATGCCGCCGGCCAGCGGAACGTTGCTCAAAGCATCACCCACCTGGCCCACGCCATCGCCGACACCGCTGACGGTTTTGCCGACATCCTGCACCAGTGTGGTGGTCACCAGCGAAGGCGCGGCCGGATTGGTCGGGGTGGTGGGATCAGTGGGGTCTGTCGGGTTGGTCGGATTGGTTGGATCGGTGCCGCCGCCGGTTCCGCCAGTGCCACCGGTACCACCCGTGCCCGCTGTTCCGTCGCCAGTACCACCGGTCCCGCCTGTGCTAGCAGTATCGCCGCCGGTTCCACCACCTGCGCCGCCGCTGCCATCGGTACCCGCCGTACCATCTGCAGTCGAGCTGCCGGAGCTGCTGCGATGACCGCCACCGCCGCTGCTGCAGCCGACGAGTCCTACAGAAAGAATCAGTGCCAGCGCGATTGCCGATTTGGACCACATCACTTGAGTTTTCATGATTGAGATTCCTGCACCTGTCACAACGTTACGTTGCCTTCGATGGCCCGCTGATCTGTCGTCGGCGATGCCTCGTCCGTGCTGGTAATCTCAGTCGATCGCAGGTTTTGCACCATTCTCAAGTTGGTATTAACCCCTTTATATACAAGGCCCGGCGCAATCCCGAAGGACTAATACGCAGGTGATAAACACGCAAAAAAACGCCTTGAAATTCAAGGCTTGGCTTTTTGCAAAGCGGCGGGCAGGGCGCGGAAAAACTTAAGTGATATATACACAATTAACGGGTTTTTCCGCCCCCGTCAGATCAGGCGATCGGTTGCCATTGGCCGACCATATGTTCCAGGTCGCCGGCACCGACCAGGCGCAATTCGCCGCTGGAACCCGCTGCGCTCGCCAGCAACGTCACTTCACTGGGCAGGCGCACCGGTTTGCGAAAGTGCACGGCGATTTCCAGGTTGGCTTTGGGCAGGTGATCAGAGAGCGCCGCCAGCGTGCGTGCCTTGTTCCACAAACCGTGCGCGATCGCCGTGGGAAAACCGAACAGCTTGGCGCTCGCTGCACTCAGGTGAATCGGGTTGTAGTCGCCGGAGACTTTCGCATATTGGCGACCGATATCCGCCGGCGCCGTCCAGCGCGTCACCTCGAGCAAATCCTGCGACGGCTCCCAGTCATGTGCCTGCGCCTCGCCCTCGAGTTTCACGCCGCGACAGAGCATCCGGCTCTCGGCTTCCCACAGCGGACCGAGCTGATCGTCCAGGGTGGTGAGCAGATCGAACGTCGCGCCCTTGGCATGCGGCTGCAGGTTGTGCACGCGCACGCTGACTTGCGCGCGACTGATAGCCCCCATCGGGCGCAACACGCGAATGCGGTTGCTCAGGTGAATCAGCCCGAGCAGCGGGAACGGAAAGTCCTTTGCCGTGAGCAATTGCATCTGCAAGGCGAAGGCGAGGATATGTGGATAGGTCGGCGGCAGCAGGCCATCATCGACGAAACCGCAGACCTTGCGATAAGCCGCCAGCCGCTTGCCGTCGATATCGACCCAGCAGCGCAGACCGCTGTCGGGCAGTTGCGTGCCGGTGATTTTGCGCCGTGTCGCCGCGCGCGAATAAAGCCCCGGAAGACTCGGTTCACGATCCAGCGTTTGCCATTCGATGTTCATGCTCAAGCCCCCAGCACACTTTGGCCACACACCCGCAGCGCTTGGCCGGTGAACGCGCCCGTGCCCGGTTGCGCCAGCCACGCCACAGCCTCGGCAACGTCTTGCGGCAAGCCGCCCTGGCCCAGCGAACTCATGCGCCGCCCGGCCTCGCGCAGGCCGAACGGAATGTGCGCAGTCATTTGCGTCTCGATAAAACCGGGGGCGACGGCGTTGATGCTGATCCCGCGTTCCAGCAGTGTCGGCGCCCAGGCCTGGGCCAGACCGATCAGGCCAGCCTTGCTTGCCGCGTAGTTGGTCTGCCCGCGATTGCCGGCGATGCCGCTGATCGAGGCGAGCAGGACCACCCGTGCGTTGTCGCGCAGGGTGCCGCTGTCGAGCAGGGCCTTGGTCAGCACTTGCGGCGCATTGAGGTTGACGGCCAGCACCGCGTCCCAGAATTCCGGGGTCATGTTGGCCAGGGTCTTGTCGCGGGTGATACCGGCGTTGTGCACGAGGATGTCGAGCCCGTCGGGCAGGTGTTCGATCAATTGGGTGGCGGCATCATCGGCGCAGATATCGAGAGTGATCGCGCGGCCGCCGAGGCGGGCGGCGAGGGCTTCGAGGTCGGTCTTGGCCGGCGGCACATCGAGCAGAATCACCTCGGCGCCATCGCGGGCGAGGGTTTCGGCAATCGACGCGCCGATCCCGCGTGCAGCACCCGTGACCAACGCCTTGCGCCCGGCCAGCGGTCGGGTCCAGTCGGTCACCGGCGTGGCGCACGCGGTCAGGCGAATCACTTGGCCCGATACGAACGCACTTTTCGGCGAGAGGAAGAATCGCAGCGGGCCTTCCAGTTGATCTTCGGCACCCTCGCCAACGTAGATCAGCTGCAATGTGCCACCGCCGCGCAGCTCTTTGGCCAGCGAGCGCGAGAAGCCTTCGAGTGCTCGTTGCGCGCTGGAGGCGAACGGATCACTCAGGGATTCCGGCGCGCGACCAAGGATCACCAGATGCGCGCTATGGTCGAGGTTCTTCATCAATGGCTGGAAGAATTCGCGCAGTTGCTTGAGCTGGTCGGTGTGCTGCAGATCGCTGGCGTCGAACACCACCGCTTTGAGCTTCGGCCCGTGGCCGGGAATCCACGCGGTGGCCAGCGCGGACTCGGTGCCGTAGCTGTAGATTGCATCGGTCAGGCGATTGGCAAACACACTGATCCGTTCGGCCAGTGGCCCGCCACCGATCAACAGCGCACCCTCGATCGGCCGCAGACGCCCCGCTTGCCAGCGTTCCAGCCGCACCGGCGACGGCAGGCCCAAGGCCCCGACCAGACGATGGCCGAAGGATGAGTTGGCGAAGTCGATATAGCGGTCAGACATGGAACGCTCTCCAGAAGTTGGGGTTCAAAGTGTGGACTGTCCACGGCAATCAATCGTTCGATCGACGCAATAAGGCCTACGCTGGTTTAGCAGAGTAGTTTGGCCGCGGTGGTTTTGTAGCCAGACACAAATCCAGAAACAACACCGGCCCCTTGTAGGAGTGAGCCTGCTCGCGATAGCGGTGGGTCAGAAACGTGTCATTAGCCTGATACACCGCTATCGCGAGCAGGCTCACTCCTACAAAGGATCTATGTGAATTCGCAAGTCTGACAGGAGCTTTTATGACTCAGCTGCGCCGCGTCGCGATCATCGGCGGTAACCGCATCCCCTTCGCCCGCTCCAACGGGCCGTATGCCACGGCCAGCAATCAGGCGATGCTGACGGCCGCGCTGGAAGGCCTGATCGAGCGCTACAACCTGCACGGCCAGCGCATCGGCGAGGTGGTAACGGGCGCGGTGCTTAAATTGTCACGGGATATGAACCTGACCCGCGAGTGCGTGCTCGGTTCGCGCCTGTCTCCTGCGACGCCGGCCTATGACATTCAGCAAGCCTGCGGCACGGGTCTGGAGGCGGCGCTGCTGGTGGCCAACAAGATCGCCCTCGGCCAGATCGACTGCGGCATTGCCGGCGGCGTCGACACCACCTCCGATGCGCCGATCAGTGTCAGCGAAGGCCTGCGCAGGATTCTTCTGCAGGCCAACCGCGCGAAGAGCACCGCTGACAAACTGAAAACCCTGCTGCAATTGCGCCCCCGGCATCTGATCCCCGAATTCCCGCGCAACGGCGAGCCGCGCACTGGCCTGTCGATGGGCGAGCACTGTGAATTGATGGCGCAGACGTGGAATATCCCCCGCGAAGAACAGGATCAACTGGCCCTCGAAAGTCATCACAAACTCGCCGCTTCCTACAGCGAAGGCTGGCACAACGATCTGATGACGCCGTTCCTCGGCCTGACCCGCGACAACAATCTGCGCCCGGACTTGACCCTGGAAAAACTCGCCACGCTGAAGCCGGCGTTCGAGAAAAGCGCCAAGGGCACGCTGACTGCGGGCAACTCCACGCCGCTCACCGATGGTGCTTCGGTGGTGTTGCTCGGGAGTGAAGAATGGGCCAACGAGCGCGGCTTGCCGATCCTTGCTTATCTGCGCGACGGCGAAGCGGCGGCTGTGGATTTCGTCAACGGTGCCGAGGGCCTGCTGATGGCGCCGGTGTATGCCGTGCCACGCTTGCTGGCGCGCAACGGCCTGACCTTGCAGGATTTCGATTACTACGAGATTCACGAAGCGTTCGCCGCGCAGGTGTTGTGCACGCTCAAGGCCTGGGAAGATCCCGAATATTGCAAAACCCGCCTGGGACTCGATGCGCCGTTGGGTTCGATCGATCGCAGTCGGCTCAACGTCAAGGGCAGCTCCTTGGCGGCGGGGCATCCGTTTGCCGCGACCGGCGGGCGGATTGTGGCGAACCTGGCCAAGCTGCTGGATGCGGCCGGCAAGGGGCGGGGGTTGATCTCGATCTGCGCGGCGGGCGGGCAGGGTGTCACTGCGATTATCGAACGCTGAAAAAGCCCCTCACCCTAACCCTCTCCCAAAGGGAGAGGGGACCGAGTGGGAGATGCTTGAAATCGACGCCGACCTGAGCGTCCTTCACCGAATCCAAAGTTGCGATTAAAGCCATAATCGCTGCGGTCTCTCAGGTCGATGTATTACGGGAGACATCTCGGTCGGCCCCCTCTTTCTCTGGGAGAGGGCTGGGGTGAGGGCCATCAGGTCACACCATTCATGTCAGATTCTGTCGCAAATGCCCTTGCCGGCCGATACCAATCAATGCCACGGTCTCGGCTATGATTCGCCCCGGTCGCTACGTTCGATCCGGCACAGTGTGTGCATCCTCAAGGTTCACAGGTCGGCACCCCCTCCCCGTCGGACGAGGATTGCCGTATAACGAGTGACATTCGCGTGTTTGGTAATAAAGGACCCACAATAAAAGCTGATGAAGACTCCAAAACGCATTGAACCCCTGATCGAGGACGGTCTGGTCGACGAAGTGCTGCGTCCACTGATGAGTGGCAAAGAGGCAGCTGTTTATGTAGTGCGCTGCGGCAATCAGTTGCGTTGCGCCAAGGTCTACAAGGAGGCGAATAAACGCAGTTTCCGCCAGGCGGCCGAGTATCAGGAAGGCCGCAAGGTTCGCAACAGTCGCCAGGCGCGGGCCATGGCGAAGGGGTCCAAGTTCGGTCGCAAAGAGACCGAGGACGCCTGGCAGAACGCCGAAGTGGCGGCGCTGTTCCGTCTGGCCGGTGCGGGTGTGCGGGTGCCGAAGCCCTATGACTTCCTCGACGGCGTGCTGTTGATGGAGTTGGTGGCGGATGAATTCGGCGATGCTGCGCCGCGGCTGAACGATGTGGTGCTGGAGCCGGATCAGGCGCGCGAGTATCACGCCTTCCTGATTTCGCAGATCGTGCTGATGTTGTGTACCGGTCTGGTGCACGGTGACCTCTCCGAGTTCAACGTGCTGCTGACCCCGACCGGTCCGGTCATTATTGACCTGCCTCAGGCAGTCGACGCTGCGGGCAACAACCATGCGTTCAGCATGCTTGAGCGCGACGTTGGCAACATGGCTTCGTACTTCGGGCGTTTCGCGCCGGAGTTGAAGAAGACCAAGTACGCCAAGGAAATGTGGGCGTTGTACGAAGCCGGCACCTTGCACCCGAACAGTGTGCTGACCGGCGAATTCGACGATCCGGAAGACCTGGCGGATGTCGGCGGGGTGCTGCGAGAGATCGAAGCGGCGCGCCTCGACGAGGAACGCAAGCAGGCCATTCGCGCGGCAGACGACGCACCGAAAGGCAAACCTGAAGAACCGCCTCCACCGCCGTGGATGCAGTGATCGCTTGATGAGAAACCCGGCTTCGGCCGGGTTTTTTGTGCCCGCGCACTTTCCGCAAACGCGAGCGTGCCCTTGTAGGAGCTGCCGAAGGCTGCGATCTTTTGCCTTTGCTTCAAGGACAAGATCAAAAGATCGCAGCCTTCGGCAGCTCCTACAAGGACCGTATGTGAGTACCCCGCGCAACACCCACCTGATCGTAACCGCCCGGCTGATCTCCGATTTCGGCGCCTTCCTCAACATGGTCGCGCTGGCCACTTACGTTTATCTGCTGAGCAACAGCGCCATGAGTGTCGGCATCTTCCTCGCCAGCCGCGTCGGTGGCGGGATTTTTGCCAGTCTGCTTGGCACACGCTTCTACCGGCGCTGGCAGGGTCGCGCGCCGCTGATTGCTTTCGATCTGTTGCGCGCTGCACTGCTGGGGCTGCTGTTGGTCACACCGGCGAATCAGCAGGCATGGCTGTTGCCAGTCATCGCCTTCGGCCTTGGCCTGGGCAATTCAATGTTCGCCATCGGCCTCAACAGCCAGTTGCCGCGCTTGATCGACCCGGCGCACCTGCTCAAGGCCAACGCCTGGATCACCTCGGCGTCCTCAGCAGCCATGGTCGGCGGCAGTCTGGTGTCGGGGTTGCTGGTGGCCGCTTTCGGTTTTGAAACGGTCTTCGCCCTCAATGCGCTGACCTATGTGCTCGCGGCGCTGCTGATCGTGCCACTGCATTTCGAGAAGGCAGATATCAGCGAACAGCCGGAACACGGCGAATGGTTTGCGCTTCGGCAGGGCTTGCGCTCGGCGCCGGTGGTCGCGGCGATGCTCGCGGTGGCCATGGCCGACACCTTGGGCAGTGCTGCGCATAACGTTGGCTTCCCGATCATTGCGAAACTGCTCACCCCGGACGCGGCCAGCACGACGTTGGGCCTGGCGCTTGCGGTATGGGCCAGCGGCAAACTGCTCGGCGCGCGCATCGCCAGTCGTCTGAAGGGCTCGGAGAATCGCCATCTCGAACGCAGGTTTTTCTGCGGCGTGGCGCTGATGTCCTGCGGCTTCATTCTGATGTTCCAGCAACACAGTCTCTTGGGACTGCTGCTGTTCGCCTTGCCGGCGGGACTGGGCGATGGCGTTTCCGAAGTGAGCCTGCTGTCACGGCTGCAACGGGAACCTGCGGCTTTGCGCCTGCCGATTTTCAGTGTGCTGACCTTGCTGCAGATGACCGGTTTCGGCATCGGCATGCTGGTTGCCGCACCGTTCTATGGGTGGTGGACGCCGGGGGCCGTGGTCATGCTGTTCCACGGCATTCCCCTCGGCACCCTGTGCGTGGTGACGCTGTTGCGGATCAGGCGCGAGCGGGTTGCGCGCAGCAGCCCGACGCCAGTTCCTTGAGGATCGGGCAATCCGGGCGGTGATCACCGCTGCAGTGCTCGACCAGATCCTGCAGGGTGTCGCGCAACTCGCCGAGCTCGCGGATCTTCTGGTTCAGCTCGTCGATGTGCTGGCGCGCCAGTGCCTTCACATCGGCGCTCGCGCGCTGGCGATCCTGCCAGAGGGTCAGCAGCTTGCCGACTTCCTCCAGGGAAAAGCCCAGATCCCGCGAGCGCTTGATGAACGCCAGCGTGTGCAGGTCATCGCTGCCGTATACGCGGTAACCGCTGTCGGTGCGATTGGCCGCTTTGAGCAGGCCGATCGACTCGTAATAGCGAATCATTTTTGCACTCAGGCCACTCTGCCGGGCCGCTTGGCCGATGTTCATCGGTGTTCCTCCAGATCCTTGGGTTTCCAGGTTTTCAACAGTAGCGCATTGCTCACCACACTGACGCTGGACAGCGCCATCGCCGCACCCGCCAGCACCGGATTGAGGAAGCCGAACACCGCCAGCGGAATGCCGATCAGGTTGTAGACAAAGGCCCAGAACAGGTTCTGACGAATCTTCGCGTAGGTCTTGCGGCTGATCTCCAGTGCCGCGGGCACCAGTCGCGGGTCGCCGCGCATCAGGGTGATGCCGGCCGCATGCATGGCGACGTCGGTGCCGCCGCCCATGGCGATGCCGATTTCTGCGGCGGCGAGCGCCGGGGCGTCGTTGATGCCGTCGCCGACCATGGCGACCACACCGGTTTTCTTCAGCTCGGCGACGGTCGCGGCCTTGTCCGCCGGCAGCACTTCGGCGTGAACATTGCGGATGCCCAGCGCTTCGGCCACCACCCGTGCGCTACCACGGTTGTCGCCGGTCAGCAGATGGCTGTGGATATCTCGGGCGGCGAGTTGTTGCACCGCTTGCAGGGCGCCGGGTTTCAGCGTGTCACCGAAGGCGAACAGACCGAGGACGCGTGGTTCAGGACTTTGCTCGATCAACCACGACAATGTGCGGCCTTCACTTTCCCAAGCCTCGGCGGATGCGCTCAATTCACCGGCACTCAAAGCGCTTTCATCGAGCATCCGCCGATTACCCAGCGCCAAGCGCCGGCCATCCAGCGTGCCGGCAATGCCGCGTCCGGTCAGCGACTGGCTGTCGCTGACATCGGGCACGTTCAAGCCGCGTTCGGCGGCGGCATCCAGCACCGCTTTGGCCAAGGGGTGCTCGCTGCCGCGCTGCAACGCGCCGGCCAGTCTCAGCAGGTTGTTTTCGTCTCCATCGATCGCATTGAAGTGGGCGATCTGCGGTGTCCCCGAGGTCAGCGTGCCGGTCTTGTCGAACACCACAGTGCTGACTTCATGGGCGCGCTCCAGCGCTTCGGCGTCCTTGATCAGAATGCCGTGGCGCGCGGCGACGCCGGTGCCGGCCATGATCGCCGTCGGGGTGGCAAGGCCGAGGGCGCACGGGCAGGCGATCACCAGCACGGCGACGGCATTGATCAATGCGGTTTCCAGCGGCGCGCCATACAGCCACCAGCCGATCACCGTGGCCAGGGCGATCAGCAACACGGTCGGCACGAAAATCCGGCTGACCTTGTCCACCAGTTTCTGGATCGGCGCTTTCGCCGCTTGTGCGTCTTCGACCAGACGAATGATCCGCGCCAGCACGGTTTCCGCGCCAAGCGCCTGGGTGCGCACCAGCAAACGACCCTCGCCATTGATCGCGCCGCCAGTGACCTTGTCGCCCGGCTGCTTCGGCACCGGCAGGCTTTCGCCGCTGATCAGCGCTTCGTCGGCGTGGCTCTGGCCGTCGACGACTTCGCCATCCACCGGGAAGCGTTCGCCGGGTTTGACCAGCACCAGATCGTCGAGGCGCAGGGCGCTGATGGCAACGTCCTGCTCACGGCCATTGACCACTTGAATCGCCCGCTCCGGCCGCAGTGCTTCAAGAGCGCGAATGGCGCTGGCGGTCTGGCGTTTGGCGCGGCTCTCGAGGTATTTGCCGAGCAGCACCAAGGCGATGACCACGGCCGAGGCTTCGAAGTACAGATGCGGCATGCGTCCGGCGGCCGTCGCCCATTCATACACGCTCAGCCC
Source organism: Pseudomonas sp. RIT-PI-o (assembly GCF_001297215.1). Taxonomy (NCBI): domain Bacteria; kingdom Pseudomonadati; phylum Pseudomonadota; class Gammaproteobacteria; order Pseudomonadales; family Pseudomonadaceae; genus Pseudomonas; species Pseudomonas sp. RIT-PI-o. Next base: position 27,348 of record NZ_LHPA01000020.1, on the reverse strand, counting down.
ATAACCGGCGCTGGTACCGAGGGCGACGAGCAGATCCATATTGCCGGCACCGGCGCGCACGGCTTTCCACGCCGCGACATAAAAGCGTGCGCCGAAGACGAATTGCACGGGTGTGGCGAGGGCGAATTGCGCCCAGGCCGGAAGCATCCAGTGAATGCCGAACGGCTGCAGCAACATCGGCAACACCAGCGGCAGCGCGAGGGCGATCGCACAGATCAGTGCCCAGCGCTCGCGGTGCAGGCGTTTTTGCTGGTCGTCGGATCGCGGCCCTTCGGCTTGCCAGACGCTGGCCGAATAACCGGCCCTGCTCACCGCATCGAGCAGGGGCTGCGCATCGACCTGACCGAGCAGTTCGATATGCGCACGTTCGTTGGCCAGATTGACGCTGACACTGTTCACGCCGGGGACTTTGCTCAGGGCTCGCTCAACGCGACCGACGCAGGACGCGCAGGTCATGCCGTCGATGCTTAGCTCAAGGGTTTGCCGGGGCACGCTGTAACCGGCGCGCTCCACGGCTTGCATCAGCGCCGGCAGGCTGTCGCCGGGCGCCTGCACTCGAGCCTGCTCGGTGGCGAGGTTGACGCTGACGGCGCTGGCGCCGCTGACTTTGCGCAGAGCCCGCTCGACACGCCCGGCGCAACTGGCGCAGGTCATGCCGGCAATCGGCAGATCGAAAGTGGTGGATTCGGACATCGGTCGCGCTCCCTGTAGTGGATGCCTACAGGATCAACCTTGCCATGCGGGCAAGGTCAAGCACCATTCTTGTGGGAGCGAGCGTGCTCGCGAATGCGGTGCATCATTCAGCAATCATGTTGACTGAGCCGGCGCTTTCGCGAGCAGGCTCGCTCCCACAGGTCGGGTATTGGCTCAGTAACCCAGGCCCGCCGGCTTCAGGTACACGCCTTCAGCATTCATCGCCAGGCGGAACTTCAGCACATCCCCGGCATGCAGCACGACCTCCTGCGAACCCGGCGCCAGCATGCCGGGATTGCAACCCGGTGCCTGCCCCGGCAGCAGCTTCAAGCGCAGCGAAACCTTGCCCGGCGGCAGGTTGAACGAAGTGCTCTGCTCCTGAAACAGTCGCGCCGAGAGCTGGTCCTGGATGTACACGCCGATCTCGCACGAGGTCGCGACTTCGAGGCGCTCGCGGGAAATGATCAGTACCGCGTAATCCTCGCCGGCGGCTTGCACCTGCGGGACGGCGGTGAAAAGGCTGAGCAAGCCAAACAGGCTCAAAGCTGACCAGCGCATGGCTGAATCTCCTGAATTTCAGTCATTGATGCACGCAGCTTGGCCGAGCGCGGCGCCGATTGCCAGCCCGGCAGTTTTTCGCAGAACTTGACCTTGCCATCGTGGCAAGCTTGAAACTGCCGGCAACCTCACTCAAAGGAGTCTTCCCATGCAAGTGTTCAACGTTCAAGGCATGTCCTGCGGTCATTGCGTCAAAGCCATCACCCAAGCGGTGCAGGCCATGGATCCGGCGGCCAGCGTGCGGGTCGACTTGGCAGCCAAAGAAGTCGGCGTCGAAAGCGCGCTGAATGCCGATCAGGTCATCGAAGCGATTCGCGAAGAAGGTTATGAGGTGAAGCTCGTCTGAAATTGATCGTTAGCGAGCTATCGGAATGTTCAAGGCGTCCGGGCACGGCTAGACTGTCGGGCTGCGACTTGCCCACCTGGATGCCTGATGAATTTCCGTACCATTTTGATACTCGGCGCCTTGAGCGCCTTCGGTCCTTTGGCGATCGACTTCTATTTACCCGCGTTTCCGGCGATGGCCCTGGCGTTCGGCACCGATGAGCAGCATGTCCAGCTGACGCTGGCGGCGTACTTCCTCGGCCTGTCACTCGGCCAACTGGCGTACGGGCCGATTTCCGATCGTTTCGGCCGGCGGCTTCCACTGCTCAGCGGCGTCGCCCTGTTCACCCTGGCGTCATTGGCCTGCGCCTACGCGCCGAGTCTGGAATGGCTGATCGGCGCGCGTTTCGTCCAGGCATTGGGCGGTTGCGCAGGCATGGTGATTTCCCGTGCGGTGGTTGCCGACAAGTGCGACGCAGTGGGCTCGGCGAAGGTCTTTTCCCAACTGATGCTGGTGATGGGCCTGGCGCCGATTCTGGCGCCGATGCTTGGCGGTCTGCTGGTCAACACCACGGGTTGGCAGTCGATCTTTCTGGTGCTCACCGGGTTCAGTGCGGCGGCGGGCCTGGCGGTGGCGTTGGGGCTGCCGGAAAGCATGCCGGCCCACGTGCCGCGCCAGCCGCTGTCCGGCGCATTGCGCCAGTACGCGCGACTGGTCAAGGATTCGGTCTACCTCGGCCATGCCTTGACCGGTGGCATCGCCATCGCCGGGATGTTCGCCTACATCGCCGGCTCACCATTTGTGTTCATCAAGCTCTACGGCGTACCGGCCGAGCATTTCGGGTGGCTGTTCGGCACCAACGCGGCAGGCTTCATTCTGGTGGCGCAGGTCAATGCGCGGCTGCTGGCCAAACGTGGCCCGGCGTTTTTGCTGGTGCGCGCCGTGTGGGTGTACTTCCTCGCCGGGCTGACCTTGCTGGCGGTCAGCGCAATGCGTCCTGATGCCCTGTGGCCGCTGCTGATTCCGCTGTTCATCTGCATCGCCAGCCTCGGTTGCATCATTCCCAACGCTTCGGCCTGCGCGATGAACGGTCAGGGCGCCCGTGCTGGCAGCGCTTCGGCGATGCTCGGTTGCCTGCAATTCAGCATCGCCGCCGGGGCAGCTGCATTAGTGGGTGTGTTGCACGATGGCAGCGCCGTGCCGATGGCCATGGTCATCAGCCTGTGTGGTTTGCTGGTGGTGAGCGTCGCGCTGCTCACCCGGCGTCTGCAGAATGCCCGGGCGCTGGCGCAAGCCCAAGCCTAGAGGCTTGAAAACTCAGCCAGCGGCGCGCTGCTGGCTGGGTTCGGGGATCCGGTGGGGCGCGCAGAGCCGCGCTTCGAGGGTGCGCGTGAAGGCCAAAGCTTCGGCTTCACTGCGAAAGGTCACGACATGCTGGTCCAGACGTACCTGCCACTGAGACTTCGCCACTTCTTTTATCAGGATCTTCATTGCTGACCTCCCTTGCGTAAAAGATGTATCGCAGAGGCTTCGATTGTAGACCCCTATATCCGCGCAATTGTGACAAGGGTCAGGCAACTGACTGGCGGCAAAAAGCCCCGCAACCGCTCTGGCATCACGAGCGACTGCGGGGCTTTTATTGTTTAGAAACCTTCTAAAACAATTTTCCCCTTGGCCTTGCCGCTTTCCAGCAGCTCATGGGCGCGCCGCAGGTTGGCAGCGTTGATCACGCCGAAGTGCTCGCCCAGTGTGGTTTTCAAAGTCCCGGCGTCAATCAGCTCGGCGACGCGGTTGAGCAGCTTGTGCTGCTCGATCATGTCTGGCGTTTCGAACAGCGATCGGGTGTACATGAACTCCCAGTGCAGCGACAGGCTCTTGCGCTTGAGCAGGCTGATGTCGAGCGACTTCGGATCGTCGATCAGCGCCAGTTTGCCTTGCGGCGCGAGGGCTTCGACCAGTTGCGCGAGATGCTGATCGGTCTGGGTCAGGCTGGCGACATGGGTCACGCTGTCGATGCCGGCGCGTTTCAACTCTTCGCTCAGGGGCTGACTGTGATCGATGACCAGATCGGCACCGAGTTCACTGACCCACTCACGGGTTTGTGGACGGGAAGCGGTGCCGATGACTTTCAGGCCGGTCAACTGCCTGGCCAGTTGGGTAAGGATCGAGCCACCGCCCCCCGCCGCACCGACGATCAGCAGGCTCTGGCCTTGATCGGTGTTGCCTTCGCTGATCTGCAGGCGCTCGAAGAGCAATTCCCAAGCAGTGATCGCGGTCAGCGGCAGCGCGGCGGCTTCGGCAAAACCCAAGGATTTGGGCATGTGGCCGACGATGCGTTCATCGACCACGTGCAGTTCGCTGTTGCCACCGGCCCGGGCAATCGAACCTGCGTAGAAGACCTTGTCACCGGCCTTGAACAGGGTGACGTCGCTGCCGACCGCCTTGACCACACCGGCAACGTCCCAGCCCAGCACTTTCGCCGCGCCGTTTTCCGGCGCCGCGTTCTGCCGCACTTTGGTGTCGACCGGGTTGACCGAGATGGCTTTGACCTCCACCAACAGGTCGCGCGGGCCGGCGACCGGCTCTGGCAGTTCAATGTCCTGCAGGGACTTGGTGTCGCTGATCGGCAGGGACGCGTAATAGGCGATGGCTTTCATGGATGGCTCCGTACAGGTGATAGAAGAAGAAAATCGGGATGAATTCGATGGAGGCCATCATTGGCTATTTCTCTGCGCGATAAAAGCGGCTAAAAGAGCAGGCTCTTTCAATATTTTTTTGATAATCGAGGCTGTGCATGCTGCGTTTTGATGACTTGCAGTTGTTTGTCCGCGCGGCGGATCTGGGCAGCCTGTCGGCGGCGGCGCGGGGGATGGACATGTCGGCGGCGGTGGCCAGTGCGGCGTTGAAGCGCATCGAGCAGCAACTGGGCGCACGCCTGCTGGCGCGTTCGACCCGCAGCCTGCGTCTGACCGCCGAAGGTGAAGGCTTCCTTGAGTACGCCCGCGCCGCCCTGAGCAATCTCGACGAAGGCCGCCGCCTGCTGGCCAGCGGGCAGGATCAGGTCAGCGGGATCCTGCAGCTTTCGGCGCCCTCGGACTTCGGTCGCAATCTGCTGCTGCCGTGGCTCGACGCGTTTCAGCGGGAACACCCGAAACTGACGGTGCGCCTGCTGCTGGGTGACCGCATCGCCGATCTGTTCCGGCAACCGGTGGACATCGCCTTGCGCTATGGCGAGCCGGAAGATTCCAGCCTGATTGCCTTGCCCATCGCGCCACACAATCGCCGGGTGTTGTGCGCATCGCCCGACTATGTGGCCCGACACGGCGAACCGCGCCAGCTCGAGCAACTGGCCCAGCACAACTGCCTGTTGTACATGCTCGGCAGCCGCGTTCACGACCACTGGAGTTTTCACGATGGCAGGCGCGACGTCAGCCTGACCGTCAGCGGCGATCGCTTCAGCGATGATGCCGACGTGGTGCGGTTATGGGCGCTGGCCGGTGCCGGGGTTGCCTATAAGTCCTGGCTCGACGTGGGTAACGATGTGCTCGCCGGGCGCCTCAAGGTCCTGATGCCGGAACTGCTGTGTGAGCGCGCACCGCTGAATCTGTTGTGCGCCCATCGCGCACAATTGAGTAAGCCGGTGAACCTGCTGAGGGAGATGCTCGCCAGTCGATGCGCCGAATTGAGTAGTCAATTTCCCGCTTTCCACAAAGTTGATCATTAGTCGCAGGCAAATAGAGAAATTTCTGTCAGGAACAATCGCCACCTGCGCAGGCCCGGGCGCAGGACGTCTGGCGTAACCCGCTTATACTAGCGCCCGCCTCATGCCTGCACTGACACCCGGCGCGCAGACCCCGTAACGCGTTGCCGGCTTTTGGTGACGGTTGCAACTTCTGCTGCCAGGTTGTGTGCCGGAGCAGCTGGTGTCGGTGGCATCCCTTGCCCCCGATCCAGGGCGATTTTCGCGTGTTGGCCGATCATCCGTTAGCGGCCAAGATGTCTCCGAGCGGTAGACGATACGATTCAACAGGGAGTGAACATATGGAACATGCACCGTGCATCAGCCAGATCGCGACATTGCTGGCCGACCCCAAGCGCAGCGCGATGATGTGGGCGTTGATGGATGGCTCGGCGCGGCAAGCCGAAGAGCTGGCGCTGCTGGCCGGGCTCTCGCCGTCGTCGGCCAGTGCGCATCTGGGGCGACTGTCCGCGGGTGGTCTGTTGAACGTCGAAATGCGTGGGCGCAAACGCTTCTTTCGCCTGGCGGCTCCGGAAGTCGGTGCGGCGATCGAGGCATTGGCCAGCGCCACCATTGCCAGCGCGCCACGGCAAATCCCCGCTGCGCTGAAATGCACCTCGACCATGGTCAGGCCGCAGGCGGCGCCGTCTTCGCTGTTGCGCGCGCGGTTCTGCGACGATCATCTGGGCGGCACCCTGGCAGCCGACCTGTATCAGCGCCTGCTCGATGCCGGCTGGATCGAACAGCTTGAGCAGCGGGTGGTAGTGACGCACAAGGGCTCGACCCGACTGGCCCAGCGCGGCGTGTTCATTCAGGCCCTGGCGCACCGCAACGTGCAGGTGGCCTGTGCCTGCCCGGACTGGAGCGAGCGCCGTCCGCACATGGGTGGCTCACTCGGCGCGGCGCTGTTGCAGTTGTTCATGCAGTCTGGCTGGCTGACCTTGCCCAACGATTCCCGCGCCTTGCAGTTGACCGCCACCGGCCAGCGCGAAATCCATCGCTTTGCCAAGGAAACCGAGCTGGAAACAGCGTTCTAGAGCATTGCCCTGCAATGAGCTGATGCGCAACGTCGTCTACGGCTGTGAACAGGTCGTATCCAGTACGGCCTCCGAATGACCATCACGCACACTCGATCCGGGGATTTTCCGGATGGGGGAGCGCAACATGAATACACAACGCTTTAGCGCGGCTGAGCGCCTGGAACGGCTGCCGGTCAGTGGTTATCACCGCGTCATTTTCATCATCATCGCCTTGGCATTTTTCTTCGATTCCATGGATCTGGCGATGATGACCTTCCTGCTCGGCTCGATCAAAGCCGAGTTCGGCCTGAGCAGTGCACAGGCGGGGCTGCTGGCCAGTTCGAGCTTTTTCGGCATGGTGCTGGGGGCGTCGTTGTCGGGGATGCTCGCCGACCGCTTCGGCCGCAAACCGGTGTTTCAGTGGAGCATCGTGCTGTGGGGCGTGGCCAGTTACCTGTGTTCAACAGCGCAGACAGTGGAGACGCTGACGCTATTCCGCATCCTGCTGGGAATCGGCATGGGCATGGAGTTTCCCATCGCGCAATCGATGCTGTCTGAGCTGATTCCGGCGCAGCGGCGCGGGCGCTACATCGCCCTGATGGACGGCTTCTGGCCGCTGGGGTTTGTCGCGGCTGGCGTGCTCTCGTACTTCCTGCTGCCGCTGATTGGCTGGCGCGATATCTTTCTGGTGCTGGCAGTGCCGGCGGTGTTCGTTCTGGCGATCCGCTTTTTCATTCCCGAGTCACCGCGCTGGCTGGAACAGGCCGGCCGCGACGCCGACGCGGACAAGGTGCTGGACGGCATCGAAGCGCGGGTGCGTGCTTCCATGGGCGGTGCAGCGTTGCCGGAACCGGTTCGTCTGCCGCGCACGGTGACGCCACCGGGCAATTTCTTCTCGGCACTCAAGCAGATCTGGTCGCCGCAATATCGCCAGCGCACGACGATGATCTGGAGCCTGTGGTTCTTTGCATTGCTGGGTTTCTACGGGCTGACTTCATGGCTCAGCGCACTGTTGCAGCAGTCGGGTTTCGCCGTGACGCAGTCGGTCTACTACACGGTGCTGATCTCGCTGGGCGGGATTCCCGGGTTCCTCATGGCGGCGTGGCTGGTTGAGCGTTGGGGGCGCAAACCGGTGTGCATCGTCACCTTGCTTGGCGGCGGGGTGATGGCGTTTCTGTATGGGCAGAGCGCGGTGTTCGGCGGCAACGTGGCGTTGCTGATCGGCACCGGGCTGTTGATGCAGTTCTTTCTGTTCGGCATGTGGGCGGTGCTCTATACCTACACGCCGGAGCTGTACCCGACGTCGGCACGGGCGACCGGCTCGGGATTCGCCTCGGCGATCGGCCGCGTCGGTTCGTTGCTCGGGCCACTGGTGACCGGACTGGTATTCCCGATTACCGGGCAGGGCGGAGTGTTCGCGCTGGGCGCGGCGTGCTTTGCGATAGCGGCGGGGGTGGTGTGGCTGTTCGGGATGGAGACGCGGGGCAAGACCCTTGAGGAGCTCACCGAAGCAGAAATTACCGGCTGAAAACAGTCAAATTGTAGGAGTGAGCCTGCTCGCGATAGCGGAGTGTCAGATATGGATTTTCCAACTGACACTCCGCTATCGCGAGCAGGCTCACTCCCACATTGGTTTTGCGGTGTTGCTTACGGTTTTACCAACCGCGCATCCAGGCTGTTCTGCGCCAGGCGCCTGGCCTGATCCTGGGTCATGCCCAGATGTTCGTGCAACGCGTGGAAATTCTCGGTCACGTACCCGCCGAAATACGCCGGATCGTCGGAGTTCACCGTGACCTTCACGCCGCGCTCGAGCATCTCGAGGATGTTGTGCTGCGACATGTGATCGAATACGCAGAGCTTTGTGTTCGACAGCGGGCACACCGTCAGCGGGATCTGCTCGTCAATGATCCGCTGCATCAGGCGCTCGTCTTCGATGGCGCGTACGCCATGGTCGATGCGCTGGATTTTCAGCAGATCGATGGCTTCCCAGATGTACTCCGGCGGGCCTTCTTCGCCGGCGTGGGCAACGGTGAGGAAGCCTTCGTCGCGGGCGCGATCAAAGACGCGCTTGAATTTGCTCGGCGGGTGACCCATCTCGGAACTGTCGAGACCGACTGCGACAAACGCATCACGGAACGGCAGCGCCTGATCGAGGGTTTTCTGTGCTTCGTCTTCGCTGAGATGGCGCAGGAAACTCAGGATCAGACCGCTGCTGATGCCCAGTTGCGTCTCGCCATCCTTGAGGGCAGCGGCGATGCCATTGAGCACCACCTCAAACGGGATACCCCGATCGGTGTGGGTCTGCGGATCGAAGAACGGTTCGGTATGAATCACGTTCTGCGCCTTGCAGCGCAGCAGGTAGGCCCAGGTCAGGTCATAGAAATCCTGCGAGGTGCGCAGCACATCGGCGCCCTGGTAATACAGGTCGAGAAACTCCTGCAGATTGTTGAAGGCGTAAGCCTTGCGCAGGGTTTCCACGTCGCTCCACGGCAGGGCGATCTTGTTGCGCTCGGCCAGGGCGAACAGCAGTTCAGGCTCCAGCGAACCTTCCAGATGCAGGTGCAGTTCGGCTTTGGGCAGGGCGTTGAGCCAGTCGTACATAGTCTTTTCTCATCAGGTGCAATGCCGGCATTCTACAGAGGCTGGCCGCAACAATTGGCAAAACCTGACCAGGTGATCGATCAGACAGCCTCTTGCTCGCGGCGATAGGCGTAGGTATCGGCGAAGCGCGATAGCAGGAATTCAGCACAGGTGGTCGTCGGATATTTCGCCGGATGCTGCGCGTCCTGACAACCGGGCAGGCATTCAATGCGCGTGTCCGGGTGCGGTTCGGCGAAGAACGGCATCGAATAGCGATCCACGCCCAGCGGGCTGATCACCCGGTGCGGGGTCGAGCGATAACGGTCGTTGCTCCAGCGCGCCATCATGTCGCCGAGGTTGACCACGAACGTGCCGTCAATCGGTGGCGCGTCGATCCATTTACCGTTGACGTTCTTCACCTGCAAACCGCCGGCGCTGTCCTGATAAAGCAGGGTGATGCAGCCGTAATCGGTATGGGCGCCGGCGCCTTGCTGCTCGGCGGAACTGGCGGTGTGACGTGGCGGGTCATGGGTCTGCGCAACACGCCGACCGGCTCGACGAAGCGCGCATCGAAGAAAACGCGTTCGATGCCCAGCGCAATGGTCATCGCCCGCAGCAGGGTTTGCGCCAACGCCTGCATGTCGAGGTAATGCTGCTCCATCAGCGCTGCCCAGCCGGGCTGCGCGGGATGGCGATTGGGCCCGCGCAAGGGTTTTTCCGCGACCACCTCGGGATGCTCCGCCGGCAGGTGCAGGCCCATGTCGAAGGTTTCTTTGAGATCGCTGGGTTTGTCCGGGTCCAGTTGCTCGGTGGCAATCGCACCGTACCCGCGATGGTGGCGGGTCTGGGTGATATCGATCTGGAGTTTTTCCGCAGCGGGCAGGGCGAAGAAACGCTGGGCGTGATCGAGCAGGGCGTCGATGCGCTGTGGGGAAATCGGATGGCCCTTGATATAGAAAAAGCCCCACTCGCGACAGGCGTGGTCGATCTGTTCGGCCACGACGGGCCAGGCGTTTTCATCGGTGCTGTAGAGCGGGCTGATGTCGATGATGGGGAGCTGATCCATACACAATCCTTGAGGACACAGAAGATCAAATGTAGGAGTGAGCCTGCTCGCGATAGCGGTGTACCAGGCAACACTTTTGCTGAATGAAACACCGCTATCGCGAGCAGGCTCACTCCTACAGGGGATGGTGGTGGGGCTGGGATTATTTCGGCATCTCGGCCTTCATGCCTTCAACGTAGTAATTCATCGACGCCAGTTCCGCGTTGGTGGCACTCACGCCTGCGGGGATTTTTTCGGCGCCGGCCTGATCCTTGATCGGCCCGGTGAACGGCTGCAATGCGCCGCTCTTGATGTCGGCAATCAACTGCTCGGCCTCGGCTTTCACCGGCGCCGGCACCAGGTCGCTGATCGGCAGTTCCACCGTGCCTTCCTTCAACCCGCCCCAGTAATCCTGGGATTTCCAGGTGTGATCGATCACCCCTTGCGTGGCCTGAATGTAGTGCGGCGCCCAGTCGTTGACGATTGAGGTCAGCACCGCTTTCGGTCCGAAGTGGGCCATGTCCGAGGCGTAACCCACGGCATACACGCCGCGTCGCTCGGCAGCCTGGATCGGCGCCGGGCTGTCGGTGTGCTGGAACACCACGTCGACGCCCTGGTCGATCAGCGCGTTGGCGGCATCGGCTTCCTTGCCCGGATCGAACCACGAGTTGACCCAGACCACTTTGATTTCGGTGCCAGGGTTGTACTTGTTCAACGCCAGCTGAATGGCGTTGATGTCGCGGATCACTTCCGGAATCGGGAACGAGGCGACGTAGCCGATCTTCCTGGTCTTGGTCATCTTCGCCGCGAGGAATCCGCTGACGTAACGGCCCTCGTAAGTGCGCGCGAGATAGGTGCCGAGATTCTTGTCCTGCTTGTAGCCGGTGGCGTGTTCGAACGTCACCTTGGGAAACTGCTTGGCGACTTTCACCGTCGGGTTCATGTAGCCAAATGACGTGGTGAAGATCAGATCGTATTTGTCCTTGGCCATGTTGCGGATCACCCGCTCGGCGTCGGCGCCTTCGGCGACGTTTTCCACGTAGTTGGTGGTGATCTGCGTGCCGAATTTCTCCGCCAGCGCCTTGCGCCCCTGTTCGTGCTGATACGTCCAGCCGTGGTCACCGATCGGGCCGATGTAGATGAAACCGACCTTCAGCGGATCGGCAGCGCTGGCGCTCAGGCTGATTCCCAGACCGATGGCGGCGTACAGCAGTTTGTGCAGCGGACGTATTGGCATGAACCCGAACCCCGTTTTGTTGTGTGTGCTCAGGGCCAATGCAAATTGCTGACCAACAGGACAACAAACTTTCGAGAACCGCGTGATGGCTATCGCGAGCAGGCTCACTCCTACAGGGGAATGCATTTCAACTGTAGGAGTGAGCCTGCTCGCGATAGGGCCCTCAAGGCCAATAAAGGTGCACCTGACGAAGCACCGCCATGGGTTGGTGCGCGAAGATGTAACGAAACGTTAGCGCCGCCTGGCAGTCAGTAGCTTCATCAGCTCTTTTCGGCAAAAGGCCCGTCATGCTCTCGATCCTCAAACAAGAAAGCTTCCTGCTGCTGGCAGTCCTTGCCGCCTGCGTCGCTTATCCACTGGAACACTGGCTGCTGCACAGCGGCCAGATCGTCGCGCTGGTCGGCGGTCTGCTGCTGATCGCCTTCATCGTCGCCGCTTCGATGCGCGTCGCTCATCACGCCGAACTGCTCGCGGAAAAGGTTGGCGATCCTTACGGCACGATGATCCTCACGCTCTCGGCGGTGCTGGTCGAAGTGGTGATCCTGGCGATCATGATGAGCAACGAAGCCTCGGCGACGCTGGTGCGCGACACGATTTATTCGGCGGTGATGCTCGACATCAACGGCATCCTCGGCCTTGCCGCATTGATGGGCGGGATCAAACACGGCGAGCAGTCCTACAACGACGATTCGGCGCGCAGTTACAGTGTGATGATCCTCACTGCGATGGGCGTGTCGATGGTGGTGCCGGAGTTCATTCCCCAGGCCAACTGGAAGATTTATTCGGCGTTCACCATCGGCGCGATGGTGGTGCTTTACGCGCTGTTTCTGCGCATGCAGGTCGGCCCGCACAGTTACTTTTTCAGCTACAGCTACCCGGACAAACGCCGCCGCAAGGAGCCGGTCGAGCAGGAGCCGAAACCGGTCAGCCTGGCGTTGTCAATCGGCATTCTGGTGTCGGGAGTGGTGATCATCGGCGCGCTGGCCGAGGTCATGTCGAAGACGCTTGATCTGGGTCTGGAAGGCACGGGCGCGCCGCCGGTGATCACGGCGATTCTGGTGGCGGCGATTTCGGCAGCGCCGGAGATTCTGACCGCATTGCGTGCCGCACTGGCGAACCGTATGCAGTCGGTGGTCAACATCGCGATGGGTGCGTCACTGTCGACGGTAATCCTCACCGTGCCGGTCATGGAAGCGATGGCGCTGTACACCGGCCAGCCGTTTCAAATGGCGATGACCCCGGTGCAGACAGTGATGATCTTCATCACCCTGATCGTCAGCGCGATCAACCTCAATGACGGCGAGACCAATGCCATCGAGGGCATGACGCACTTTGTGCTGTTTGCGACCTTTATCATGCTGTCGCTACTAGGCCTTTAGGGCTGGCAGATACCCATGTGGGAGCGAGCCTGCTCGCGAAAGCGGTGTGTCATCCAACAAACATGTTGTCTGACACTCCCTCTTCGCGAGCAGGCTCGCTCCCACAGTTTTGAACGACGGTGAGTCAGGTCCCGGCGATCAACTGGCGAGCCGCCTGGCTGTGATCGGCAATCAGACCTTTAAGGTCCAGCCCTTCAACCTGGCCATCGACCACACGCCACTTGCCCCCGATCATCACTCGATCGGCCCGATCGGCACCGCACAGCAGCAACGCTGAAATCGGATCATGGCTACCGGAGAAGCGCAGTTCATCGAGCTTGAACAACGCCAGATCCGCCTGTTTGCCCACGGCGATTTCGCCGATGTCGCTACGGCCGAGCAGGCTCGCCGAACCTTTGGTCGCCCAGCCCAGCACGCGCTCCGGGGTGATTTTTTCGGCGCCGTAACGCAGGCGCTGGATGTACAGAGCCTGACGCGCTTCGAGGATCATGTTCGAGGCATCGTTGGAAGCCGAACCGTCCACACCGAGACCAAACAGCGCGCCGGCGTCGGTCAGCTCGATGCTCGGGCAAATGCCGGAAGCCAGGCGCATGTTCGAGCTTGGGCAATGGCAGATACCGGTGCCGGCCTGGCCGAGGCGGGCGATTTCGTCGGGGTTGAAATGGATGCCGTGGGCCAGCCAGGTACGCGGGCCGAGCCAGCCGACGCTGTCCAGATAATCAACGGTGCGCAGGCCGAAGCGCTGCAGGCAGAAGTCTTCTTCATCGAGGGTTTCTGCCAGGTGGGTGTGCAGACGCACATCGAGCTTGTTCGCCAGATCAGCGCTGGCCGACATGATTTCCGGGGTCACCGAAAATGGCGAACACGGCGCCAGGGCGATCTGGATCTGCGCGCCGTCGCCACGCTCGTGGTACTCGTGAATCAGCCGCTGACTGTCGTCGAGAATCACCTGACCTTCCTGCACCGTTTGTTGCGGAGGCAGGCCGCCGTCCTTCTCGCCGAGGCTCATCGAACCGCGCGTGAGCATGGCGCGCATGCCCAGTTCGCGCACCGTTTCGACCTGCACGTCGATGGCGTTTTCCAGACCGTCCGGGAACAGATAGTGATGGTCGGCAGCAGTGGTGCAGCCTGAGAGCAGCAATTCGGCCAGCGCCACTTTGGTTGCGAGGGCGAGTTTTTCCGGCGTCAGGCGCGCCCATACCGGGTACAGGGTTTTCAGCCACGGAAACAACGGCTGATTGACCACCGGCGCCCAGGCGCGGGTCAGGGTTTGATAGAAATGATGGTGAGTGTTGATCAGGCCCGGCAGGATCACATGCTCGCGGGCCTCGAACACTTCATTGCACGGCGCCGACGGCTGCTGACCGGCAGCGAGCACTTCGACGATGACACCGTCTTGCACGACAAGGCCGCCACGGGCGTCGAGTTCGTTAGAGGTGAAAATGGCGAGGGGATTTTTTAACCAGGTACGGGTCGCAGGCATTGTGGCCGGCTCCTCTGAAAGTTGGGTTCAGGGTTGCCAGCTCAGTGTTGCCCTGTCTGCTGATCCAGGGTCGCCGCGAAGGACGAGGCGCGCAGTTTCAAACAAATCGCAGCGCCGGGCAAGCCCAACCCGACCGGACACCACGCCAAAATACACAACCCCTGTAGGATTACCAGGGAATGGTTTCACCCTTGTAATTGACGAAGTGATGCCCGCCCTTGCCGGTAAACGCATTGACCTGATCGATCAGCCCGCGTGTGCTGGTCTCGACATCGAGATCGGCGCCTTCGCCGCCCATGTCGGTCTTCACCCATCCCGGGTGCAGCGACAGCACGGTGAGTTTCTGCTCGCCCAGTTGCGTGACGAAACTGTTGGTCATCGAATTGAGAGCTGCCTTGCTGGCCTTGTACAGCGCCAGTTCCGGCGCGTCGGGCATGGTCACGCTGCCCAGCACCGAACTCATGAACGCCAGCACGCCGCTGCCGTCGCGGATCTGCCCGACGAAGCGCTGAGCCAGATTGATCGGCGCCACTGCGTTGGTGAAAAACAGCTGGCCGACCTCGGCCAGGGTCGCGCCGCCGGGGGTCTGCACGTCCGGGCCTTTGACCCCGGCGTTGACGAACAACAGATCGAAGGTTTCGCCCTTGAGTTTCTGGCTCAGGGCGATCACCGCTTGCTGATCGTCCATGTCGAGCTTCTCGATGCGCACATCACCCAGCGCTTGCAGCGCCTCGGCCTTCTGCGGATTGCGCACGGTGGCGGTTACTTGCCAGCCGTCGCCCAGCAACGTCTTCACCAGCCCGAGGCCCAAGCCACGAGAGGCGCCGATGATCAGTGCGTTTTTTGCCTGAGACATGATGGGGTTTCCTTGAAAGTCAGCGTTCAGGATTCAATGGACACGCCTGACCGAGCCGGAGTTTCAGCTCTTGGCGCAGGGTGTCGAGTTCGCTCATGCGGGTTTCAATCAATTGCAGTTTGTCGCGCAGCAATTGCGCCACGGCATTTCCCGGGTCGGGCGCGTGCCACAGGGCGGCGACACTGTTGCCGATCTCGCCCAAGGTAAAGCCAAGGCGTTGCGCGGTTTTGATATAGAGCACCAGTTGCAGCATCTCCGGCGGATAGTCGCGATAGCCGTTGGCGCTGCGTTGTGCCGCGATCAGCCCGCGGTGCTCGTAGAAGCGCAAGGTGTCACGACTGACGGCGCTGGCCCGGGCTAATTCACCGATGCGCATGCTGGATCTCAAAGGAGGTATTGACCCTGGAGCATACCCCAGGCTTTACCGTGCGTGCTCCCCGAATTTTTGGAGCTGGAACGATGTGGACGGCAACGCAATATCGCAACGTGGTGCGCGGCAGCGCCTGGTATGACCTGATCGTCACGGCAGCGTTTGTCACGCCGTGGAGTTTTGCGCTGGTGCATCAATTGCTGACGGCACTGAACTGGCCGGGCGAACTGCCCGCATTCGAACCGCTGCATATGTTGATGGCGAATCTGTTGGGCTCGGTGGTGTGCGTTTGGGCGGTGCTGCGGATTCGTGATCCGCAGGCGCTGTATGGACGCTATGACGCGGTGGCGCGGTTTCTGTTTGCGGCGTGGCAGGGGTATGCCCTGTTGCATGGGGCCAGTTCGATTCTTGTGGTTTTTCTTGTCTTTGAACTGGCGTGGGGTGTGGTTCAGGCACTCCCCATATGTGGCGAGGGAGCTTGCTCCCGCTCGGCTGCGCAGCAGCCGTAAAGCCTGAGTGCGAGATCGTCCAGGCTCACTGTTGAGGGCCGCGTCGCGCCCCAGCGGGAGCAAGCTCCCTCGCCACAGTTCCTGTGTATGCCTAATGCCCCGCCTGCCAAGGCTGCCCCAACGAAACCGGCGCATACAACCGCGTCCGCACGGCATCGCGGGACAGCAGCACCAGCACCACGATCGTCGCCACATACGGCAGCATCGCCAGCAGGCTCGAAGGAATCGCCCGCCCCAACCCCTGCGCCACCAGGTGCAGGATGCTGGCGAGGCCGAACAGATACGCCCCGAGCAACAAACGCCAGACCCGCCAACTGGCAAATACCACGAGCGCCAGGGCGATCCAGCCGCGTCCGGCGGTCATGTTTTCTGCCCACATCGGGGTGTAGGCCAGCGACAGATACGCCCCGGCCAGCCCGGCCATCGCTCCGCCAAACAACACCGCCAACGTGTGCACGGTCAGCACCGGCAAGCCCATCGCACTCGCTGCATCCGGGTTCTCACCGACCGCTTGAATGATCAGCCCGACACGACTTTTGATGATCACCCACGCCACCAGCGCAAACAGCGCGAACGACAGATACACCAGCAAGTCCTGAGCAAACAGCATCCGCCCGATCAGCGGAATCTCACTCAAATACGGAATCGCCAAAGGCTCGAAACCCGCCAGCGGTTTACCGACCCAGGCCGCGCCGACAAAGGTCGAAAGTCCGACACCGAAAATCGTCAACGCCAACCCGGTCGCCACCTGATTGGCGTTGAACACCAGCGCGACCAGAGCAAACAGTGACGACAACAACATTCCGGCCAACATCGCCAACAGCACGCCGAGCCACAGGTTGCCGCTGTTCAGCGCGACGATGAATCCGATCACCGCGCCAAACAGCATCATGCCTTCCTGACCCAGATTGAGGACGCCGCTCTTCTCGCAGATCAATTCACCCAGTGCCACCAGCAGCAGCGGCGTGCCGCAGCGGACCATGGCGTAGAAAATATTGCTCAACAGATCGATGTCCATCACAGCGCTCCGGCGGTTACGGCAGGGGTCGAGGCGCGCCGGGTCCAGCGCAGATTCAGGCGTGGCCGATAGAGAATCAGCACGTCACAGGCGAGCAGGAAAAACAGCATCATGCCCTGGAACAACTGGGTGATTGCCTGCGGCAGATTGAGCGACATCTGCGCGCTCTCGCCGCCGATGTACAGCAGTGCCATCAGCAGACTCGAGCACAGAATGCCGAGCGGATTGAGGCGCCCGAGAAACGCCACGGTGATCGCCGCGTAGCCATAACCTGGCGACACCTGCGGCACCAGTTGGCCGATCGGCCCGGTGACTTCGCAGACTCCGGCGAGCCCCGCCAGCCCGCCGCTGATCAACAGCGCCAGCCAGATCAGGCGCTTCTCGCGAAAGCCGACGAAGCCTGCCGCACGCTTGTCCAGACCGAGTACTTTGATCTGGAAACCGATAAAGCTTTTCTGCAGCAACACCCACACCGCGACCAGCGCGAGCAGGGCGAAATACACCCCGGCATGAACCCGCCCGTCCTCCAGCAGCAGCGGCAAACGACTGGCGTCGCCGAACATCGCCGACTCGGGGAAATTGAAGCCCGCCGGATCCTTCAAAGGCCCGTGCACGCAGAACAGCAGCAGGTTCAATGCGATGTAGTTGAGCATGATGCTGGTGAGGATTTCGTTGGCGTTGAAGCGCGTGCGCAGCCACGCGGTGAGCCCGGCCCATGCGGCACCGGCAAAGATGCCGGTCAGCAGAATCAGCGCCAGCGCCCAACGACTTTGCACATCGATAATGTTCACCGCCACCGCACTGCCGGCCAGCGCGCCGAGGAGCAACTGGCCTTCGGCGCCGATGTTCCATATTCGCGCCTGATAGGCCACGGCCAGTCCCAGTGCGCAAAGCAGAATCGGCAGCGCCTTGACCAGTAATTCGGACACGCCATACAGATCGCTGAGCGGTGCGATCAACAGCGTGTGCAAGGTTTGCAGTGGATCGTGGCCCAGCGCGATGAACAACAGCGAGCCGCAGCCGAGAGTCAGCACCGCCGCCAGTAACGGCGAGCACCACAGCATCAGGCGTGATTGCTGACCACGGGGTTCGAGAGAAAGCAGCATGGTTGAAACTCCGTTAAACCGAGGCGGCGCAAGGTGAGTGATCGAACTGGCCAGCCATCCACGCGCCGACATCGCTCAGTTGTGTCGCGCAGGTGTCTTGCAGCGCCGACAGACGCCCGCTGCACAGCGCGCCGAGGCGATCGCTGATCTGGAACAGTTCATCGAGGTCTTCGGAAATCACCAGGATCGCCGCGCCGGCATCGCGCAGGGCGATCAAGGCGCGATGGATGGTCGCGGCGGCGCCGACATCGACGCCCCAGGTCGGGTGCGCGGCGATCAGTAATTTCGGCTGCTGAAGGATCTCCCGACCAAGGATGAATTTCTGCAGGTTGCCGCCGGAGAGGCTGCGCGCGGCGGTTTGCGTGCCTGGAGTTTTAACGCCGAAACGCTGGATGATCTGTTGCGCGAGGGCTTCGACTTTGCCGCGTTGAACCAGCCCGTGGCTGACCAGGCCTTGCTGGAAAGCGCTGAGCAGGGCGTTATCGGCCAGACTCAACTCCGGCACCGCGCCGTGGCCGAGTCGGTCGGCGGGGACGAAGGCCAGGCCCAGTTTGCGCCGCGCATCCGGGCGCACGTCAGCGACGTTGCGCTCAGCGAAGCGAATGGTCGCCGCTTGCGCACGAGGCAAGGGCTGTTCGCCGCTGAGCAGGGCGAGCAACTCGTCCTGTCCATTGCCAGCGACCCCGGCGATGCCGACGATTTCACCGCTGCGTACTTGCAAGTCGATGTCGTGCAGCGAGCAACCAAACGGATCCGGATTGTGCCAACTCAACCCGTCAACCTGTAGAAAAGTCGCGCCACCGCTGACCTTCGGATACTCGCCAATCAACGCCGCCGCTTCGCCGACCATCAGTTGCGCCAGTTGCTGATCCGAACATTCGGCCGGCAGGCAATGTCCGGCAACCCGACCGCCGCGCAGCACCGTGGCGTTGTGGCACAAGGCGCGCACTTCACCGAGCTTGTGGCTGATAAACAGAATGCTGCAGCCCTCGGCAGCCAGGCGACGCAGGGTGATGAACAATTCGTCAGCCTCTTGCGGCGTCAGCACCGAGGTCGGCTCATCGAGAATCAACAGGCGGATGTCCTGCATCAGGCAACGAATGATTTCTACCCGCTGCCGCTCGCCAATCGACAGGCTGTGGACAAGTCGCTCCGGTTCCAGCGCCATGCCATAACGCCGTGATACTTCGCGAATCTTCGGTTCCAGTTGCCTGGGCGTGCCCGCCGCCGCGCCCATCGCCAAGGCAATGTTCTGAGCGACGCTGAGGGTTTCGAACAGCGAGAAATGCTGGAACACCATGCCGATGCCTAACTGCCGCGCCTGCGCCGGATTGCGGATCTGCACGCGCTGCCCCTGCCAGAGCATTTCACCGCTATCACACTGGGTGACACCGTAAATGATCTTCATCAACGTACTTTTGCCCGCGCCGTTTTCCCCGAGCAGGGCATGGATTTCACCCGGCGCGATGCTCAGGTCGATGGCATCGTTGGCCAGGCAACCGGGATAGCGTTTGCTGATCTGGCGCAGCTGCAGGCGCGGTGGGGAAGGGGCGATGGACATGGCAGGCTCGACTGACTTGGAGTTGTGCCTGTGGATAAAGCAATTTCCTGGCCATTGAGTCAGGAACGCTTTGCGCATCCGCCCCCAGTCACCGATGACAGCGCATCGGCGCTCTTTTTGACATGCTCCGAGGCACCAATTCAGCGCAAAGCCGTTGATCAGGCTCCAGTTTTGCTCGCGTCAGGTTGGTTAAAAAACGAGCAATTGCCCCGGGGCTAGGCAAATCCAGCGCCTGCGGCGGTCATGAACGGCTTATCCACAGGGTGCTCCACAGTAATTGTGCGCAAGCGTTGAGGCCGGGCATAAGCACTGCACTGCTTTCTTCTAATGGTGATAAACGACGATAACTGTTTGTTTTTACGCTGGATTTCCGTTTCGTCGGATCAATTGAACGAAAAGTGAACAAATCGTGCAAAGCCGCATGACAGAAGGGTTACAGCGGTATGTGCTCAGGTTATCCACAGTCGGGTGCACAGCAGGTGTGGGCAACTTGCTCATTGGGGAATGCCCTAAAAGATCGCAGCCTTCAGAAGCTCCTACAGTTGGAATGCGATACCCCTGTAGGAGCTGCCGAAGGCTGCGATCTTTTGATCCTGGATCTAGCGCTGCAACAGAATCCGCCCACGACTCAGATCAGCCAACTGGCTCTGCAGCAATTCAATCTGCGCCTCACCCACCGCCAACTTCAACTCAACGCCATTGGCGGTAAAGTTTTCCTCCACCACCAACCCACCCAGATCCGCCACGCGCAACTTCACCAGTGCCAGTTCGGCAAATCCGCAGGCGCAGCTCAGAGGCACGCGGCTGATCAATTCGACTTTTTCCGCCGCTTGCAGGCACTTGTTGGCGCCGCCGCCATAGGCTCGGGCCAGGCCGCCAGTGCCCAATTGGATGCCGCCGTACCAGCGGATCACCAGGACTGCGACCTGATCGCAGTCCTGGGCTTCGATCGCCGCCAGGATAGGGCGCCCAGCCGTGCCGCTCGGTTCGCCGTCGTCATTGCTGCGGTATTGCGCGCCGAGTTTCCACGCCCAGCAATTGTGCGTGGCGTTCAAATCGCTGTACTGATCGAAAAATGCCTGCGCGTCGGCGGGGCTGCCGATCGGCGTCGCCAGGGTGATGAAGCGGCTTTTGCGAATCTCTTCGCGGTACTCGCAAAGACCGCTGAGGGTGAAAGGCATAAACGTCTTATAGAGAAGGAGTGAGGCCGCAGCCTTTGAGAATGATGCGGATCAGGTTGTTGCCGGCGTCTTCCATGTCCTGCTTGGTCAACTTGCGGCGCCCGGTGACGCGGCAAATCTGCGTGGCGAAGTCGGCATAGTGCTGAGTGCTGCCCCACAGCAGGAAGATCAGGTGCACCGGATCGACCGGGTCCATTTTGCCTGCATCGATCCACGCCTGAAACACCGCCGCGCGCCCGGTAAACCAGGCGCGGTAATCCTGATTGAAATATTCACTCAGGCATTCGCCGCCACTGATCACTTCCATGGCGAATATCCGCGAGGCCTGGGGCTGGCGCCGGGAGAACTCCATCTTCGCGCGGATGTAGCGGGTCAGCGCTTCGGCCGGATCATCCTCGGCGGTAAGGGTGTTGAAGGTGCTGTCCCACAACTCGATGATGTTGCTCAGCACCGCCACATACAAACCGAGTTTGTTGGTGAAGTAGTAATGCAGGTTGGCCTTGGGCAATCCGGCATTCTGCGCGATGGTGTTCATGCTGGTGCCTTTGAACCCGTGACGGGCGAACTCGTCCTCGGCGGCTTTGAGAATGGTCTCTTCGTTCTTCTGACGAATGCGGCTGGCGGGTTTGCCGCCGTGGGCTGGGACTTCAAAGGTCATAGGCACTTCCGGGATTGTCTGTGGGTGCAATCAGTTGCGTTGATAGCGCACCCACAGGCATCCGACAAGTCCTTGCGCGGAAAAACAGTTACGCCTGTTCGATCTTGTTCAATGGCGCGGGGCTTTTGGCCGCCGCAGTTTTGCCTTCCGGCAACAGCAGACACAGGAAGATTGCCGTCAGCCCGCCGCTGGTGATCGCAGAGTCGAACAGGTTCTGCACCAGTTTCGGCAGCAGGTGCAGCAGGTTCGGTTGCGCAGCGATGCCGAGGCCAACGCCGAACGAAGTGGCGATGATCAGCATGCTGCGCCGATCCAGCGGTGACTGCGCGAGAATGCGCACGCCCGCCGCCGCCACCGCGCCGAACATCACCAGCGTCGCACCGCCCAGCACCGGTTTCGGTATCTGTTGCAGCACCGCGCCGATCATCGGGAACAGGCCGAGGCAGAACAGGATCGCGCCGATGTACAGGCCGACGTAGCGGCTGGCGACGCCGGTCAGCTGAATCACACCGTTGTTCTGGGCGAAGGTCGTGTTGGGGAACGCGCTGAAGGTCGCAGCGATCATGCAGCTCACACCGTCACCGAGCACGCCGCCACGCAGGCGACTTATATATGAAGGGCCGCTGATGGGCTGGCGGGCGAGCATGCAATTGGCGGTGAGGTCACCGACGGTTTCGAGGGTGCTGATCAGATAAATCAGCGCGACCGGCAGGAAAGCTGTCCAGTCGAAGTTGAATCCGAACTTGAACGGCGTAGGAAAACTCACCAGCGGCAAGTCAGGCAATGGCTGCGGCAGCAATTTCCCACTCAACCAAGCCGCTAGACTGCCGAGCACCAGTCCGATGATGATCGCCGACAGCCTTACCCACGGCGTATTCGAGCGGTTGAGCAGAATGATCGTCAGCAGCACAAATACGCCCAGGGCGAGATTGCCCGGCGCGCCGAAGTCCGGCGCATTGAAGCCGCCACCCAGATCGGTAATGCCGACCTTGATCAGGCTGATGCCGATCAGCGTGATCACAATACCGGTCACCAGGGGGGTCACCACTCGGCGCAACTGGCCGATGAAACGGCTGAGCACGATTTGTACGATCGCGCCGAAAAAGCACACGCCGAAAATCATCGCCAGAATATCTTCCGGGCTGCCGCCGCGTTGCTTGACCAGAAACCCGGCGGACAGCACCGCGCCGAGAAAAGCGAAACTGGTGCCTTGCAGGCAGATCATCCCCGCGCCAATGCCGAATGGCCGCCGCGCCTGGATAAAGGTGCCGACACCCGAAACCATCAGCGCCATGCTGATCAGATACGGCAGATGCGCCGTCAGCCCGAGCGCCGAGCCGATGACCAGCGGCGGGGTGATGATGCCGACGAAACTGGCCAGCACGTGCTGCAACGCGGCGAGGATCGCGGCGAGTGGTTTGGGACGGTCGTTGAGGCCGTAGATCAGTTCACTGGACGAATCGGAATCTGGCTGCATGGCGGTGGGCTTCTTCAAGGATCGGATTTGATCCTGCTCTGCAAAAAGCTGTCCACTTGCTCAACTTATTCTCTCTGTAGGAGCTGCCGAAGGCTGCGATCCCTTGATCTTGCTGTACTTCACCAATGTTGCGGTCCCTATCAACGCGTAGCCGCCAGACTCTCCAAAAAGCTTTCCAGCACCAAATGAGGGCGCCGCCCCTTGCGCGTGACCGATGCCAGACTCAAATCGTAAAAACGCGTGTCAGCCTTGAGCGCACGCAACCGCCCTTGCTGCACCCAAAGGCTTGCGTAGTGATCCGGCAGATAACCGATATAGCGCCCGGTCAGAATCAGAAACGCCATGCCCTCTCGATCCGACGCACTGGCGGTGCAATTGAGCGCCTGATAATGCGCCTGAATTTCTGCTGGCAACCGGAAGGTCGGCGCAATCGCGTCCTGGCTGTCGAGACGTTGATCCTCGAGCTGTTTATCGTCGACATAAAACAGCGGATGCCCCACCGCGCAATACAGCAGCGAACGCTCGCTGTACAACGGCTGATATTCCAGTCCCGACAGCGCACTGGCCTGCGGCACCACGCCGACGTGCAAACGTCCGTCGAGCACACCTTGTTCGACTTCGTTTGGCGCAATCATGCGAATCTGGATCTGCACATCCGGCCCACGCTCCTTCAGTTGCGCGAGGGCGTGGGTGATGCGCATGTGCGGCAGGGTGACGAGGTTGTCGGTCAGGCCAATGATCAATTCACCCCGCAGGTGTTGGTGCAGGCCGTTGACCTCGGTGCGGAAACTTTCCAGCGCACTTAAAAGCTGCAGTGCCGACTGATACACCTCGCGGCCTTCCTCGGTGAGGGAAAACCCGGCCCGCCCGCGCTGGCACAGGCGCAGGCCAAGGCGCTGTTCCAGATCGCTCATCTGCTGGCTGATCGCCGAGCGTCCTATGCCGAGCACGGTTTCCGCTGCTGAGAAGCCGCCACATTCCACGACGCTGCGAAAAATCCGCAGCAGGCGAATATCAAAATCACTGACCTGGGCCAGCGGATCGGGGCGGCGGCTGCTCATTTATTGTTCTCTTTGTTTAGCAAAGATCTAACTGAAGGTTAGAAGAGTTGAATTTCACCGACTTTATCGCCGTGGCAATTTAGCTGCAACAACGCTTTCCCTCTCCCTGACGCTTATGCCCTGCGAGGTTTTGCCCGATGAACATGCCTGAAAACGCGCCGTCGCCACTGGCCAGCCAACTGAAGCTGGACGCGCACTGGATGCCGTACACCGCCAACCGCAACTTTCAGCGCGACCCGCGTCTGATCGTCGGCGCTGAAGGCAGCTGGCTGTTCGACGACAAGGGCCGCAAGATCTACGACTCCTTGTCCGGTCTGTGGACCTGCGGCGCCGGGCACACCCGCAAGGAAATTCAGGAAGCCGTTTCGAAACAACTGGGCACCCTCGACTACTCGCCGGGCTTCCAGTACGGCCATCCATTGTCGTTCCAGCTGGCAGAAAAAATCACCGAACTGACCCCGGGCAATCTGAACCACGTGTTCTTCACCGACTCTGGTTCCGAGTGCGCCGATACTGCGGTGAAAATGGTCCGTGCCTATTGGCGCCTGAAAGGCCAGGCGACCAAGACCAAAATGATCGGCCGCGCCCGTGGTTACCACGGCGTGAACATCGCCGGCACCAGCCTCGGTGGCGTCAACGGCAACCGCAAACTGTTTGGTCAGGCGATGATGGATGTCGATCACCTGCCGCACACACTGCTGGCGAGCAACGCGTTTTCCCGTGGCATGCCGGAGCAGGGCGGTATTGCTTTGGCCGATGAGCTGCTCAAGTTGATCGAACTGCACGACGCTTCCAACATCGCTGCGGTGTTCGTTGAACCGATGGCCGGCTCTGCCGGGGTATTGGTTCCGCCGCAGGGTTACCTCAAGCGTCTGCGCGAGATCTGCGATCAGCACAACATCCTGCTGGTGTTCGACGAAGTGATCACCGGTTTCGGCCGCACCGGTTCGATGTTCGGCGCCGAGAGCTTCGGCGTGACTCCAGACCTGATGTGCATCGCCAAGCAAGTCACCAACGGCGCGATTCCGATGGGCGCGGTGATTGCCAGCTCCGAGATCTACCAGACCTTCATGAACCAGCCGACGCCGGAATACGCCGTGGAATTCCCTCACGGCTATACCTACTCGGCGCACCCGGTGGCGTGTGCCGCTGGCCTGGCGGCACTCGACCTGCTGCAGAAGGAAAACCTCGTGCAGAGCGTCGCCGAAGTCGCGCCGCATTTCGAAAACGCGCTGCATGGCCTGAAAGGCTCGAAGAACGTCATCGACATCCGTAACTACGGTCTGGCCGGCGCGATCCAGATTGCCGGGCGCGACGGTGACGCCATCGTGCGTCCGTTCGAAGCGGGCATGGCCTTGTGGAAAGCCGGGTTCTACGTACGCTTCGGCGGCGACACCCTGCAGTTCGGCCCAACCTTCAACAGCAAGCCGCAAGACCTCGATCGTCTGTTCGACGCGGTCGGCGAAGTGCTGAACAAGCTCGACTGATTTTCCTTCTATATATACCTACGCAACCGGGCGCTCCTTTACGGGTGCCCGTGGACCAGAATTCAGGAGTGTTCGATGAGCGTTATCCCGCATTTGATCAATGGCGAACTGGTGACCGAAACCGGTCGCGCGGTGGATGTCTTCAACCCGTCGACCGGCCAGGCGATCCACAAACTGCCATTGGCCAGCCAGGCCACCATCCAGAAAGCCATCGATGCCGCCAAAGCTGCGTTCCCCGCCTGGCGCAACACGCCACCGGCCAAACGCGCCCAAGTGATATTCCGTTTCAAGCAACTGCTGGAGCAGAACGAAGCACGCATCTCGCAACTGATCAGCGAAGAGCATGGCAAGACCCTGGAAGATGCGGCCGGTGAATTGAAGCGCGGTATCGAGAACGTCGAGTTCGCCTGCGCCGCCCCGGAAATCCTCAAGGGCGAGTACAGCCGCAACGTCGGCCCGAACATCGACGCCTGGTCGGACTTCCAGCCGTTGGGGATTGTTGCCGGCATCACTCCGTTCAACTTCCCGGCCATGGTGCCGCTGTGGATGTATCCGCTGGCGATCGTCTGCGGCAACTGCTTCATCCTCAAGCCATCCGAGCGCGATCCAAGCTCGACGCTGCTGATTGCTCAGCTGCTGCTGGAAGCCGGATTGCCGAAAGGCGTGATGAGCGTGGTCCATGGCGACAAGACTGCGGTGGACGCGCTGATCGAAGCGCCGGAAGTCAAAGCGCTGAGTTTCGTCGGTTCGACACCGATTGCCGAATACATCTACGCCGAAGGCACCAAGCGCGGCAAGCGCGTGCAGGCACTGGGCGGTGCGAAGAACCATGCGGTGCTGATGCCGGACGCCGATCTGGACAACGCGGTGAGCGCACTGATGGGCGCGGCTTACGGCTCCTGCGGCGAACGCTGCATGGCGATTTCGGTAGCCGTGTGTGTTGGCGACCAGGTCGCGGACGCGCTGGTGGCGAAACTGGTCCCACAGATCAAGGCGCTGAAAATCGGTGCCGGTACGTCGTGCGGCCTGGACATGGGGCCGTTGGTTACCGGTCAGGCGCGTGACAAGGTCAGCGGGTACGTGGACGACGGTGTGGCGGCGGGCGCGACCCTGGTGGTCGATGGTCGTGGTCTGAGCGTGGCCGGTCATGAAGAAGGCTTCTTCCTCGGCGGCTGCCTGTTCGATAACGTCACCCCTGAGATGCGCATCTATAAAGAAGAAATCTTCGGACCGGTGTTGTGCGTCGTTCGGGTGAACAGCCTGGAAGAGGCGATGCAACTGATCAACGATCACGAATACGGCAACGGCACCTGCATCTTCACCCGCGACGGCGAAGCGGCGCGGCTGTTCTGCGACGAGATCGAAGTCGGCATGGTCGGCGTCAACGTACCGCTGCCGGTGCCGGTGGCGTATCACAGCTTCGGCGGCTGGAAGCGTTCGCTGTTTGGCGACCTGCATGCGTATGGTCCGGATGGCGTACGCTTCTATACCCGTCGCAAGGCGATCACCCAGCGCTGGCCACAGCGTGCGAGCCATGAGGCGTCGCAGTTTGCATTCCCTAGCTTATAAGTAGCTGGAAGTGCAGAAGGCCGACCTCGCAGGTCGGCCTTCGCGTTTTCGGTGCTTTTTTGACTGATATGACAGAAATATGAAAATAGGTGTTGACGGCAGATTCCAGAAGTCTATAATTCGCCCCACTTCCGGCGCAGTCGAAACGGAAAACTCCTTGAGATTCAAAGAGTTACGCAGTTTTCGACAGCAGCTCGCTTCAGATCATCGAAGCCTGGAAGGAGTTGAGAGAGTGGTGATGTTTGGCTCTTTTAACGGTTCGATCTTCTCGGTCGAAAGCGGAGAAAAAGAGGTGTTGACAGCAGCGATTAACGCTGTAGAATTCGCCTCCCGCTAACGAGAGATCGGAAGCGCAAGTGGTTGAAGTTGTTGAAGAATTCTTCGAAAACTTCTGAAAATAATCACTTGACAGCAAATGAGGCTGCTGTAGAATGCGC